>JAJZPY010000046.1 GCA_021811005.1 Pseudomonadota bacterium
GAAGCATTGCCGGAGGAGTTGCGCACGGCCATCCGATTGCGCGAAATCGAAGGTTTGAGTTATGAAGAGATCGCTTCAGTCATGAACTGCCCGATCGGCACCGTCCGTTCCCGCATATTCAGGGCGCGCGAGGCGATTGCCGAGCGCCTGCGTCCGCAGCTGGACGTATCGAAAGACAGGAGATGGTAATGAATCGCGAACATCTGTCCGCCCTGATGGACGGCGAACTGGACCCGGAACACGAGGCCACGCTGCTTGCGCAGTGGCGCAGCGACGGCGACATGCCCCGGGTGTGGAACGAATACCACCTGATCGGCGACTTGCTGCGCGAAAGCGGCATCCAGCCGACCCGCCTGGGCGAACGCGTGGCGCAAGCCATGGCCCAGGAGCCCACGGTGCTTGCCCCTGCGTCGCGCAGCAAGGCGCCCAAGCCCCCGGCGCGCTGGCTGGCGGTGGCCGCAGCCGTGGGCGCGGTGGCCGTCTCCACCTGGACGTTCCAGCGCTACCAGGAACCCGCCCAGGGCCCCGCATTGGCCGTGAACCCGGTGGCCGCACCGACCCAGGTGGCTTCCGCCGCTCCCGTGGCGGCTGAAATGAAACCCTACGTGGCCATGCATCGCCAGTGGTCGCCCATTTCCGGCTTCCAGACCGTGGATTACGCCGCCGAAACGGGTGCCGGCCGATGAAGAAGCCGCTCCCGCTCGGGCTCGCGCTTTTGCTGCTGCTGCCGGCGCTGGCCTGGGCCGACCCGCCGCGCCCGCCCGACCCGCTTCGTCCGGCCGATCCCCAGGCGCTGCTGGGCCAGCTGGCTACGGCCGCGCAGCAACTGTCCTATTCCGGCATTTTCGTGTTCCAGCACGAAGGGGGCATGGAAGCTTCGCGCGTGGTGCACACGTTCGAGCGTGGCCAGGAAAAAACGCGCATCGACACGCTGGATGGGCCGCCACGGGAAATCATCCGCCTCAACGACGAAATGCGCTGCTATTTTCCCGATGTCCACGCCATTCGCCTGCAGCGCGCCGAAAGCCGTCATTTCTTCCCGGCGCTGATCGCGCCGCCTTTCGAAGCCTACAGCGACAATTACGACATTTCGGTGGTGGGCCAGGACCGCGTGGCCGGCCACGATTGCCACGTGATCGCGCTGCGTCCGCGCGATCCCCTGCGCTATGGCCATGAATTCTGCGCCGATGCCGCCACCAGCCTGCTGCTGCGTGCCGTCACCCTGGGGCCGCACAACGAACCGATCCAGATGTCCGTGTTCACGGCCGTGACCATCGGCGGACATCCCGACCCAGCCCAGTTCAGGCCGGCCTTTCCCGGCACCGACAACTGGCGCCAGGACAACGTGCCGTCCCTGGGGCCGGAAGCCGACCATTCCGGTTGGGTGGTGGCCAACGCGCCGCCAGGCTTTCACAAGATCGTGGAAGTGCGCCGTCCGATGCCCGGGCATGGCGGCGCCATGACCCATCTGGTCTATTCGGACGGGCTGTCGACCGTGTCCGTGTTCATCGAACCGGCGGAAGGCGAGGCGCCGCGCCCCGACCGCGTCGAAATGATGCCCAACGCGCTGAGTTATTATTCTGCCCGGCGCGACGACCGGCAGATCACCGCGGTCGGTGAAGTTCCCCTGGCGTCGATCAAGCAGATCGGCCAATCTGTCATCAACCTCCGGAGCAGTCATCCATGAAGCGTGTTGCAGTATTCCTTGCATTCGTCCTGAGCGCCTGGCTGGGCTGGGCCCAGGCTGAAAACCTGCCTGACTTCGCCGACCTGGTGGAAAAACAGGAGGCCACGGTGGTCAACATCCGGGCCACCACCAACGCGCATGTTGCCGTGGACACGGGGCCCAGCGCCCAGGGTCCGCAGGAAGGCGACCCCATGCTGGAATTCTTCCGCCGCTTTGGCATTCCCATGGCGCCCCAGGGTCCCCACGGACAGACCGAAGAATCCCATTCCATGGGGTCGGGGTTCATCATCAGCCCGGACGGTTACATCCTCACCAACAGCCATGTGGTCCAGGGGGCCGACGAAGTGATGGTGACGCTGCAGGACAAGCGCGAATTCAAGGCCAAGGTGGTGGGCTTTGACCGCAAGACCGACGTGGCCGTGCTCAAGATCGATACCACCGGCCTGCCCACCGTGAAAATCGGCGATCCGTCGAAAGCCAAGGTGGGGGAATGGGTGGTGGCCATCGGTTCCCCCTTCGGGTTTGAAAGCAGCGTGACCAAAGGCATCATCAGCGCCAAAGGCCGTTCGCTGCCGCAGGAAACCCTGGTGCCTTTCATCCAGACCGACGTGCCCATCAATCCGGGCAATTCCGGCGGACCGCTGTTCAACATGAAAGGTGAAGTGATCGGCATCAATTCCCAGATCTACAGCCGTACGGGCGGCTACATGGGCCTGTCCTTCGCCATTCCCATCGACGTGGCACTCCAGGTGTCCGACCAGCTGCGCGCCACGGGCAAGGTGAGCCGCGGCTGGCTGGGCGTGGTGATCCAGGAAGTGAACAAGGAGCTGGCCGATTCCTTCGGGTTGGGCAAGCCGCGCGGCGCCCTCGTGGTGTCGGTGCAGAAAGGCGCGCCGGCTGACAAGGCGGGCATCCACGCGAGCGACATCATCCTCAAGTTCGACGGCAAGCCCATTGCCACCCAGGAAGACCTGCCGCGCGTGGTGAGCGGCACCAAGGCGGGCTCCAGCGTCGTGGTCCAGGTGTGGCGCCAGGGAGCATTGCTCGACCTGACGGCCACGGTGGGTGAAATGCCGTCGGAAAAGACGGCCCAGAACGAGGCGCCCCAGTCCAAGCGCGCGCGTGCCGGCAAGGCAGGCAAGCTGGGACTGACGCTGGCGGATCTCACGGCCCAGCAGCGCAAGGAGCTCGACATCACTTCGGGCGTGGTGGTGGAAGAGGTGAGCGGTGCGGCAGCCAAAGCCGGCCTTCAGGGCGGGGACGTGATCCTGTCCATCAACAACAGCGAAATTCACTCGGTGAAGGAGTTCAACCAGGTCCTGTCCCACATCGAGCCCAAAAAGATGGTGGCCTTGCTGGTGCGGCGCGGCGGCGACTCCCAGTTCATCACGCTCAAGCCGGAATGAGCGTGCCGCGCTTCACGCTGTACAGCCGCAGCTATTGCCACCTGTGCAGCGACATGGCCGCGGCGCTCGAAGTCGCGCGCCGCGGGCGCGATTTCCAGGTGGACGTGATCGATCTCGAGGATCATCCCGAGCTGGAAGCCCGTTACGGGGACCTGGTGCCGGTGCTGGTGCTGGGCGGTCGCGAAGTGTTTCACTACCACTTCGATGCGACATTGCTGGAAGCGGCGCTGGCCGCGCACGAAACCCCAGATCGGCCTGCACAACCAGCCGAATTCGGCTAAAATTGCATGCTTTGGGGCTTCCGGCTCCGCTAACTTGTCAAAAGGGCATCCCAGGATGCCCTTTTTTCCATAACACATGAACCGTATCCGCAATTTTTCCATCATCGCGCACATCGACCACGGCAAGTCCACGCTGGCGGATCGCTTCATCCAGCTTTGCGGCGGCCTCTCCGATCGCGAAATGGAAGCGCAGGTGCTGGACAGCATGGACCTGGAACGCGAACGGGGCATCACCATCAAGGCCCAGACCGCGGCACTCCAGTATCGCGCCCGCGACGGCGAAGTGTACAACCTCAACCTCATCGACACGCCCGGCCACGTGGACTTTTCCTACGAAGTGTCGCGTTCGCTGGCCGCCTGCGAAGGCGCGGTCCTGGTGGTGGATGCCTCCCAGGGCGTGGAAGCGCAGACCGTGGCCAACTGCTACACGGCCATCGAGCAGGGCGTTGAAGTGTTTCCCGTCCTCAACAAGATCGACCTGCCGTCCGCCGAACCCGAACGGGTCATGGCGGAAATCGAGGACATCATCGGCATCGACGCCCACGACGCCCTGCGCGTGAGCGCCAAGACCGGCGAAGGGGTGCAGGACGTGCTGGAAGCGGTCATCGCCCGCGTGCCGCCGCCCAAAGGTGACCCCGAAGCGCCGCTCAAGGCCCTCATCATCGATTCCTGGTTCGACAACTACGTGGGTGTGGTGATGCTGGTGCGGGTGGTGGACGGCATGTTGCGTCCCAAGGACAAGATCCTGCTCATGTCCACCCAGGCCAGCTACCTGTGCGAGCAGGTGGGGGTGTTCACGCCCAAATCGCTGCCACGGGAAAATCTTTCGGCCGGGCAGGTGGGGTTTGTGATCGCCGGCATCCGCGAACTGCATTCGGCCCGCGTGGGCGACACCATCACGCTGGCCCAGCGGCCGGCGGTGGCCGCGCTGCCCGGTTTCAAGGACATCAAGCCGCAGGTGTTTGCCGGCCTCTATCCCGTGGAAAGCAACCAGTACGACGCGCTGCGCGACGCCCTGGAAAAGCTCAAGCTCAACGACGCTTCGCTGCATTACGAGCCAGAAACGTCGCAGGCCCTGGGTTTCGGTTTCCGCTGCGGCTTCCTGGGACTGCTGCACATGGAAATCGTGCAGGAGCGCCTGGAACGCGAATACGACATGGACCTCATCACCACGGCGCCCACCGTGGTCTATGAAGTGGTCCTGCGTGACGGCACCGTGGAGGAAATCGAGAATCCGTCGCGCCTGCCCGACCCCTCCAAGGTCGAGGAAATCCGCGAACCCATCATCACGGCCACCATGCTGCTGCCGCAGGATTACGTGGGCCCGGTGATCACGCTGTGCAACCAGAAACGGGGCGTGCAGGTGGACATGCAATATTCCGGCCGGCAGGTGGTGCTCACCTACGAAATGCCGCTCAACGAAGTGGTGATGGACTTTTTTGACCGCCTGAAATCGGTCAGCCGCGGTTATGCGTCGCTCGACTACGAATTCAAGGAATTCCGCGCCTCCGATCTGGTGAAACTGGACATCCTCATCAACAGCGAAAAAGTGGATGCGCTGTCCCTGGTGGTGCACCGCTCCAGCAGCCAGTATCGCGGGCGCGAACTGGCGGCCCGCATGCGCGAACTGATTCCGCGCCAGATGTTCGACGTGGCCGTGCAGGCCGCCATCGGTTCCCACATCATCGCGCGCGAAACCATCAAGGCCTTGCGCAAGAACGTGCTGGCCAAGTGTTACGGCGGGGACATCACCCGCAAGCGCAAGCTGCTGGAAAAGCAGAAGGCCGGCAAGAAACGCATGAAGCAGGTCGGCAGCGTTGAAATTCCCCAGGAAGCGTTCCTAGCCATCCTGCAAGTGGAGAGCAAATAATGGATCTGTTCAAGCTCGGCATCGCCGGACTCGCCGTGACCTTGCCCATCGTGCTGTGGGACCTGTTTTCCAAGCGCCCGCGGGGCGCGGAAGACCGCCACGCCGGCTGGGTCCAGACCGCCTGGCTGGTGATGCTGGTGTGTGCCTTCGGACTCCTGCTCAAGGTCACCGGCTTTTCCGAAATCCTGCTGGCAGCCAGCATGCTCACCGGGCTCGTGGTGTTGTGGGACTGGCTGCGGCGCCGGCGCAAGGGCAATGCCGTGGTGGATGCCGAAGGGGCCTGGCTGGAAATTTCCAAAAGCTTCTTTCCGGTGATCCTGGCCGTGTTCGTGGTGCGCTCTTTCCTGTTCGAGCCTTTCAAGATTCCTTCGGGTTCCATGATCCCGACGTTGCGCGTGGGTGATTTCATCCTGGTCAACAAGTTCGACTACGGGCTGCGCATGCCCGTCACCAACCGCATCGTCATCAACGTGCGCCATCCCGAACATGGCGACGTCATGGTGTTCAAGTACCCGGAAGATCCTTCCACCGATTACATCAAGCGCGTGGTGGGCGTGCCGGGGGACGTGGTGGTGTACGATTCCAAGCGCCTCACCATCAACGGCAAGCCTTTGACAACCCAGCCCGACGGCACGTTCGGCGATGTGGAAGACGTGCTGAGCTATGCCACCTTCAGCCGCTTCAAGGAGCAGTTGGGGGAGCACCTGCATTCCATCATCACCCTCGACCAGCAGCCGCCCGTGTTCCTGTCGCAGGTGCGGGATTTTCCCGACCGCCAGAACTGCATCTACAATGCCCAGGGATTTGCCTGCAAAGTGCCGCCGGGGCATTATTTCATGATGGGTGACAACCGCGATCGCAGCTCCGACAGCCGTTACTGGGGATTCGTTCCGGAAAACAACATCGTCGGCAAGGCGGTGCTGGTGTGGATGAATTTTCAGGACCTGAGCCGGATCGGGACCATGATCCGCTGAAAGCCATGACGCGCAAGGACGAGTTGCAGGTTCAGGAACTGGGACGGCGCATCGGCCACACGTTCCGCACCGGGGCCCTCGCGATCGAAGCACTGACCCATCGCAGCAGCGCGGCCCGCCACAACGAACGCCTGGAGTTTCTGGGCGACAGCGTGCTCAACCTGGTGGTGGCGCGCTGGCTGTTCGAACAACACCCCCAATTCACCGAAGGCGAACTGAGCCGCATCCGTTCCGGCCTGGTCAACCGCGACGCCTTGTTGCAGGTGGCGCAGCAGATCCGCCTGGGCGAATTGCTGCGGCTGGGAGAAGGCGAGCTCAAAAGCGGCGGCGGCAGCCGCCCGTCGATCCTGGCCGATGCCCTGGAAGCGGTGTTTGGCGCGGTGTTTTGCGATGGCGGCCTGGAGTCCGCGGAAGGGGTGATCCGGCGCCTGCTGGCCCCCCTGGCGGAACGCATCGATGTGTCGGCGGCTTCCAAGGATGCCAAAACGAGCCTGCAGGAATGGTTGCAGGCACGCCACCGCGCGCTGCCGCATTACCGCTTGCTGGAAACCCGCGGCGAAGCGCATGACCAGACCTTCCGCGTGGAATGCGTGGTGGACGAGCCGCCGCTGCGCACGGAAGCGGAAGGGAAAAGCCGACGCCTGGCTGAACAGCAGGCGGCGCGGCTCGCGCTTGAACTGCTGCCGGGAGGTCCGGCGTGAGCCGCTGCGGCACCGTGGCGCTGGTGGGACGTCCCAACGTGGGAAAATCCACCCTGCTCAACCACCTGATCGGGCAGAAGCTCAGCATCACGTCACGCAAGCCCCAGACCACCCGCAACCGCATTCGCGGCATTCTCACCCGCCCCGAAACCCAATTCGTGTTCGTGGACACCCCGGGCTACCAGACCCGCCACAAAAGCGCGCTCAATCGCGCCATGAACCGCAGCGTGCTGTCCACCCTGCAGGAAGTGGACGTGGTGCTGATGGTGAGCGAAGCGCTGCACTGGGGCGCGGAGGACCAGCGCGTGCTGGATCACATTCCGGCCGGCGTGCGCCCCCTGCTGGTGGTCAACAAGGTGGATCGCGTGAAGCCGCGCGAACTGCTGCTGCCGTTTTTGCAGGAACGGGCGAAGGAACAGCGTTTTGACGCCATCGTGCCGGTGAGCGCGCGCCAGGACCGCGACTTTGAAGGATTGCTGCGGGAAATCGAACAGCGCCTGCCGGAAGGTCCTCCCCTGTACGAGGCCGACGACCTGACCGACAGCAACGAACGGTTCCTGGCGGCGGAATTCATCCGTGAACAGCTGTTTCGCCTGCTGGGCGAAGAGCTGCCCTATGCCACCACCGTGCTGATCGACCAGTACCAGACGGAAGGGGCGCTGCGACGCATCCATGCCACCATCGTGGTGGACAACGACAACCAGAAAGCGATCGTGATCGGCCGCAACGGCGAAAAGCTCAAGGCCATCGGCACGCTGGCGCGCAAAAGCATCGAAACCCTGGTGCAAGGCAAGGTTCACCTGGAACTGTGGGTCAAGGTCAAGGGCGGCTGGGCGGAAGACGAGCGCGCGCTCAAGCAGATGGGTTATGAGCTTTGATCCGGCGCGCGTGGCCATGGAGCCGGCTTTTGTCCTGCACAGCACGCCCTGGCGCGAAACCAGCCTGATCGTGGAATGCTTCACGCCCCATTGCGGGCGCGTGGCGCTGGTGGCCAAAGGCGTGCGCCGTCCCCGTTCCGCCCTGCGCGGCCTGATGCAGCCGTTTCAGTCGCTCTTGGTGGGCTGGTTCGGCCAGGGGGAACTGCGCACCCTCAAAACGGCCGAGTGGCAGGGCGGGTTGCCGCAGTTGTCCGGAAAGGCCCTGTTTTGCGGGTTCTATCTCAACGAGTTGCTGATGCGCCTGCTGGGGCGGGACGATCCGCACGAAGCGCTGTTCGGCTTTTATGCCCAAACGCTGGGACGGCTGGCCGCGGCGGAGCCGCTTGAGCCGGTGCTGCGCGCCTTCGAAGTGGCGCTGCTGCAGGAACTGGGCTATGCCCCGCCGCTGGAGCGCGAAGCAGACACCGGCGCGCCCATCGATCCGGACGCGCATTACCGTTTCGAGCTGGACCGCGGCGCGCTGCGGGTCGTAGCGCCGGGGGGGAATGCAGTACAATTTCTGGGAAAAACCCTGCTCGACATGGCGCAGTCGCATTACGACGATCCCGTGACTTTAAGCCAGAGCAAACAGCTGATGCGACTGCTGCTGGGGCATCATCTGGGCTATCAGGACCTGCACACCCGGCGCATATTTCAGGAGCTTCCCCTGCTGTGATCCAACTGGGCGTCAACATCGACCACATTGCCACGCTGCGCCAGGCGCGCGGCACCCGTTATCCCAGCCCGGTGCAGGCCGCGCTGCTGGCTGAATATGCCGGCGCCGATGCCATCACCCTGCATTTGCGGGAAGACCGCCGGCACATCCAGGACCGCGACCTGGAAATCCTGCGCGAAGTGCTGTCCACCCGCATGAACCTCGAAATGGCCGTGACGGACGAGATGCTGGCCATTGCCCTCAGAACCCGTCCGCACGATGCCTGCCTGGTGCCGGAACGGCGCCAGGAGCTGACCACCGAAGGCGGGCTCGACGTGATTTCCCATTTCGAACGCGTGCGCGATGCCTGCCGCGTGCTGGGCGACGCGGGCATCCGGGTGTCCCTGTTCATCAACGCCGACCGCGAACAGATCGAAGCGGCCCATGCCGCCGGTGCCCCGGTGGTGGAACTGCACACCGGGCACTACGCCGAGCTGGAAACCGATGCCGAGCGGGCGCCTGAACTGGCGCGCCTGCGCGATGCCGCGGACTTCGGCGTGCAGCTGGGCCTGCGGGTCAATGCCGGGCACGGCCTCAATTACCACAACACCCGCCCCGTGGCCGCCCTGGTCAACATCAGCGAGCTCAACATCGGGCACGCCATCGTGGCGCAGGCGTTGTTCGTGGGCTGGGAAGCGGCAGTGCGCGAAATGAAAACGCTCATCACCAACGCCGTCGCGATTTCATGATCGTCGGCATCGGGGTGGACAGCGTGCTGGTGCGGCGCATTCGCGATGCCCTGACGCGCCATGGGCGGCGTTTTGCCGAAAAACTGCTCACTGCGGGCGAGCTGGAACGTTTTGACGCGCATGCGCAGCCCGCCCGCTACCTGGCCAAGCGTTTCGCGGTGAAGGAAGCGTTCTCCAAGGCGCTTGGCACCGGCATGCGCCACCCCGTGACCTGGCGCCACATCGGCACGAGCCATGACGACCACGGGGCGCCCACTCTCGACCTGGCGCCCGAATTGGAGGCCTTGGTGCGCAGCCGGGGCATTACCCGCACCCACGTGTCGGTCACGGACGAGGAACAGCAGGCGGTGGCGTTCGTGATCCTGGAGCAGGCATGCGCGGACCGGTCATGATCGACATCGTGGGGCTCCTGCCCACGGCAGCGGAAGCGGACATGATGCGCGACCCCCTGGTGGGCGGCGTGATCCTGTTCACGCGCAATTACGAGTCGCCGGCCCAGTTGCGTTCGCTCACGGCCGCGTTGCATGCGCTCAAGCCCGGACTGCTGATTGCCGTGGACCATGAAGGCGGGCGGGTGCAGCGCTTTCGCAGCGGCTTCACCGAGTTGCCGTCCATGGGCAGCCTGGGCGAGCGCTACGGACAGGATCCGGCGTTGGCCCTGCGCCAGGCGGAAGCGGCCGGTTTCGTGCTGGCATGGGAGCTGCGCGCGCTGGGCGTGGATTTGTCTTTTGCTCCCGTGCTGGACCTCGCCTATGGGCGCAGTGCCGTGATCGGCAACCGCGCGTTTCATCGCGATCCGGAAATCGTTGCGCGCCTGGCCGGGGCACTGCGTCGCGGCCTGCATGCCGCCGGATTTGCCGCGGTGGGCAAGCACTTTCCCGGGCACGGCTTCGTGGAAGCCGATTCCCACCACGACCTGCCGGTGGATTCCCGTCCGTACGCCGCGATCGAGGCGGACGACCTGAAACCGTTCCAGGTGCTCATCCGGGAGGGGCTGGAAGGCATCATGCCGGCCCATATCCTGTACGACGCCGTGGACAGCCGGCCTGCCGGCTTTTCCTCCTTCTGGCTGCAGGAGGTGCTGCGCGGCCGGCTGGGCTTTGACGGCGTGATTTTCAGCGACGACCTGTCCATGAAAGGCGCCGTGGGGGCGGGCACGCCGGCCGAGCGGGCACGCGCCGCGCTCGGCGCCGGATGCGACATGGTCCTGCTGTGCAACGATCCGGAGGCCGCGCGCGAACTGCTGGACGGTCTTGCCGGCTGCCACTGGCCGGCCGAAAGCGCACGCCGCCTGGCGCGGCTGGCCCCGGCCTCGCGCCTGACCCCGGCCGAAGGCGAGGCGCGTTGCCAGGCGGCGCTGGCGTTGCTGGAGGAACGGGCATGAGCCTGGTTCACCACCATTCCCACCACCATCACAAGCCGGCAGCCCGCCACCGCGCGCCCGGCCACGAGTCCCACAACCATCACGATCCGGCGGGCCATTTCCACCATGGCGATCGCCCCAGGTCGAGCCGCGCCATGATGTGGGCGCTCGTCCTGACCGCCGCTTTCGCGGTGGTGGAAGCGCTCACGGGCTGGTGGTCGGGCTCGCTCGCCCTCATTTCCGATGCGGGCCACATGGTGTCCGATGCCCTGTCCCTGGGGCTGGGCACGTTCGCGATCTGGGTGGGAAAGCGCCCCCCCACCCAGCGCCACAGCTATGGACTGCAGCGGGCTGAAGTGATTGCGGCCTTGCTCAATGGCCTGCTGCTGCTGGCAGTCATTTCGGCCATCGTCATCGAAGCGCTGCTGCGCATACACGAGCCCACGGCCGTGAGCGGCGTGCCGGTGATCGTGGTGGCTTTCCTGGGCATGCTGCTCAATGCCATCAATGGCTGGATGCTCTCGCGCATGGAGCAGGGGCTCAATACCCGGGCCGCCATGATTCACGTGATGGGCGATTTCCTGGGTTCGGTGGCGGCGTTGCTCGCCGGCATCATCGTGTGGTGGACGGGCTGGATGCCGATCGACCCGATCCTGTCGCTGGTGGTGGCGGCCCTCATGCTGTATTCCACCGTGCGCATCCTGACCGAATCCATCCACGTGCTGATGGAAGGCGTGCCCGACACGGTTTCCCTGCACGAAGTGGGCGAAAAACTGGCCGCCGTGGAAGGCGTGCATTCAGTGCACGACCTGCACATCTGGACACTCACGTCGGGCTTGCTGGCCCTTTCGGCCCACCTGGAACTCGACAGCCTGGAATGCTGGCCGCGCGTGCTGCAATCCATCCAGTACATGCTGAGCGAAGAGCACGGCATCGAGCACGTGACGCTGCAGCCCGAAGTGCGGCCTGCGGCCTGAGCCGGAACCGGAACCGCCATGCCCGACACGCTTCCCTTCAATCCCCGCTGCCGGCGCTGCAGCCGGCTTTCCGCCTTTCTCGATCACGTGCGGCTGGCCCAGCCGCGCTATTTCGCGGCCCCCGTCCCGTCCTTCGGCGACCCCGCCGCGCGCCTGCTGGTGGTGGGCCTCGCGCCCGGCATGCACGGCGCCAATCGCACCGGAAGACCTTTCACCGGCGACCACGCAGGCATCCTGCTGTACGCCACGCTGCATGAAACAGGCTTCAGCAACCAGCCCGAAGGGGCGGACCCGGCTGACGGGCTGCAGCTGCTCGACTGCCGCATCACCAATGCGGTGCGCTGCCTGCCGCCGGCCAACAAGCCCATGCCGGAAGAGGTCCGTGCCTGCAATGATTTCCTGGCGCACGAGCTGGCAGGAAACCTCGCGCCGCAAGTGATCCTCGCCCTGGGACAGATCGCTCACCAGGCGGTGCTGATGGCGGCGGGCCTGCGCCAGCGCGAGTATCCTTTCAGCCATGGCGCGATGCACAGGCTGCCCAGCGGGCAGTTCCTGCTGTCGAGCTACCATTGCAGCCGCTACAACACCCAGACGCGGCGCCTGACGCCCGAAATGTTCACGGCCGTTTTCCGCAAGGCGCGCCAGTTGCTGGACCACGGTCCGCCGTCGTGAGCGCCTTCGATCTTGCGGTATTCCTGAAAACACTGCCCAACCAGCCCGGGGTGTACCGCATGCAGAATGCGACGGGTGAAGTGATCTACGTGGGCAAGGCGCGCGATCTCAAGCGGCGCGTGTCGTCCTACTTCCAGAAAACCCACGACAATCCGCGCACGCGGCTCATGGTGTCGCAGATCGCTTCCGTGGAAGTGACGCTCACGGGGTCGGAAGCGGAAGCGCTGCTGCTGGAAGGCAACCTCATCAAAAGCCTTTATCCGCGCTTCAACGTGCTGTTCAAGGACGACAAAAGCTACCCCTACATCCAGTTTTCCGGACACGAGTTTCCCCAGATCCGCCTGTATCGCGGCGCACTGGATCCGCGCCACGAATATTTCGGGCCCTATCCCAACGCCTGGGCCGCGCGTGAAGTCATCGGCCACCTGCAGCGGCTGTTCCGCCTGCGCACCTGCGAAGATGCGGTGTTCCGCAACCGCTCCCGGCCCTGTCTGCTCCATCAGATCCATCGCTGCTCCGGTCCCTGCGTGGGCGCCATTTCGCAGGCGGCCTACCGGCGCGACATCGACAATGCCCGCAGCTTTCTGGGCGGCCATGAAAGCGAAGTGCTGGACGAGCTGCGCCAGTCCATGAGCGAAGCGTCGGATGCGCTCGATTTTGAAAGCGCCGCCTACTATCGCGACCGCATTGCCCTCATGCAGCAAGTGCTGTCGCGCCAGGCCGTTTCTTCCGTGCAGGAACGCGACGTGGATGTGGTGGCGGTGCTGGCGGAAGAGGGCGAAGTGGCACTCAACCTGGTCATGATCCGCGGCGGCCGGCATTTGGGCGACAAGACTTTCTTTCCGCAAAATGCCGAAGGGGCCGACGCGGAAACCGTGGCGGAAGCCTTCCTGTCCCAGCATTACGCCCTGCAGTCGGCCCCTTCCAAAATCATCACCAATGCGCCGGTGGACGGTCCTTCGCTGTCCCAGGCGCTGGGCGCCCGCGCCGGGCGCACGGTGCAGGTGGTGACGCGGCCGCAGGGAGAGGGGCGGGCCTGGCTGCAGGGGGCCGAGCAGAATGCCCGCTTCGCCCTGGAACAGCGGCGTGCGCAGCAGACAGCCCAGGGTGCGCGGGTGGCGGCCTTGCAGGAAGCCCTGGGACTGGCCCAGGCCCCCCAGCGCATGGAATGTTTCGACATCAGCCACACCCAGGGCGAAGCCACCGTGGGTTCCTGCGTGGTGTTTGAAGGGGGCGAACCGTTCAAGGCGGACTATCGCCGCTACAATATTGCCGACATCACCCCGGGCGACGATTACGCGGCCCTGCGCTCCGTGCTCGAACGGCGCTACCGCAAGCTCATGGCGGGCGAAGGCAAGCTGCCCGACCTCATCCTCATCGACGGCGGTCGCGGGCAACTCAACTCGGCGCTTGCCATCCTGGGCGACCTGGGGGTGCGCGACATCCCCATCCTGGGCATCGCCAAGGGAGAAGGGCGCAAGCCCGGCCTGGAAGTGCTGATCTATCCGCAAGCGGGAAAAACCCTGAAACTGCCGCCCGACCACCCCGGCTTTCATCTGCTGCAAGCCATTCGCGACGAGGCGCACCGTTTTGCCATCACCGGTCACCGCAACCGGCGTGCCCGCGCCCGCACGCGCTCGAGCCTGGAAGACGTGAGCGGCATCGGCGCCAAGCGACGCCAGAAATTGCTGGCGCAGTTCGGGGGGTTGCGCGGCGTGGAAAACGCCAGTGTGGAAGACATTGCGGCCGTGCCGGGGATTGGACTCACGCTCGCCCGTAAAATTTATCAGCAGCTCCACTAACGGGTAAAATGTCCGTCATGGAATTGAATATCCCCAACATCCTGACCCTGATTCGCCTGGGCCTGATCCCGCTGTTCGTGGGCGTGATGTATTTTCCCGACCACTGGCTGCCCGTTCCCAATGCAGGGCTCACGGCGGCAGGCATTTTCGTGGGGGCGGCCATCACCGATGCCTTCGACGGCTACCTGGCGCGCAAGTGGAACCAGACCACGGCCTTCGGCGCGTTTCTCGACCCCGTGGTGGACAAGCTCATGGTGATGGCAGCGCTCATCGTGCTGGTGGACCTGCAGCGCGTGCCATCCGCCATCGCGCTCGTGATCATCGGCCGCGAAATCGCCATTTCCGCGTTGCGCGAATGGATGGCCAAGCTGGGAAAAAGCGCCAACGTGGCGGTGTCCACGCTGGGGAAAATCAAGACCATCGCGCAAATGATCGCGATTCCTTTCCTGCTCTACGACAAATGGCTGTTCGGCGTCATCCCCTGCCACTGGATCGGCACCGTTGCACTGTGGATCGCCGCCTTGCTCACGCTGGTGTCGATGGTTTATTACCTGCAAGTTGCCGTAAAAGCGGGTGCAGTCAGTTGACGTTCAGGCCGTTGGCAGATTAGAATTATGGACTTCGTGCGGGAGTAGCTCAGTTGGTAGAGCGCAACCTTGCCAAGGTTGAGGTCGCGAGTTCGAGACTCGTCTCCCGCTCCAATTTCCAAGGGGAAAATGGCCAGTACATTTTCCCCTTTCAGTTTCAATCGTCGCCAATTTACCCCTGGCGGGGTGGCAGAGTGGTCATGCAGCGGCCTGCAAAGCCGTCTACGCCGGTTCGATTCCGACCCCCGCCTCCAGGTTTTCCATGCGCTCCCAGTACCGTTTCCTTCTGCTGAGCTTTTCCTTGGCCCTGTTCGCGGGTGCCCACGCGGTCACGAATGCGGACACAGGCCTGATCGGCAGGAGCTTTGAATACGAAGTGCTGCCGGGCGACTACCTGATCCGGATCGCGGCACGCTTTGGCGAATCGGCCACGCTGATCGCCCGTGACAATGGCATTCCGCTCAACCGCCCCATTCGGCCGGGCCAGCGCCTGACCCTGAACAACCGGCACCTTGTGCCCGGCGGGCTGCAGGAAGGCCTGCTGATCAACCTGCCGCAACGCCATCTGTTTTTTTTTCGCTCAGGCCGCTTGGTGGCCGCCTATCCAGTGGGTCTGGGCCGGCCTGACTGGCCGACGCCCGCGGGTGCGTTCCGGGTGACCGAACTGCGTCGCCATCCTGCCTGGCATGTGCCGCCTTCCATCCAGGAGGAAATGCGGCGCGAAGGGGAGGCCGTGCGCACTCTGGTCCCGCCGGGGCCGGACAATCCCCTGGGGGAATACTGGATCGGGATCAGCCTTGACGGGGTGGGTATTCATGGCACCATCGCCCCGCCCAGCGTGTACCACTTCCAGAGCCATGGCTGCATCCGGCTCCATCCG
>JAJZPY010000047.1 GCA_021811005.1 Pseudomonadota bacterium
CAGGGCAAAATTGCGCGCACCCAATATTTCCGCGGTCTGGACGCCTTCAAGGGAATCCAGCTTGGGCTTGACTTCGCGCAACAGGAAATCGGTCACGTTGTTGGTGGGCAATACCTTGCTGTAGAAACCCATGTACATGGAATCGATCGTTTGACCGATCTGCACGGAAAGCACCGGCAGCTGGGCCTGGGGCGGCAGCTGGTTGCGCACGGAATTGACCTGGGTGTTGATTTCCGTCAGTGCCTTGCTGGGGTCGTAGTTCAGGCGCAGGGTGGCCGTGATGATGGAAGTTCCCAACAGACTGTTGGAAGACAGGTAGTCGATGCCCTGGGCCTGGGCGATGGCCGATTCCAGCGGCTGGGTAATGAATCCGGCCACGGTTTGCGCGTCCGCACCGTAATAGTTGGTGGTGATGGTGACCACCGCGTTCTGGGTTCGCGGAAACTGGTTGACGGGCAGGCTGAATACGGCCCGCAGGCCGAGCACCAGGATCAGCAGGCTGACGACGACCGAAAGGACCGGTCGACGGATGAAAATGTCCGTGAAATTCATGGGCGGATCAGCTCACTTTTCCTGGGGCGAGGGCGATGAATCGTTGGGCGGCAGCAGCTGGTTGTTGATGATCACCGGCGTGCCGGTCTGGAGTTTCAGCTGGCCGCTGGTGACCACGGTCGCGCCCACCTCAAGGCCCGACAAGACAGCCACCTGGTCACCGCGCGTGGGTCCCGTGGTGACAAAAACCTGTTCTGCAACCCACGCCACCTTGGGAGCGCCCTGACCTTCATTGCCGTTTTTCCTGGGGGCCGGCTTCAGGATGAACACGGTTGCGCCATAAGGATTGTAGGTAACGGCTGTTTGGGGAACCGTGATCAGCGACTGCGGTTCGCCGTGATTCCAGTGCACTTTCCCGAACATACCCGGCAGCAAGGTTTCCTGCGGGTTGTCCACCCGGGCTTCCACGGCCAGATTGCGCGTGCTGGCATCCACCAGCGGGCTGATGGCGGAAATCACTCCGGAAAAGGTCTTTCCGGGCCAGGCATCGGTCTGGACCGTCACTTTCCCGCCTACCTTGAGCTGACCGGCCTGCTGTTGGGGCACGTTGAAATCCACCAGGATCGGGGCAATCTGCTGGAGCGTCACCACCTTGTCTCCGGCATTCAGATACTGCCCGGGATTGATGGTGGTGATTCCCAGGCGGCCTTCGAACGGCGCCACCAGGGTTTTTTTGGCAAGCAACGCCTTCTGCTGGGCCAGCTGTGCTTCCTTGCTTTGCAGGTCTGCCGTGTCGGTATCCAGTTGCGCCTTGCTGATGGCCTGGGCTGCATACTGGGCACGATCGCGCTCCATGGTGATGCGCGCCAGCGCAGCGCTGGCCTCCAGCATGTTGAGCTGGGCCTTTTCCGCATCATCCACCATCTCCAGCAGCACCTGTCCCGCTTGGGCCTTGTCGCCTGAATGGAAGGACATCAGGCGCACCGTGCCGGCAATCTCCGGGCTGATGTCAACGCCGCGCACGGCACGAAGGGAACCCACCACCTCGAATTCAGGCACCCACTCCGACCGGCTTGCGGTGAGGGTGCTGACCGTTTGCGGCGGTTGGCCCGAAGCGGCCATGTACTTGCGCAGCATGGCCCCCTTGAACAGCTGGAATGCCACCAGCCCGCCGACCAGGATCGCGACCAGGGCCAGCATGATCATCATGCGTTTCTTGAAGGAAGGGGTTGATTGTCGTTCGCTCATGGTTGTTTGTTTTCCTGCTGCGAAATTCGGTGGGTGTCCGTGCCGGGCTGGTTCCACCAGCCGCCTCCCATGGCCAGAAACAAGGCTGCCGAATCGGCCAGCCGTGCCGACTGCGCCTGCACGAGTGAAATCCGGGCCTGGCTTTCGTGTTCTTCGGCCGTCAGCAACGTCAAAAAGCTGGCGCTGCCGGTTTCATACTGGGCACGGGCCAGCTCCAGGCTGCGGCTGGAAGCGCGCGCGTTGTCCGACTCGGCCGACAACGTGCCGGCGTCGGTTTCCAGTGCGCGCAAGACGTCAGCCACGTTCTGGAAGGCATTGAGCACGGTCTGCCGGTATTGTGCGGCCGACTGGTCCAGAGCTGCTTCCGCGGCACGCTCTCCGGCTTCCAGGGCGCCCCCGTGAAACAGCGGTTGTGCCAGATTGGTTCCGAGATTCCAGACGGCAGATCCGGGGTTGAGCATCGTGCCCGGGACCAATGCCATGGCACCGTAGCTCGCCGAAAGGGTGACATTGGGATAAACGCCGGCGATGGTGAGTCCCAGGTTGGCCGTGGCCTGATGCAGCTGGGCTTCGCTCACCAGAATGTCAGGCCGCTGGTGGATCAGCGCCGAAGGCAAGGAAAGCGGCAGTTTTTCCGGCAGCTGCAGGTCGTCCAGCTCGAATTCAGGCAACTGCGCGTCGCCCGGAAATTTGCCGGCATACACGGCCAGCTGATGGCGGGATTGCGCCAGTTGCCGTTGCAGCGCGGGAATCGTCGCCTGCGTCTGGGCCAGCGTGCCCCGCTGCTGCTGCATTTCCGTTTGCGAAATCGCTCCCAGGCGTTCGCGCACTTCCATGATGTCGAGAGTTTTTTTCTCGGCCGCTGCCACGGCTTCGGACGCGCGGAGCTGGGCCCGCAACGACGCTTCCCGTATCGCCGTGGTGGCGATATTGGCCGCCAGGGTCACCTGGGCGGCTCGCAGCAGGTTGGCCTGCGCGTCGGCCTGGGCCTCCAGCCCTTCCAGCTGCCGCCGGTTGGCCCCGAAGAAGTCGAGGGTGTAAGACACGCCCACGCTCGCGTTGGTCAGGCTGAACGTGGTGGGATTGCCCGGAAATCCGAAAGCCTCGGGCGAGATGCGCTGGCGGGTTTCTCCCAGCTTGGCATCGACGGCCGGAAACATGAGGTTGCCACGCTCGGCAGCGGCGTATTGACGGGCGTTTTCCAGCGCAGCCTGGGCTGCTGCAATGGTCGGGCTGTTGTGCAATGCGTTGTCGATCAGGGCATCGAGCTTGGGCGAATGAAACAGGTGCCACCAGTCTGCCGGAATGCTGGCGCCGGTTTCGAAAACCTGGACCGCGCCGTCACGGGTCGGCGCGCTTGCAGTGGCCTGCGGCTGCGCGCCTTCCGTGTATTGCCGCACGTCGGGTGCGGCCGGCCGAACGAAGTCCGGCCCCACGGGAGAGCATCCCGCCAGCAGGACAAACGGCAGCCATGCCACCCTCACCAGAAACCGCTCAATGATCGTTTCGCGGATCCTGCCAGCGGGCAGCCGCTTCATCATCCGATTGTCTTGCATCGACCCAACGCGCCCCCTCTGGCGTGATTTCTTTTTTCCAAAACGGCGCCTTTGTTTTCAAGGCGTCCATGAGAAATTCGCAAGCCTGAAATGCTTCTCCACGATGCGCGCCGGTCACGCAAACCAGCACGATCGGGTCTCCCGGAGCCATGGCCCCCACCCGGTGAATGATCGACACTTCCTGGATATCCCAGCGGCGGCGCGCTTCGGATTCCAGCTGGCTCAAGGCCTTTTCCGTCATTCCGGGATAATGTTCCAGAGTCAGCCGGGAAACGGCGGCATCCTCGTTGAAATCCCGGACAAACCCGGTAAAGCTGACCAGGGCGCCCACACGAACATCTTTGCCATGCAATATTTCCATTTCGTGACCGGCATCGAAAGGCGCTTCCTGAATTCGGACGCTCATGGCATCACCCGCCGGTCACTGGAGGAAAAAGGGCCACTTCGTCCCCCGGTTTTACCAGGGCATCCAAAGCAACCAGCTCCTGATTCACGGCCGCCCTCAAGGGCCGCGAACCGGAAAGCGCCTCGTCCCAGGCGCCACCCCGCTGCCGCAACAAGGCAATCAAGGCAGCCAGGGGAACCGGCTGCGCCAGGGGAAACGCTTCCGCTTCGGTCTGCAGGGTTTCCCGAAGACGCGCAAAGTAGCGCAGCTGGACCGTGCCCACGGGAGCTTTGGAAGATACCATAAGATCGAACCGTTGCACGATGAAGCGGGCCACGGCCTCCGGGTCGTTGATGTCGAGACAGGGCAACAGCCCGCCCTGGGGCTCGTCGGTCACGAGGCCGATGAGCCAGGGATCGTCGGCGCTCAGGCGTTCTGCACCATGGGAGGCGCGCCAGACTTCAAGTTTTGGAATGGGATCTTTCTTGAAGCCTTCCACCAGCACCAGGTCGCATGCGGACAGGCGGCCGATCAAGGCATCCAGCGGCGGTTCCGGTTCGCCCCGGTGCTCATGCATCAAGGCCCAGCGCTGGCCTGAAGCCACCATCACTTCATGGGCGCCCGCTTTCCGATGCCGCCACGAATCTTTCCCCGGCACATCAATATCGAATTCGTGATGCGCGTGCTTGATCAGGGAGACGCGGATGCCCCAGCCCACCAGATAGCGGATCACTTGCTCGATCAGGGTGGTTTTCCCGGCCCCTGAATATCCGGCAAACCCCAGCACGGCACTCATGATTGCCCTCCATCCTGTCGCGACCCGCCGTTTTCGTCTTCAAGCAGCCGTTCGGCCACGCCCCCTGCGCCGCCCAAGGCATCCCGTTCCACCGCTTCAAGTTCCACGCGGTGAATCTGCCCGAAACGACGACTGATTTTCTGGCTGGAAATGTGGACGTCGTCCACGTCGTTGGACGCCTGCTTGATGTGGGTGGCCAATTTTTTCATGCGCTCCTCGAAACGCGCGAAATCACCGGCCAGGACATTCAAGGCGTCCTGGATGATGTGCACCTGCTTGCGCGTCTCCACGTTTTTCAGGACGGCATGTGCCGTGTTCAGTATGGCCATGAGCGTGGTTGGCGAAACGATCCATACCCGCCGTTTCATGGCGTATTCCACCACGTCGGGGTGGCTGCCGTGGATTTCGGCAAAAATGGCCTCCGCCGGCACAAACATCAATGCGCCATCGCCGGTCTCGCCCGCAATGATGTATTTGTCCGAAATGGCGTCCACATGACCTTTGACGTCATTGCGGAACTGGCGCATGGCGCTGTCCCGCTCGCCCGGCTGCTGATCGGGTCGAACCAGCCGCTCGTAGTTTTCCAGGGGAAACTTGGAGTCCACGCCAATATTGCCGGTAGGCTCCGGCAGGCGCAGCAGGCAGTCCACGCGCACGCCCGTGGACAAAACGGACTGGAATTCATAGGCATTGGGCGGGAGGATGTTGCGGACGATGTCTTCCAGCTGGATTTCCCCGATCGCGCCCCGCGCCCGCTTGTCGCCCAGCAAGGCTTGCAGGCTGACCACGTTGGTGGCGAGCCCGTCGATCTTTTTCTGTGCCTCATCGATGGCAGACAGGCGCTGCATGACGGACACGAAGGTCTCGTTGGTTTTCTTGAACCCTTCGTCGAGCCGCTCGGCGACCTTGCCAGAAATCAGCTCGAGGCGTTCATCGACCTTGCGGCCGAGGGCTTCCGAGCGCTCCGTCAGGCGCTCGAGCAGATCCAGCCTCAGTTTTTCGAGGTGATCGCGCATCTGGATCAGCTCGCCTTTCACGGTGTCCCGTAGGCGTTCGGCCGATTCCGTCTGGTTGTGGGACAACCGGTCGCCCTGATGCACCAGGCCGGCTTGCAGCTGGTTTTCCAGTTCGCGCAGGCGCGACTCCAGCAAATTGGCCACGTGCGGCGATTCTTCGCCGAACTGCTGGCTCAGGCCATCCAGGCGTCGGTGCAAGGCGTAAAGGCCCCAGGCCAGGACCAGAACGATGCAGCCGACGAGCAGGATGACGGGCAGCATGGCGTAGGGCCTCAGCCTTGCGCTTCGGTTTCCCGGGCTGCGCGCTTGCGCTCGTGTTCGAGCAAGTGGCGCTTGCGGATCCGGATCGTTTTGGGCGTGATTTCCACCAGTTCGTCGTCATTGATGAACTCGATGGCCGACTCGAGGGTCAGGACCACGGGCGGGGTCAGCACCACGGCCTCGTCCTTTCCCGCTGCACGAACGTTGGTCAGCTGCTTGGTTTTGACGGGGTTGACCACCAGATCGTTGTCGCGGCTGTGGATGCCGATGACCATGCCTTCATAGACGCGGTCGCCCGGGACCACAAACATCCGGCCGCGTTCCTGCAGCTTCCAGAGCGCGTAAGCCACGGCTTCTCCTTGCTCCGCCGAAATCAGGACCCCGTTTCTGCGGGCGGGAATTTCGGGTTTAAGCGGCGCGAAATCGTCGAACACGTGGCTCATGAGCCCTGTGCCTCGCGTGAGCGTGAGGAATTCCGACTGGAAACCGATCAGTCCGCGTGCCGGAATGCGGTAGTCCAGACGCACCCTGCCCCGGCCATCGGGTTGCATGTCCTGCAGGTCGCCCCTGCGCTCGCCCAGGGCCTGCATCACGGGGCCCTGATGATCCTCATCCACGTCCACGGTGAGCATTTCGAAGGGCTCGCATTTCTGTCCGTCGATTTCCTTGAACAGCACTCGCGGGCGCGATACCGCCAGCTCATAGCCTTCGCGGCGCATGTTTTCCAGGAGAATGGTCAGGTGCAACTCCCCCCGGCCGGAAACCAGGAAAATGTCCGTGTCCGACGTTTCCTGCACGCGCAACGCCACATTGCTCAGGAGTTCGCGATCCAGCCGTTCGCGCACCTGGCGGCTGGTGACGAATTTCCCCTCCTGGCCGGCAAAAGGCGAGGTGTTCACCTGGAAGTTCATGGTGAGCGTGGGCTCGTCCACTTCCAGCATGGGCAATCCTTCGGGGCGCTCCGGATCGGCAATGGTCACACCGATGCCGATGTCCTCGATGCCGTTGATAAGAACGATGTCACCCGCTTCGGCGCTTTCAAAAGGCATGCGCTCCAGTCCCTTGAAGCCCAGCACCTGGTTGACGCGTGCCTTTTTGGCCGGACTGCCGGGGCCGCGCAATACCGCCACTTCCTGCCCGGAGCGCAGCGTGCCGCGGTGGATGCGGCCGATGCCGATGCGGCCCACGAAACTGGAATAGTCGAGCGAAATGATCTGCAGCTGCAGCGGCGCAGTCGGGTCGCCCGGCCTTTCGGGCACGTGGCGAAGAATGGCCTCGAACAGGGGCCGCATGTCCTGCCCCGGCTGCGCCGGATCCAGCGAGGCATAACCCTGCAAGGCGGATGCATAGACCACCGGAAAATCGAGCTGCTCTTCGGTGGCGCCCAGCTTGTCGAACAGGTCGAAGGTGTGGTTGACCACCCAGTCCGGACGGGCTCCGGGACGATCGATCTTGTTCACCACCACGATGGGCTTGAGTCCCTGGGCCAGGGCCTTGCGAGTCACGAAGCGCGTCTGCGGCATCGGTCCTTCCACCGCATCCACCAGCAGAAGCACGCCGTCCACCATGGACAGCACGCGTTCCACTTCGCCGCCAAAATCGGCATGGCCGGGGGTATCGACGATATTGATGTGCGTGCCTTCGTATTCCACGGCGCAGTTTTTGGCCAGGATGGTGATGCCGCGCTCCTTTTCAAGGTCATTGCTGTCCATGACCCGTTCAGAGACCTGCTGGTGGGCTGCAAAGGTGCCGGATTGCTGCAGCAGCTTGTCGACCAGCGTTGTTTTGCCGTGGTCCACATGGGCGATGATGGCGATGTTGCGAAGGCGTCGGGACATGAAGTTCAACCAGATTCAATGAAGCCGGCTATTTTATCATGCCGCGGGGGTTGCTTCGACCCCAAAAATTGGCGATAGTCGAACGATGAAAGCGATTGCACTGAAAATCGACGTGGATACGTTGCGAGGAACCAGGGAAGGCGTGCCGCAGCTCCAATCCCTTCTGCTCAAATACCAGGCAGGTGCCACCTTCCTGTTCAGCCTCGGCCCCGACCATACGGGGCGCGCCATCAAGCGCGTGTTTCGCAAAGGGTTCCTGGGCAAAGTCCAGCGCACGTCGGTGCTGGAACATTACGGCCTCAAAACCTTGCTTTACGGCACCCTCCTTCCCGGACCGGACATCGGAATCCAGGCTGCCGGCGCCATGCAGGCGGTGGAGGCCGCAGGCTTCGAGACCGGCATTCACACCTGGGACCACGTGGCCTGGCAAGATCACGTGGCCCAGGCGACGGATGAATGGACCGAGCGCCAGATGAGCCTTGCGGAATCGCGTTTCAAGGACATCTTCGGCCACCCGGCCCGGGTTCATGGCGCCGCCGGATGGCAAATGAACAATGCGGCTTTCCGGCACCTGGATCACGCCGGCATGACCTGGGCTTCGGACACGCGCGGCACAGGCCCCTTCATTCCCGTCATCGCCGGCCAACCGTGTCGTTGCCCGCAGCTGCCCACCACCCTGCCCACGCTGGACGAGCTCATCGGCCTCGAAGGGCTCACCCCATCCAACGTGGCCGCCCATCTGCTGGGCCTGACGGAACACCCTCCCGCCCAAGGCCACGTATTTACCCTGCATGCCGAACTGGAAGGCATGCGCCTGTTACCGGTTCTGGATGCCCTGCTGTCCGGCTGGCTGGAGCAAGGCTACCGGTTGGTGTCCTTGGGGGATCTGGGCGGCACTCTCGAGCCCGCAAGCCTGCCCCGCTGCCCGGTGGTCATGGGCAGCATCCCCGGGCGCTCGGGAGCCCTGGCGTTGCAGGGCGACCCCCTGCCCGATTCACAACCTTCGACACAGTGAGACCCTGCACATGAAGATCATGGAAGCCGTACCCGATTTCGAACTGCCCGCCACCGGAGGCCAGCACTTCAAGCTTTCCGCGCTGCGCGGGGCGCCGCTCGTGCTTTACTTCTACCCCAAGGATGCCACGCCGGGCTGCACCGATGAAGGGCTGCAGTTCAAGGCGCTGCACGAGGCGTTTGCCGCGCTGAAATGCACCGTGCTGGGCATCTCGCGGGATTCGGTCGCCTCCCATGAGCGTTTCCGCGCCAAAATGGAATTTCCCTTCCATCTGCTGAGCGACGAACAGGAAGCAGCCTGCACGCTGTTTGGGGTGATGAAACTCAAGAACATGTATGGCAAGCAGGTCCGCGGCATCGAGCGCAGCACGTTCGTGATCGACGCCCAGGGCATTTTGCGGCGCGAATGGCGCGGAGTTTCCGTTCCCGGACATGCGCAGGCCGTGCTCGACTTCGTCAAATCACTTTGATACTGTGGCAACGAGTACAACCAGGAAAATTCGCCAAATGGCTCGGAAATCCCAGGAACTGCCCAAGCTGTTCGTTCTTGACACCAATGTCCTGCTGCACGATCCCACCAGCCTGTTCCAGTTCGAAGAACATGACGTCTATCTGCCGATGGTCACGGTCGAGGAACTGGACAACAACAAGAAGGGGATGACGGAAGTGGCGCGCAATGCGCGCCAGGTCAGCCGCTTCCTCGACGAGATCATCAGTCGCGTCAAGAAAGCCGACATCACGGCCGGCATTCCCCTGGCCAAGGAGCGGACCAAAAAGCCGTCAGGCATGCTTTTCCTGCAAACCCTGAACGGTTCCTCGATTCCCAGCTCCCTGGCCGGCGAAAAGGCAGACAACCAGATTCTCGGCGTTGCCCTGGAGCTCCAGCGGGCCCAGCCCAACCGTGCCGTCATCCTGGTCAGCAAAGACATCAACATGCGCATCAAGGCACGCGCCCTGGGCGTGGATGCCGAAGACTATTACAACGACAAGGTTCTTGAAGACACCGACCTGCTCTACACCGGGACACGCGAGCTGCCCCCCGATTTCTGGGAAAGCCACGGAAAGGACATGCAATCCTGGCAGGAACATGGACGCACCCTCTACCGCGTCAAGGGACCGCTGGCCGCCGGTTTCCTGCTCAACGAGTTCGTCTTCCAGGATCACGACGAAAAGCCTTTTTACGCCTTCGTGCGCGAACGGGACGGGCAGTCCGCCGTCCTTCAAACGATTCGCGACTACACTTCCCAGCGCAACAACACCTGGGGCATCGTGGCCGCCAACCGCGAACAGAATTTCGCCCTCAACCTGCTCATGAATCCCGACCTGGATTTCGTGACGCTGCTGGGGCAGGCCGGCACCGGAAAAACACTGCTGACGCTGGCGGCCGGCCTGATGCAGACCCTGGAGCACAAGACTTATTCGGAAATCATCATGACCCGGGTCACGGTTCCGGTCGGCGAAGACATCGGATTTCTGCCCGGCACGGAAGAGGAAAAAATGACGCCCTGGATGGGCGCGCTGGAAGACAATCTCGACGTGCTCAACAAAAGCGACGACGAAGCGGGCGACTGGGGGCGCGCAGCCACCCGCGACCTGATCCGCTCCCGCATCAAGATCAAGTCCCTCAACTTCATGCGCGGGCGCACCTTCCTCAACAAATACCTGATCATCGACGAAGCACAGAACCTCACGCCCAAGCAGATGAAAACGCTCATCACCCGCGCGGGCCCCGGCACCAAGGTGGTCTGCCTGGGCAACATCGCCCAGATCGACACGCCTTACCTGACCGAGGGCAGCTCCGGACTCACCTATGTGGTGGATCGATTCAAGGGCTGGAGGCACAGCGGACACATCACCCTGCAGCGCGGGGAACGTTCACGCCTGGCCGACTACGCCGCCGAAGTGTTGTAGTATTTTCTGATGGCCCTGGGTTTTTACATCATCTTGCTGGCTCAGTTCCTGTCGGCCCTGGCCGACAACGCGCTGCTGTTTGCCGCCATAGCCCTGCTCAGGCAGCTTGCCGCACCGCCGGAATACGTGCCCATCCTGCAGCAGTTTTTCGTGGTGTCCTACATCATTCTGGCCCCCTTCGTCGGCGCTTTTTCCGATGCCATTCCGAAGGGGCGCGTCATGTTCATCAGCAACCTCATCAAGCTGGCAGGTTGCGTGGCCATGCTGGCTGGCGTGCAGCCGCTGTACGCCTACGCGCTGGTGGGATTGGGCGCCGCCGCCTATTCGCCAGCCAAGTACGGCATCCTGACCGAATACCTCCCCCCCAGCCAGCTCGTGCTGGCCAACAGCTGGATGGAAGGCCTCACCGTGATGGCCATCATCCTCGGGGCCGTGCTGGGCGGCATCCTGCTGATTCCGGACTGGGCCCCGTACCGGGCATTCCGTGACTTTCTGGCGCATGCGGGGCTCAAGGTCCTGACGCTGCCTGAATTCGCCATCCTGATGGTGCTGCTGCTCTATGTGGCGGCTGCCATCGTCAACCTGTACATTCCCAGGGTCCATCGCGACCACGACCTGCCGCGCAAAAACCCCTGGTATCTGGTCCGGGATTTTGCGACCTCTTTCATGCTGCTCTGGCGCGATCCGCTGGGCAAGGTGTCGCTGGCCGTCACGACCCTGTTCTGGGGCGTGGGCTCCACGCTGCGCCTGATCGTGCTGGTCTGGGCAACCCTCCAGCTCAACCTTGACCTTGAAAAATCCACCCAGCTGACGGCCATTTCTGCCATCGGCATTGCCCTGGGGTCGGCCGCCGCCGCCAAGTGGGTCAAGCTGGAAAGCTCCCTGAAAGTGCTGCCGGTGGGAATCGCCATGGGATTTGCCATTCTGGGCATGCTGTTCGTGCGCGACTCGAATGTGGCGATCCTGCTGCTGATCCTGGCAGGGGCCATGGGCGGTTTCTTCGTGGTGCCCATGAATGCCATCCTGCAACATCGCGGACATCAGCTGATGGGTGCCGGACACAGCATTGCCGTGCAAAACTTCAACGAGAACATCAGCATACTGGCCATGCTGGGAGTTTATGCCCTGATCATACGCGTGGACACTCCTCTCCAGCGTCTCATGCACGGAATGGGCATCGATACTTTGAAAGGCCGGCCGCTGGTGCCGACGGAAGCGGCGTTCTATGCCAGCGTGCTGCTGCTCGGAGTGTTCATCAGCTGGGTCATGTATCTGCTGTATCGGCGCTACCATCACGTGGAGTACACGGACTAGCCAGCAGATGCCGTGCCCGGCACAGGTCTTCCCAGGTTTTCGCCTTGTCTGCCGGATTGCGCAGCAGGTAAGCCGGATGCCAGGTGACGATCACCGGAATGTCACCCCAATGATGGAGTTTCCCGCGCAGGGCGCCCAGCGTCTTGTCCGTATCCAGCAGCGCATGGGCCGCCACCTTGCCCAAAGCCACGATCAGGGTCGGCTTGATGAGGGCGATCTGCCGCCGCAGGTAAGGCATGCACGCGGCACATTCCGTGTCTGAAGGGGTACGGTTTTGCGGCGGCCGGCATTTCACCACGTTGGCGATGTAGACATCGTCGGCGCGATTCAGGCCCACCGCGCGCAACATCTGATCCAGCAAGCGGCCTGCCGCCCCCACAAAAGGTTCGCCGCGCTGGTCTTCTTCGGCACCCGGCCCCTCCCCGACAAACATCCAGCGCGCCTGCCGGTCACCCACACCGAATACGGCCTGCTGGCGAGTTTCATGTAGCGCGCACCGGGTGCATTGGCTAACCAGGGTTTGCAGTTCGTCCCAGCCGGCCGTGGCAACAAAATCTTCGGAAACAGCCGAACCAGCCTGATCCAAGGGAAGCTCCGGGGCAGCCTGGGCCGGAGCCTCCTGACGGGGCAAGGCGGATTCCTGCCGGGGCAGCCAGAGCGGCCACAGACCCAATTCGCGCCAGCGGGCTTCTTCCGGATTCATAGGCTGCTGCGCATCACGATGGCATCTTCCCGGCCCTGCGGACCCGGGTAGTACAGACGCCGCAGTCCGATCTGGGAAAAACCGTTGTTCCGATAAAGCCGGATGGCCCGATGGTTGCTGTGGCGGACTTCCAGCAGCAGATGGCCGCAGCCCAGGGCGCGCGCACGCGTCTTGACCTCGTCCAGCAACGCGCGGCCCCACCCTCGCCCCTGCCAGTCGGGATTGACCGTGAGATTGAGCAGATGCATTTCGTCCAGCACTTGCATCATGAACGCGTACCCGACAAGTCGCCCCTCATGGCGGCAGGCAATGCCGATGTGGTCTCCCGTGAGGGAATCTTCCAGGTTTTTTCGGGTCCAGGGCACGGCATAGGCTCTGGTTTCGATGTCCTGCAGCGCATCGAGATCCGACAAGTCAAGAAGCGTGATTTCGGGGCAGAGCTGCGTCATGGTTCAGGAAGCGCGCTCGGCCCGGGTCTGGGCCACCTTGTCGCGCAGATAGACCGGGCTTGCCGACTCCGGCGGAACTGCCGCCCCGCAGGCATAAGCCCTGGCAGCCAGCGTGGCGACATGGGCGGCGTCGGGCACGATCCCCGCCCTTGCGGGCAGCAATTGGCCGGGCCAGGCCTGGTCCAGGCGCGAGCCCAGCATTTCGGAACCGCTGCCCACCGGAAGCCATAGCCCTTGCGGCAACGGGGGCAAGGCTTCGGGGTCGCACAGGCAGGGATCCACGCGCGTGAGCCAGTCTTCCCCGTCCCGTTCATAGGCGGCGCAATACACCTGCCCCATTCTCGCATCGAGCAGCGCTACCACGCGGGTTTCGGCCGCCGACTGGGCCAGCGCCATCAGCGTGGAAACAGGAATGACCGGAATGGCAAGACCCAGGGCCAGTCCCTGGGCCACCCCGCAGGCCAGCCTCAGGCCGGTGAAGGCGCCCGGGCCGGCGCCGAAGGCCACGGCATCGAGCGCGCTGGAGCCGACCCCGGCCTCTTCCAGAAGGTCCTGCACCAGCGGCAGCAGCGTTTCCGAGTGACGTTGCGGATTGAGACTATGGCGAACCATCACATGGCCATCCAGCCAAAGGGCTGCAGAGCAATGCTCGGTTGCCGATTCCAGTGCAAGCAAATTCAAACCCAACAGCAAACTCCCTTGACCGGCTGGAACCTTCAGCCAAAACCGGCATCATAATCCCACATGGCGACGGATGCCATCTCCCGTAAAGCGCAATGCCTGCCGGCCGGCGGTCGGTTACACTGTGCCGTGGCGGCTTCAGGAGTTACAAATTGAAACGGCCCTCCCTGCCCAAGGCAGCTAACATCCGCAACATGGAAAAACGCGCACAAAAGATCCTGGTTCTGGATGACGACATGCGTCTCCGGGAGCTGCTCAAACGCTATCTGAACGAACAAGGCTTCAGCGTGGAAGCCGTCCCCGATGCGGCAGCGCTGGACCGCCTCATGGCGCGGGAACGGTTCGACCTGCTGGTGCTGGACCTCATGCTGCCGGGCGAAGATGGCCTGTCCATTTGCCGCCGCATCCGGGCCGGCTCCAACGACATTCCCATCATCATCCTCACGGCGAAAGGCGACGACGTGGATCGCATCATGGGTCTGGAAATGGGGGCGGACGATTATCTCTCCAAACCTTTCAACCCAAGGGAACTGCTTGCGCGGGTCCATGCGGTGCTCAGGCGCCAGCCGGCATCAACGCTGCCCAGCGCGCCGGGCGCGCTCAACGGCGGCCGCAGCCTGGTCAAGTTTGGCCCGTTCGAATTCAACCTGGCCAACAGGACCCTGGCCCGCAATGGCACCCCGGTCAGCCTGACCAGCGGCGAATACGCCCTTTTGCGGGTGCTGGTGAGCCATCCGCGCGACCCGCTGTCGCGGGAAAAACTGATGGACATGGCCAGGGGCCGCGAGCATGAAGTCTTTGACCGCAGCATCGACGTCCAGATATCCCGGCTGCGGCGTCTGATCGAAGAAGATTCGGGCAAGCCCCGCTATATCCAAACCGTATGGGGCTTTGGCTACGTTTTCGTGCCTGACGACGCCCCATGAGTTTTTTTACGCGCTCTCTGTTCGGGCGCACGGTACTCGTGGTGGTTCTGTCCGTCCTTCTGACCCAGCTTGCCACCACGTTTGTCATCAGCCAGTTCTACATTCGCCCGCTGCTTGAACGCGCCCTCGACGACCGCGCCAATCACATCCAGACCATCGTCACCACGCTGACGGTCCTGACGAAGGGGCAGCGCGATGCCTTCATTCGCGATTTCAATGACAGCGAAGGGGCGCGCATTTACGCCGCGTTGCCTGCCAGCCTTCAGGGCCATGCTCCGGATCCGAAAAGTCGCCTGGGTCGACTGCAAGAACGCCTGAATCGCCAGATTTCTCCGGACAGCCGGGTTCTTGAAACCGACCAGGGCGGGCTGCCCGAGGCCTGGATATCGCTTAAAACCCCCCATGGCGAATACTGGTATGTAACCCAGCGCCAGCATTTCGATTCCGGATTTCCGGCCAAATGGGGCATCATGCTGGTGGTGGTGCTGTGCATTTCCGTAATCGGCGTGTACTGGGGAGTGCGACGGGTCAACAAACCCTTGCGCGAACTCACCAAAGCCGTGCACCGCATTGCCGAAGGGAAAACCCCGGCCCCCGTACCCGAGCCCCGCGGGCCCCAGGAAATCCGCTCCCTGAGCGAGGCGTTCAACTCCATGCAACAGGCCTTGCGGGCTTTCGAATCGAATCGCACCATCATGCTGGCCGGCGTGTCCCATGATTTGCGCACCCCGCTCTCGCGCCTGCGGCTCGGCATCGAAATGCTGCTTTCGTCCGGGGACAGTGCCGCTCTGGATCCGCTGGTGCAGGATAGATCGGAA
>JAJZPY010000048.1 GCA_021811005.1 Pseudomonadota bacterium
GACCGGCGTTCTCATTCTCTGCACCCACAAATCCGCCCGCAGCCTGCTTGCTGAAGGCATGCTCAACTTCTGGGCCGAGCGCCTGGGACAAGACGTGCACGCTTACAGCGCGGGCAGCACGCCCAGCGGCAAGCCCAATCCGCTCGCCCTGGAAGTGCTGGCCGATGCCGGCATCAACACCATCGGGCTGCGCAGCAAAAGCTGGGACGAATTCGCCGCGCCCGGGGCGCCTGCCCTGCGCCTGGTCATCACCGTGTGCGACAACGCCGCGAACGAACCCTGCCCCTATTGGCCCGGCAGTCCGGTGCGCGCGCACTGGAGCTACCCCGACCCTTCGGCCGCCCCCGGCAGCACGGACGACCGCCGCGCCGCCTTCGAACTCACGCGCCAGGCGCTGGGCTATCGCCTGCTGCAGCTCCTGTCCCTGCCGCTCGCCACCTTGTCCGACGCCCAATTGCAGCAGGCCGTGGACGCCATTGCCAGGGGCTGAGCATGGGGTTTTTCGAACGCAACCTCACGCTCTGGGTTTTGCTGTGCATCGGCGCCGGCATCGGACTGGGCCGGCTCATGCCGGGATTTTTCCAGGCGGTGAGCCATCTGGAGCTGGCCCACGTCAACCTGCCGGTGGGCCTGCTGATCTGGGTCATGATCGTGCCCATGCTGCTGCGGGTGGATTTCGGCGCGCTGCACGACGTGCGCCGCCACGGACGCGGCATTGCCGTCACTCTGTTCGTGAACTGGCTGGTCAAGCCGTTTTCCATGGCCGCCCTGGCCTCGCTTTTCATCCGCCACTGGTTTGCGCCCTACCTGCCGGCCGCGCAGATCGACAGCTACGTGGCCGGGCTGATCCTGCTGGCCGCGGCGCCCTGCACGGCCATGGTGTTTGTGTGGAGCCGCCTGTCCAACGGCGATCCGCTGTTCACCCTGTCGCAAGTGGCGTTGAACGACACCATCATGGCCTTCGCCTTTGCGCCGCTGGTGGGCCTGTTGCTGGGGCTGTCCGCCATCACGGTGCCCTGGTCCACCCTGGTCGTGTCGGTGGCCCTGTACATCCTGCTGCCGGTGCTGCTCTCCCAGCTCTGGCGGCTGGCCCTGCTGCGGCGTGGACCGCAGGCGCTGGAAACGGTGCTGAACCGCCTGGGGCCCTGGTCCATCACGGCCCTGCTGGCCACCCTGGTGCTGCTGTTCGCGTTCCAGGGCGACGTGCTGCTGAACGAACCGCGCGTGATTGCGCTGCTGGCCGTGCCCATCCTGATCCAGGTATTTTTCAATGCGGGACTCGCTTACGGACTCAACCGGCTGCTGGGCGAAAGCCATGCCGTGGCCTGCCCTTCCGCCCTCATCGGCGCCTCGAATTTCTTCGAACTGGCCGTGGCTGCCGCCATCAGCCTGTACGGGCTGCATTCGGGAGCGGCTCTCGCCACCGTGGTGGGCGTACTGATTGAAGTGCCGGTGATGCTGGCGGTGGTGCGGCTGGTGCTGGCCACCCGGGCCTGGTACGAACGGGCCTAGGACTCGAATTTCCAGGGGCGCGAGCGCTCTTCCATCCATTCGCGGAACTCGCTCTGGATGGCTTCGGCCAGGATGTTGATTTCCAAGATGTGGGCGTTGGCCTCCTGCTGCTTGCCCAGGGCCTTGAGGCGGGTTGCTTCGCGCGCCACTTCGTGCAGCTGGTGGTGCAGGGACTGGATCACCCCGTAGCGCACGTGCCCTGAATAGCGGTCGGCGCCTTCGCCCCGCAGCCAGTTGCCCAGCACGCAGTTTTTCTCCGCGCTCGCTTCCAGCAAGGGCATGGAAACCGTGGCTTCCGGATTGGCCAGGGAAGCCCGGGTTTCGCGCACCAGCTGGGCATAACCCAGGGTGGTGATGAGCAGGCCGTAATCTTCCGGACGCCAGTTCTGGTATTGCCAGCCTTTCCATTCCGCGTCCGCTTCGTAGCCCTGGACCCAGGCCATCATGTCGTCCGCCGCGATCGGCCGCGCCACCGCGTAACCCTGGGCGCGCCGGCAACCCAGCTGCAGCAGCAGGCAGCCGTGGGCCACGTTCTCCACCCCTTCGGCCACCACTTCCAGCCCCAGCAGGCGCGCCGAAGTGATGACGCCCGCCACGATGGCGGCATCGCGCGGGTCTTCCAGGATGTTCTGCACGAAGGTGCGGTCGATTTTGACCGTGTCTGCCGGCAGGCCCTGCAGGTAGCTCAAGGGCGCACGGCCGGTGCCGAAATCGTCCAGCGCCACCGTGATGCCCAGGTCGCGGCAGGCGGACAACTGCTGCCGGGCGCGCGCCATGTCTTCGATCGCGGTGGTTTCAGTGACTTCGATTTCCAGGAATTCCGCCGGGAACGCGTGCTTGTCCAGGGCCGCCTGCACGTCGCCCAGAAACTCCGGCGCCAGCAGATGCAGGGCCCCGATGTTGACCGCCACCCGCAGGCGCAACCCTTCGGCATGCCAGCGCCGCACCTGGCCCAGTACCTGATCCAGCACGTAGCGGCCCACGTGGCGCGACATGGGCAAGGTTTCGATGGCCATCAGGAATTCGCCGGGGGCGAGCACGCCGCGCTCGGGATGACGCCAGCGCAGGAGCGCTTCCACCCCCACGATGTCGCCCGTGCTCATGTCCACCTGGGGCTGGTAGAGCAGGTAGAGTTCGTCCTGCTGCAACCCCTGGCCGAGTTCCCGGGTGAGCCGGTGGTAGCGTTCGAATTCCTGGCTCATGGCCACCGAATACACCGAGAAACGGTCGCGCCCCAGGTTTTTGGCCTTGTACATGGCCAGGTCCGCATGGCGCAGCAGGGTTTCCGGATCCGATTCGTCCAGCGGATAGAGCGTGAACCCCAGGCTGGCCGAAATGCTCGCCATGAGCCCGCCTTCCAGCGCGAAGGGCTCCCGGAACACGTCCAGAAACCGTTCACACAGGGCTTCCATGGCGAACAACGATCCCAGTCCGTCCATGAGCAGGCCGAACTCGTCCCCGCCCAGGCGTGCCAGGGTGTCCTGCGGCCGCAGCACGGTGGACAGGCGCGCCGCCACCTGGGCCAGCAGGGCGTCGCCCGCGCTGTGGCCATAGCGGTCGTTGATGGCCTTGAAGCCGTCCAGGTCCAGCATCACCACGGCCAGGAACGTGTCGCGGCGGTCGGCGCCGGCCACGCTGTGATTCAGACGGTCCATGAACAGGACACGGTTGGGCAGGCCGGTCAGGGCATCGCGCAGGCTCTGGTCGCGCATGCCCAGCACCAGGTCGCCCAGGCTGGAAAACGCTTCGAAGTAGCCCAACCCCACCCGTTCGAAGTAGGTGGGCGACGTGGACCCCAGAATGCCCACGCCGGTATAGCCCCACTGCGCATCGCCAAAAGGAAACACGGCAATCTCACGCACGCCCTGGCGTGCGAGCACGGCCACCCAGTGCAGCGGCGAATCGGGGCCCGCCTGAAACACCACGGGCCGGCGCGTGGCCAGGGACTGCCAGCAGGGGTCGGCGTCGGCGCGCGGAATGACGAGGCCTTCCCCGTCCGACCCCATGGCGCAGGTCACGCGCAGCGTGTGCTGGGCGGCCTGCAACTTGGCGCTCCAGGCCGTGAGCAGCTGCGTTTGCGGAGACACCAGGCTCTGGCACATCTGCTGCAGCAGACCGGGCCAGTTGCCGTCGCTGCGGCCTTCCAGCAGCAGCTTGATGAGCACGTGGGTCACCGCGGCCCGGGTCTGGTCGTCTTCCTGCTGGGCACTGGCATACCCCTGCAGCTGCAGGCACAGGTCGGCGAACAGGGCCTTGGCCACCGTGTCATGCAGGCACCTGCGCTCGACGGCAGTGAGCGCGCTGCTGCCGTCGATGCGCCGGGAAAGGTGATCCCAGTACAGGTAATAGGAACCGGTGATCCAGGTGGGGGCAATGCCCAGCCGGTAATGGATGCGCCCGATGCGCGCCACTTCCTCCTGGTACGCGTCGCCAAAGCGCGTGCACAGCAGGTGCTCGAAATGGGCGGCCTGCTTGTTCAGCAGCGCCGCCAGGCGGTCGGGAGGCAACGCGCGAAGGATCGACTCCGTTTCCGGGTGACTCAGGAGGTAATCATAGAAACTGCGGGCGAATCCGGCCGTGTCATCGAGCAGGAGGTCGCGATGACGGTCCAGACAGTCAAATGCGCTGTCGCCGATATCCAGAAACCGGACGATCGGATCAGAGGCAGATGTCATCAAGCGAAATGTCCCACCAGCTCCTTCAATTCTCCCGAAGTGACGGTGAGTTCATCCACCGCCTGTTTAACCTGCTGCACGCTGTGACCGTTTTCTTCGATCAGCGCGGAAATCTGTTCCATGTTGCGGGCCACTTCCTGGGTGGCCGAAGACTGTTCGCTGGCGGCGCTCGCGATGTGGTCGGCCGCCTGCGGCGCCGCCGCCGCGGCCTGGGTGATGCGCTTGAAGCTTTGCTGCGCCTCCCGCAATTCGCGGATGCCTTCATGCACTTCGCGCACCGCGCTTTGCATGGAAGACACGGCACTGCCCGTGGTGTTCTGGATTTCACCCACGATGTGGGTGATGTCCGCCGTGCTGTTGGTGGTGCGTTCGGCGAGCTTGCGCACTTCGTCCGCCACCACCGCAAAGCCGCGCCCCTGCTCGCCCGCCCGTGCCGCCTCGATGGCGGCGTTGAGCGCGAGCAGGTTGGTCTGCTCCGCGATTTCCTTGATGACGCGCGTCACCATGCCGATTTTTTCGATGGACTGGCTCAAGGCGTCGATGGTGGTGCTCGACGTCTGCACCGTCTCCACCACCCGCGACACCGACGTCAGGCTGCGCGACATCTGCAGGTCGCCTTCCTGCACGATGGCCTGGGCCGCCTTGGCCGATTCGGCCGCGGCGCCGGCGCTGCCGGCCACTTCCGTCACCGACACGCTCACCTCTTCCATGGCGGTGCTCACCTGGCTCACGCGGTCCTGCTGCTCACCGGAATGGGCCAGCACCTGGGTCACTTCCGTTTCCAGCGTGTCCGAGCGCTTTTGCAGCCCCTCCGAAGCCACGCTGATTTCGTCCACGATCACCCGCAGGTGCGCCTGGGTGTAGGCAAGCGAAGCCAGGATGCGCGCCGCGATGTCCTTGCCGTACACGTCGATGTCGTTGTTGAGGTTGCCCTGCGCCACCTGATCGAAGAATTCCGATGCCTGGGCGAGCGGCCGGCAGATGCTGACCCGTATGAACAGCGTGGAAGCCACCCCGGAGAGGGCCGCCAAACCGGTAAAGCCCCAGGCCATGGTTGTCAGGCCGCGCAAGCCGGCTGCCGCCGCGGCCGCCGTGCAGGCCAGCATGAACAGCGTGAAAAGGGCAAAGCGGCTCTGGAACGGCAGGCGATAGACCACGTCGTAGAAGCGGCCATGGGTGAGCCGGGCCTTGGTTTCGCGCAGCCGGCGGTACAGGGCTTCGGCTGCTTCCACCTCCTTGCGGGCCGGCTCGCGCCGCACCGACATGTAACCGATGGTCTGGTTGTTTTTGCGCACCGGCACCACGGTGGCGTCCACCCAGTAATGGTCGCCGTTCTTGCTGCGGTTCTTGACCAGTCCGCGCCAGGGGCGCCCGGCCTTGACCGTGCTCCACAGGTCCTCGAAGGCCGCGGGTGGCATGTCGGGATGGCGCACCACGTTGTGGTTTTTGCCGTAGAGCTCTTGCTTGGAAAAACCGCTGATTTCGATGAACGCCTCGTTGGCGTACGTGATGATGCCCTTGAGATCGGTTTTGGACACCAGGATCTTGCCCCGTGGATACGGATGCTCGACCCCGGACACTGGCATATTGACCTTCATACAGCCCCCTGAAGCAGTTGAGTTATTATGTGGACTCCAACGACGCCGCTTCGTGGGATGCGTCTGCTGTTGTCTTCAACCTCTTGTCCTACCGCCCCGTCCTGCTATATTTTTTAGTTATTAGCTTATCACCAGAAATTTACCAAAATTAACGGTCACATTTGGTGAAACTTTAATGCTAACTTCACCGATTGATTACCCCGTTGATTCAGATCAAGATTTTTCGTCCAGAACGCGCGCGATGCGGCGGTCCGGCACCAGCCACAGCAGGGCCACGCCCAGGTAAACCGCCTGCGCCACGCCCTGGTGCAGGAAAGCGAGCGGGATGGCCAGCGCGTAACAGCCGATCGACACCAGGCCCTTGGCATCCCGCCCGATGGCGCGGGCCAGCAGGGAATGGGGGCCTTCGGCGCGCATGATGGCCTGCGCCAGGATCCAGTAGGCGGTGGCGGCCATCAGCAGCACCACGCCATAGAGGGCCGTGGGCAGGGATTGAAAATGGTTCTGCCCCATCCAGCCGGTGACGAAGGGAAACAGGGAAGGCCAGAACAGCAGGTGCAGGTTGGCCCACAGCACCCCGCCCGTGACCCGGTGCGTGGTGTGCAGCATGTGGTGATGGTTGTTCCAGTAGATGCCCACGTACAGGAAACTCAGCACGTAGCTCAGGAAAACGGGCAGCACCGGGCGCAGGGCCTCGAGGTCCACGCCCTGCGGCACTTTCATTTCCAGCACCATGATGGTGATGATGATGGCGAGCACGCCGTCGCTGAACGCTTCCAGCCGCGTCTTGTTCATGGGTCTCCCTGCCGCGCAGCGGCCGGGGCCTAGGATACCACCGGCAACTCTTCCCAGCAGGTGGTGTAGCGCGGCGAGCGGCGGCCCGATCGCATGCGCCAGGGCCGCTCCAGCCCGGAGGCGGCGGAACGCAGGGTGTCCGGACCATACGCGCGGTTAATGCCGTCCATCACGGCCATCAGCCGTGCCGAGCGCTCACGTCCCGCCTCCCCGAAGTCGAACAGCTCCCCTTGCGGCCGCTCCCGGGCCGACAGGCCGAACAGCAGCACGCCCGCCTTGCGGTAAGTGCAGCCTTCCCGGTACAGGCGGGCCGCGGCTGCCCGCACCGCCCGGATCAGCAGGCGCGTGTCGTCGGTGGGTTGCGGCAGGGTCACCGCCCCTTCGTGGCGCTCCCCCGTGCGGAACGGATGGGCATGCAGGGACACCTGCACGGCCGCCGCCACCGACCCGTCGGCCCGCAGCTTTTCCGCGGCATGCGCCGCATGCATGGCCAGCGCTTCCTGCAGCGGGGCAAGCGCTGCCACCGGGTGTCCGAAGCTGCGCGACACGATGATCTGCTGGCGCGGTTCGGCCAGCGTGTCCAGGTCCAGGCAGGGCATGCCACGCAGTTCGCTCGCCACGCGCGCCAACACCACGCCAAAGCGCGCCTGCAGAAAATCGGCGTCCGCCCGGCACAGGTCGCGCACCGTATGGAGGCCCAGCGCCTGCAGCTTGGGTTCCAGGCGCCGCCCCACGCCCCAGATTTCACCCACCCCCACGCCGGACATCCAGGCCGCCTGCTCCGGCGCCGGCAAGGCGGCCCAGTCGCACACGCCGCCAAAGCCCGGATGGCGCTTGGCCAGGTGGTTGGCCAGCTTGGCCAGCGTTTTGGTAGGGGCGAGCCCCACGCACACGGGCAGCCCCACCCATTGCCGGATGCGGTGGCGGATGGCCTGTCCCAGGGAAGAGCCGCCGCCGTGCAAGGCCAGCACCGGTGCCACGTCAAGAAACGATTCGTCGATGCTGTACACCTCGAGGTCCGGCGAAAAGGCACGCAGGATGGCCACCACGCGGCCGCTCATGTCGCCGTAGAGTTCGTAGTTGGAGGAAAGCACGCGCACGCGGTGGCGACGTGCCAGTTCGCGCATCTGAAACCAGGGCGCGCCCATGGGAATGCCCAGCGCCTTGGCCTCGTTGCTGCGCGCCACGGCACAGCCGTCGTTGTTGGACAGCACCACCACCGGCACGCCCTCCAGGCGCGGATTGAACACCCGCTCGCAGGACACGTAGAAGTTGTTGACGTCCACCAGGGCGAAATGCGGCGCCACGGCTCACCTGCGGCGATAGCGCCGCACCAGCCCCACCACCACGCCCCACACCTGGAGCTCCGCCCCCTCCCTGAAGCGGATCGGGGCATGGGCAGGGTTTTCCGGCAGCAGCGCCACGTCGCCGGCGCGCCGGAACAGGCGCTTCAGGGTGTATTCACCCGCCACGGCCGCCACCACGATGTCCCCGTGGCGCGCTTGCGGGGCGCGGTCCACCAGCACCTTGTCGCCGGCAAGGATGCCGGCGCCTTTCATGGAATCGCCCTTGACGGTGAAGATGAAAGTGGAAGCCCGGTTGCGCACCAGGTATTCGGTGAGGTCGAGCGCCCCGTCCTCGCGGGGTTCGGCCGGTTCAGGGAAAAAGGCGGGAGTCATGGCACGGCCTGTACTGTATGGATGTACAGTATAGGCAACGGACGGTGCCCGGCGCAAGCCGCCTTAACGGCGCGCCACGATGAGCGCTTCGCTGCCTCCGGAAAAACGGTGGATTTGCGCCGGCATGCCGGCTTGGGCGAACGCGTCCGCGATTTCTTCAGGCTGCAGCAGGTGGTTGCCCTGCACGTGTTCGCTCAGGTTCTGGAACGCCAGGCCGCGCCGTGCCGGCTCGCGCAGCGGGGCACGTTCGGCAGGCCAGACGGGCTCCCAGATGACAGCGTGCCCGCCCGGTTTCAGGTTGTCGTGCAGCCAGCGAAAAATTTCCGGGCGGCCGCGCTCCCACACGTGGTGCAGGGCGCGGTTCATGGCGATGAGGTCGGCCGGCTCCTCCAGGATGAAGTCGTGGATGTCGCCTTCCTCGAACCGCAGGCGGCCGGACAATCCTTCGCTTTCCGCCCGCGCGCGCGCCTGCGCCACGTTTTCGGCAAAGCCGTCGAGTCCCAGCCCGCGCAGATGGGGGTAACGCCGTGCCAGCGCCCGCAGATACCAGCCGTTGCCGCACCCCAGGTCCAGCGCCAGGCCGCCGCGCGCATCGGCTTCCTGGAACACCGGCACGGCAGGGCAGATGGTGCTTTCGAACAGGGTCGCGAAACTGGCTTCCAGCATGGGTCCAAACCAGGGCAGGATGGTGGCGCGTTCGCCCAGCACCGATTCCCCCGGCCGTTCGCCGCTGCGCAGAAGGCCGGCCGCACGCTCCGCCATGTGCGCCGAAAGCACGGACTGCACGGCCAGCGGCATGAGGGTGTCGGGCGCTTCCGGACGCATGGCATCGCCCGTGGGGCTCAGGCTGAACAAGGCCCCTTCGGCTTCCAGGTAGCCAAAAGCGTAAGCCGCGTCGCACCAGCGCACCACGTAACCGGCATCGAGTCCGCCGGCTTCTGCCAGCGCCTCGGCGGAGGCTGCCTGCAACCGGTGCAAGGTGGAAAAAAGGCCGGCGCTCACGCCGATGAAGGCCACATACAGGCTGAGGGCGCCTTGCGCCTGCTGGCGGAACTGGGATTTCAGGGTATCGGACGTCATGGATGTTCTGTGGATGGTGGGAGAGAATCGCCCAAAGCAGGCAGGCCGCAGGATGCCGTATCATGTTCCATGACACCGTCTTTCGATCCGGGAGCTTTCCATGAAGAAAAACACTGGCGCCCCGTCGTCCACGCGCTTCAGCGAAGCCGATTATGAAGCCGCCCTGCGCCCGTTGCAAATCGAGCTGGTCAAGCTGCAGCGCCACTTCATCAGCAGCGGCGAACGCATCCTGGTGCTGGTGGAAGGGCGCGACGGTGCCGGCAAGGACGGCACCATCAAGCGCATCGTGGAACACCTGAGTCCGCGCGACACGCGGGTGGTGGCCTTGGGCAAGCCATCCGACCGTGAAACCGGGCAATGGTACTTCCAGCGTTACGTGGCGCACCTGCCCAGCCCCGGGGAATTCGTGCTGTTCAACCGCAGCTGGTACAACCGCGCCGGGGTCGAACCCGTCATGGGGTTCTGCACGCCCAAGGAATACGAAGACTTCATGAACACGGTCAACACCTTCGAAGCCCTGCTGGTGGGATCCGGCATCAAGCTGTTCAAGTACTACCTCGACATTTCGCGCGAAGAACAGGTGCGCCGCCTGCGCGACCGCGGCAAGGACCCGCTCAAGCAGTGGAAAGTGAGCCCCATCGACAAGGCCGCGGTGCGCCAGTGGAAGGCCTACAGCCGGGCGCGCGACGCCATGCTCTCCCGCACCCACCATCCCGCCGCGCCCTGGGCCGTGATCCATTCGGACAACAAGAAATCCGCGCGCATCCACCTGCTGCGCCACCTGCTTTCCCGCCTCGACTATCCGGGCAAGCTGCCCCGCCTGCTGCAATGGAATCCCGCCATCGTGAGCGAGTGGCCCGCCGGCAGCGCGCTGCTGCCACCGCTGGCCTGAGTGGTAAACTGAACGCTCTGCGGAGGTTTTTCGTGCCCTTCTCTCCCCTGCGCCTGCTGCTGCTCATTGCCGCCTTCATCCTGCTGGTGATCGTCGTCCAGTTCGGCGTGGTGAGTGTGGCCTTTGAAAAACTGGGCCTGTCCAGCCATTCCGCCTACCTGCTGCTGCTGGCCACCCTGATCGGCAGCACCATCAACCTGCCCCTGTTCAGCGTGCGCTCGGAAGGCGCGGCCTCGCCGGTGCTGCCGCCGGAACTGGCGCGCCTGCCCCTGTTTCGCAAAATCCCTTTCACCGGCCGCACCACGGTGGTGGTCAACGTGGGCGGCGCCCTCATTCCCCTGGTCTTTTCCTTCTACCTGATCGCGCACCGCCCGCTCTCGCCGTTTGAAGTGCTGGCCGCCATCGGCGTGGTGGCCGGCGTGGCCCACGCCATCAGCCGCCCCATTCCCGGAGTGGGCATTGCCATGCCCGTGTTCATCGCGCCGGTCGCGGCGGCACTCGTGGCGTGGCTGCTCAATCCGGAACAGCGGGCTCCGCTCGCCTACATCGGCGGCAGCCTGGGCGTGCTCATCGGCGCCGACCTGGTGCGCCTCAAGGACCTCAAGTCCCTCGGCGCGCCCGTGGCTTCCATCGGCGGCGCCGGCACTTTCGACGGCATTTTCATCACCGGCTTCGTGGCCGTGCTGCTGGCCTGACATGACGGTGCGCGTGCAATCCCTGCTGTGGGTGACGGCCCAGTTTGCGCTGGTGGCCCTCCTGCTGCTGGGATCCGTGCCCTGGCACTTCGGGGCCGTGGCAGTGTGCCTGGCATTGGCCGCCGTGGTGCTCGCCCTGTGGGTGTTCTGGCACAACCCGCCCGGCAACTTCAACATCCGTCCCGAACCCCGCAGCGGGGCCCGCCTGGTGACGAGCGGCCCGTACCGGCGCGTGCGCCACCCCATGTACGTGGCCCTGCTGCTGGGCACGGCAGCCCTCGTGACGGCAGGGTCTGACGTCGGGCTGTTGTGGGGACTGTGGGCCTTGCTGGTGCTGGTGCTCCATTTCAAGGCGGCGCTGGAAGAGCGCCTGCTGGAAGAACGCTTTCCTGAATACCGGGACTATCGCCAGCACACCGGACGCTTCCTGCCCGGCCTCGGGTAACGCCCGCTCAGGGCGCTGCCCGAGGCAACGCCGTCACGTCAAAACGCACGGCCACCGCATCGGCCACCTGCAAGGCGCCGCCCAGCACTGAAAACGGCGTCATGCCGAAATCGCTCTGGCGTACCGTAAAGGCCCCCGCGACGCGCAACCCGCCACCGGGCAACGGCTCCACCCGCGCCGGCACCGTCTGCACATGTTCTTCGCCGCGCACCGTCATGCTCACCAGCAGCCGCTCCGGTGCTTCGCGCCGGATGCGGATCCGGGCCAGGGGATGGCGCGCCGTGTCGAACACTTTCGTTTGCAGGTTGCGGCGCGTTCCCGCCACGGCCTCTTCGTCCACTTCGGGATCCAGCCCTGCCGCGCGGCGCAAGTCCGGTTCGTCCACCGTCACGGCGTCAAGCGGCAGGACCAGTTCAGCTTGGCCCGCCGCGGGCGAAACCCGGCCGGACAGGCAACGGCAGGCCAGCACGTGGTCGTGCCCCAGCCGGGCCAGCGGTCCGGCGCGGGTGACCTGGAACGTGACCAGCGAATGCGCGCCGTCCACCACCAGCAGGGGCCCCTGCAGCGGAATGCTGCCCGATGGGGGCGGCGGCAGCGGGCGGGTGGGCGGCGGCGCGCTGCAACCCGCCAGCAGCCCCGCGGCCAGGAAAATGGATACAATGGACTTCATCGGCCTCATCCTAGCGTGTCCCATGATGAAGCTCCACATCCTCTCCGACCTGCACAACGAACGTTCGGTTTACCAGCCGGCGCTGCGCGAAGCCGACCTCGTGATCCTGGCGGGCGACATCGACGAAGGCACGCGCGGCATGGAATGGGCGCGCGCCACTTTCGACTGTCCCGTGCTGTACGTGGCGGGCAACCATGAATATTACGGCGGGCATCTGGAACGCACGCGCGAAGCGCTGCTGCTGGCAAGCGACCCGCAGGTGCGCTTTCTCGACCAGTCCTGGGACGAATGGCAGGGCATCCGCTTCCTGGCTGCCACCGGCTGGACGGATTTCACGGTGACGGGCGACCCGGTGGCCGCCAAATGGGGCGCACGCGTTGCATTCAAGGATTTCGACCGCATCGAGGCCGGCAACGGGCGGCGCGCCGAACCGGCCGATTTCATCGTGCGCAACCAGGCAGCGCGCCAGTGGCTGCAGCGCCAGTTGCAGGTGCCCTACCCCGGCCCCACCGTGGTGGTCACCCATTTCGCGCCCTCCCTGCGCTCCCTGGAAAACCAGAAGTACCCGCACACCCACCTGGACGCGACTTTTGCCAATGGCTGGGATGATTTGCTGGGGGAGCCTGCCGTGCTGTGGATTCACGGCCACACCCACCTGGCGGCCGACTACCGGGTGGGCGCCACGCGCGTTTTTTCCAACCCGCGCGGCGTGGCGGGGGAGCACACCGGTTTCGATCCCGCCTGCCTGCTCACGCTGTAGGCGCGGCGTTCAGTCGTCTTCGCCCAGTTCCGGATTCCAGCCCTGGGCGCGGGCGCGTTCGATGGCCTGGTTGTGGATGTGGACGTAACGTTCGCGCAGCGCATCGGGCAGACGGCTGGGCAGATGGCCGTACTTTTCCCATTCGGCGTACACCTGTTCGTACAGGGCCTGCATCTGGCCTGCGGTCCAGCCGGCCCCGTCCTGGGTTTCCGGCAGCAGGCCAAACACCCAGGCATCGCGAATGATCCGGCCGAGGTGGGTCATGCCCCCCTGGTGGTCCTGAAAGACACCCGCATAACGCTGTTCCATGGTCACCTCGTGAGCCCCGCATAGAGCATCGGCAGTTTTTCCGGCAGGCGCTCCACCTGGTCCAGCACCTGGTAGCGGCGCGCCCCGAAAATGCGCGACACGTACTGGTCCGCCCGCGGATCGAGCGTCATGCAATAGGTGGCGATGCCGTGCCGGCCCGCCTCCTCCACCGCCTTGCGTGCATCGTAGCGCAGGTACTGGGGGTCGCGCACGTCCACGTCCGCCGGTTCGCCGTCGGTGAGCACCAGCAGCAGCTTGCGTGCCGCCGGCTGGGCGCGCAGCGCCGCCGCGGCATGGCGCAGGGCCGCGCCCATGCGCGTGGAAAGCTGGCCGCGCATGCCGGCCAGGCGCGCCTTGGCAAGCGGGCCGTAGGGGTCGGCAAAATCCTTGAAGCGCCAGTAGCGCACGTCGTGCCGTCCGTCCGAACAGAACCCGTGAATGGCGAAAGGATCGCCCACCTTGTGGATGGCGTCCGCCAGCAGTACGGCCGCTTCGCGCGTGAGGTCGAGCACCGTGTGTTCCTGCCCCGCCACGCGCTCGTTGGTGGATTCCGACAGGTCCAGCAGCACCAGCACGGCAATGTCGCGCACCTTGCGCACGCTCCTCATCATGATGCGCGGATCCGGATGGCGCCCCTGGCGCCAGTCCACCACGGCATCCACGGCAGCCCCCAGGTCCACCTCGTCTCCTTCCTCCAGCTTGCGCAGGCGCGTCACGCCCTGCGGCTGCATCGCGTCCAGCAGGTATTTCATGCGCCCGATGAGGCGTTTGTGGCGCGCCGCGATGTCGTCGATCAGGGCCAGTTCCCCCAGCCCCGGACGGCGTTCCAGCACGGTGGCCCAGGACGGCCGCTCGAGCTGGATCTGGTAGTCCCATTCCGCGTAATGGAACGGATCGGACACCGGCTCCTTACCTTCCAGGTCGTTGTAGCTTTTGCCTTCGTCTTCGTAGGGAAACAGTTCGCTTTCCAGCACCCAGATTTCCTGGGCGTCGTCGCCAGCCAGTTCGGTGTCGATTTCGTTCACCATTTCCATCAGGCTCACCTTGCGCCGCACCTGGCGCGGCGCTTCCACGAAAGTGATGCCGGGCGCGCCGTCGCTGCCGTCGAAGGCCCACACGTAGCGGTTGTCGTCGCGGTAGGGAGCGCTGGGCAGGTCCGTGCGCGGGTTGAACGGCAGCTGTTTTTCACGGAAGGCGTGGGCCAGCGCCACGCCCATGTCCCAGGAAGCCTGGGGCGTGTGGAGCCGCTGCCCGGCGGCGGCAAACAGGGTGCATCCCAGGGTGACCCAGGGGTCGGGGTCGCGGTAGGCGGGATCGATGAGCGCACGCGCCAGGCGATCAAACCAGGCGCCGGCATGGGCGCCGTTGACCGGACTGGCGTTGTGGAAACGTGCCCACAGGGCCCGCAGGCCGGGAAAACGCCGGATGGCGAGCGCTTCCGCGCGCGCGTCTTCCACCAGTTCCACCAGGGCGCGTTGCAGCGGATCGAGGCCCTCCCCGCGCAGCGGCTGGGTGGTGGCGGCCAGGTGCGCGGCACAGTGGGCTGCCGCCGCGCGGTAGAGTTCGCTGCCGGGCACCCCTTCCCAGTCGTCGAAGGCATCGGGCAGGTGGAACAGATGCCCTTCGATGTAGGGCCGGTAGCCTTCGCGCCGCTCGAAGTCGCCCGAGGTGGGCCGCATGAAGAAATCGCGTCCCCACAGGGCGCGCAGGTACATGGCCATGCGCCGCTGCACGTCCACGAACAGGGTGCCCTTGCGTTCCTTCTGCAGCACCGCGAGCGATTCCTTGGACGTCAGACTGAAATAGGCCGCCTGCGCTTCGAAATCGGTGCGGTGCGCGTGCGCGCCCCACAGGGCCCAGCGCCGCAGGCCGCCCAGGGTGAGCTGGCCCAGCAGCACGTCGAGGTGGTCGAGCAGCGGCCGCAGTCCGCGTGGAGCCTGGCCGATGAACTGGTTGAGGAATTGCAGGTACTGGCCGAACAGTTCGGGGTCGGCAAGCCGCTGCGCCGCCACGGGCGCGCTGGCCAGCAGACGCTCGATAACCGGCCCCGAGGTGCGCGAAGCGAACCCGAGCGCCGTCTGCATGAGATCAGGCAGCGCGTCTTCCCCCACGTCGCGCGCCACGGCGGGCGCCGCTTCGATCCAGGCCAGCACCGGGTCCGCCCCCTTGCCCAGGCGCGAGAGCGACTCCGCCCCG
>JAJZPY010000049.1 GCA_021811005.1 Pseudomonadota bacterium
CCTGCGCGACCCTTCGGCCATCGCCATCGCCTTCGTGATGCCGGCCTTCCTGCTGTTCCTGTTCGGATACGGCGTGTCGCTGGATGCACGCCATGTGCCGGTGGCCGTGGTGGTGGAACAGCCGGACCGCGACACCGAAGCGTTTACGGCGGGCCTTGCGCAATCGCCCTATTTCGAGCCGCAGCGTTTCACGGACATGACGGCCGCCAGCGCGGCCCTGCAGCGGCGGCAGGTGGAAGGCATCCTCTGGCTGCGCCAGGATTTCAGCCGCCACCTGCTGCGCGGCGAAACCGCGCCTTTCAGCATTGTCGTCAACGGCGTGGACGCCAACAGCGCGCGCCTGCTGGAAGGCTACCTGCAGGGCGTGTGGCAAAACTGGCTGCAGCAGCGCGCCCGTACGGCAGGCCTGCCTTTTGCCGTGCCCGTGACCAGCGCCGAGCGCATCTGGTTCAACCCGGCCCTGCGCAGCAGGAACTACCTGGTGCCGGGCCTGATTGCCGTCATCATGACCCTCATCGGCGCCCTCCTCACGGCCATGGTGGTGGCCCGTGAATGGGAACGCGGCACCATGGAAGCCCTCATGGCCACTCCGGTCACCCTTTCCGAAATCCTGCTGGGCAAACTGCTGCCCTACTTCCTCATGGGCATGGGCGGCATGGCGCTGACCGTGGCGCTGGCCCTCACCCTGTTCGCCGTGCCATTGGTGGGCAGCCTGTGGACGCTCGCGGCTGGCTCCGCCCTGTTCCTGCTGGTGGCGCTCGGCATGGGCCTGCTCATTTCCACGCTGGCCCGGAATCAGTTCGTGGCCGGGCAGCTGGCCGTGATCGTGACGTTCCTGCCGGCCTTCATGTTGTCCGGATTCATTTTCGACATCGGTTCCATGCCCGCGCCCGTGCAGTTGGTCACCCACGTGGTGGCCGCGCGCTATTTCGTGTCCATCCTGCAGACGGTTTTCCTGGCAGGCGACCTGTGGCCCGTGCTGCTGGCCAACAGCGCGGCGCTGGCCTTCATGGCGACGATTTTCCTGGGTCTGACCTGGCGCCTTTCGCGCAAAAGGCTGGACTGATGCTGGCGCGCATCTACGCCCTGGTGATCAAGGAGTTCCTTGCCCTGCTCAAGGACCGGGCGACGCGCGTGGTCCTGGTGGGCCCTCCCATCATCCAGCTCATCGTCTTCGGCTACGCCGCCACCTTCGACCTCAACCATGTGCCCTACGTGGTGTACGACGAGGATGGTGGCAGCGCGGCGCGCCAGCTGCTGGCGCATTTCGAGGGATCGCCCACGTTCCGCATCGCCGGACGCGTGTCGCGCGAAGACCAGATCGCCCCGCTCCTGGACAACCAGTCGGCCCTCGTGGCCCTTCACATCGGCCCCCATTTCTCGCGCGACCTGCTGCTGCATCGCCCGGCATCGGTACAGATCCTCATCGACGGGCGCAATTCCAACACGGCGGCACTGGCGCTCAACCACGTGTCCTCCATCCTGACCGCGTTCAACCTGCAGTGGATGAAGGAACACGGCTGGCGCGCGCCCCCCGCCCAGCCGGAACTGCGTGCCTGGTACAACCCCAACCTGGTGTCGCGCTGGTTTATCGTGCCCGGCATCGTGGCCCTGCTGACCCTGGTGGTGACGCTGCTCGTCACCGGACTGTCGGTGGCGCGCGAACGCGAAATGGGCACGCTCGACCAGTTGCTGGTGACGCCGCTGCGCCCGCTCGAAATCCTGATCGGAAAAGCGTTGCCGGGATTCCTCATCGGCGGCCTGGAAGCGGCCGTCATCACCCTGGCCGTCATCCTGTGGTTCCGCGTGCCGTTCAAGGGCAGCGTGGCGGCCCTCGCGCTCGGCGTGATGCTGTTCCTGCTGGCAGTGATCGGCATCGGGTTGCTCATTTCCACGCTGGCCGCCACCCAGCAGCAGGGCCTGCTGGGTGTTTTCCTGTTTCTCGTTCCGGCCGTCATCCTGTCCGGGTTTTCCACCCCGGTTTCCAACATGCCCGAAGCCGTGCAATGGCTCACGCGCGTCAATCCCATGCGCTATTTCCTGGTCATCGTGCGCGGCGTTTTCCTGGAAGGCGCCGATACGGCAACCCTCTGGCCCCAGTATTGGCCGCTTGCCCTGCTGGGTGCGGCCAGCCTGTCCGCGGCCACCTGGCGCTTCCGCAAACGGTTGTAACGCAACCTTGCTTGCCCGGGGCGGGCCGCTTGTAATACCCTGAGAAGCTGTGCCTGGGACAACCTTCACGGACTTCCGACATGGACGACAACAACATTTCCGGAATCAAGGGTCGCATCATGCGCGCCTACGGCGCGATCATCGACGTCATCGTCGTGTTCCTGATCCTCGTCATGCTGGTGACGCTGGGCGTGGCATTCATCGGTGTGCTCTACGATCTCTATGAAGCCCTGAGCAACCTGCGCCACGAGGTGGCCATCCAGACCCTGGTCATTTCCATCCTGTCGGTGTTCGTGCTGATCGAACTGTTCCGTTCTTTCACCGACTACCTGGAGTTTCATCGCATCCGCCTGCGCGTCCTGACCGAAGTGGCGATCGTGTTCATCCTGCGCGACATTTTCATCGGGCTCTACAGCCACAACCTGCAATGGCAGGACCTGCTCGCCCTGGGCTTTCTTCTGGCCGTGCTGATTGCCGGCCGGGTGGCTGCCGTCCGCTTCGGGCCCGACAAACCTGCCGGCAGTTCCAAACCGTCATGATGCGCGCCTTTTTCCGCTCCCTGTGGCATGTCCTGGCCGTGCTGTGGGCAGCGCTCGACGCCGGCCGCCGCGTGTTCTTCAACCTGCTGTTCCTGGCCCTGATGGCCGGCCTGCTGACTGTCCTGTACTACAACCGGTCGCCGCACGTGGAACCCAGAACCGCCCTCGTGCTCGACCTCAAGGGGGTGCTGGTGGAACAACACGCCACCAATGTGGACAGTCTCATGCTGACCGGCCTTGACCGCGACCTGGAACGCCATGACGTCCAGCTGCGCGACGTGCTGCAGGTGCTCGACGCGGCCGCACGCGACCCCAAAATCACCAGCGTGGTGCTGATGCTGGACGACCTGCAGGCGGCAGGCATGCCCTTGCTGCATGAGGTTTCCGCGGCGCTCGAACGTTTCAAGGCACGCGGCAAGCCGGTCATTGCCTGGGGCGCCCATTACGACCAGCGCCAGTTCTATCTGGCCGCGCATGCCAACGAGCTGTACCTCGACCCCATGGGGCAGGTGGAACTGGACGGGTTTGGCCGTTACCGGAATTATTATCGCGACGCCCTCGACAAGCTGGGCATCACGGTCCACGTCCTGCGCGTGGGCACCTACAAAAGCTTTGTGGAACCTTTCGTCGCCAACGGCCCTTCCCCGGCTGCCCTGGAAGCCGACCGCACCCTGTACGACGCGCTCTGGCGCTCCTACACGCAGGATGTGGAGCAGCTGCGCCGCCTGCCCGGCGACAGCCTGCAGCAGGCCATCGACACCCTGCCACAATCCCTGGCGGCGGCGCACGGCGACATGGCGCGCCTGGCCCTGGAACAGCACTGGGTGGACGGCCTCAAAACCCGCCATGAACTGCGCCAGCTGATGCAGGCCAAGGGGGCTCCCGACAGCGAACACAAGTCATTCCGGCAGATCTCCTTCGAAGATTACCTGTCGCTGCAAAAGGAAAGCCATAAGGGCAAAGCCGTCGCCGTGATCGTGGCGGAAGGGGAAATCACCGACGGCACGGCACCGGCCGGCTCCATCGGCGGGCTCACCCTGTCCCGGCTGATTCGCGAAGCGCGCGACGATGATGACGTGCGTGCCGTGGTGATGCGCGTCGATTCCCCCGGCGGCAGCGTGTACGGCTCCGAACTGATCCGGCGCGAACTTGCGCTGACGCGCGAGGCCGGCAAGCCGGTCATCGTTTCCATGGGCACGCTGGCCGCTTCGGGCGGCTACTGGCTGTCGCTGGGCGCGGACGAAATCGTGGCCGACCCCGACACGGTCACCGGCTCCATCGGCGTGTTCGCCCTGGTGCCCACCGCCGAGCGCCTGGCCGACAAGCTCGGCATCCATACGGGCGGCGCCACCACCACCTGGCTGTCGGGTTCCCATCATCCGCTGCGTCCCCTGGATCCGCGCTTTGCCTCCCTGATCCAGAGCAGCGTCAACCACATTTACGACGAATTCACGGCCCGCGCGGCCACCGCCCGCAAAACCACGCCCGAGAAAATCGACGCCGTCGCCCAGGGGCGCGTATGGACCGGGCGCCAGGCCCTGATGCGTGGACTGGTGGACCGCACGGGCAATTTCTCGGACGCCGTTCAGGACGCCGCCACACGCGCCCGCCTCGGCGACTCGTACCATCTTCACTACATGGACCCGGAACCCACCGGACTCGAGCAATGGCTGCAACGGTTCGACGGAACGCTGCCGTCGCTGGCGGGCACGGCGCTCCAGGCACGGCTGCATGGGCTCCTCCTGCCTTTCCTGCCAGACGATGCGGCGCGCGATGCCGCCAGCCTGGCGAATCTCCTCAAGGGTTTGCCGGCCGGCCCGGCGCCTTTCATGACGCTTGCCCACTGCCTGTGCGAGGCGCCCTGACCGGACCCCAAATGGCATAAGGAATAAACGCTCACCAATTCAAACAATTTGGAACGGCGAAATCCATTAGGTTTAGGGCTTTGACCCCAAACCACCCCGGGAGAACACATGTCATCCCCGAATGGCGCCATGGAACAACCCAACCCGTGCCAGCAGCTTTCCCGCCTGGGACAGTCGCTGTGGCTTGATTACATCGACCGCCACCTGCTGCAAAGCGGAGAACTCACCCGCCTGATCGAACAGGCAGACCTCAAGGGGCTCACCTCAAACCCCGCCATTTTCGAAAAGGCCCTTGCTTCGGATCCCGCCTACCTGGGCGAGATGCAAGCCCTGGCCAAAACCGGCGCCCCTGCGGAGAACGTGTTCGAACAACTGGCCCTGGCCGACATCCGCGCCGCCGCCGACGCGTTGCAGGAGGTGTACCGCAACAGCAACCGGCGGGACGGCTACGTGTCCCTCGAAGTGTCGCCGCGCCTGGCCGATGACAGCACAGGCACCGTCAATGCCGCGCGCCGTCTGTGGCAGGCCGTGGCCCGCGAAAATCTCATGATCAAGGTGCCGGCCACCGAAGCCGGTCTGTCCGCCATTGAAACCCTCATCGCCCAAGGCATCAACGTCAACGCCACCCTGCTGTTTTCCCGCTCCATGTATCGCCGCGTGTCCGAAGCCTGGCTGGCCGGCCTGGAACGCTGGATCGAACGGGGCGGCGACCCCGGGCAGGTCGCCAGCGTGGCCAGTTTTTTTGTGAGCCGCATCGACAGCGCGGTGGATGCCCTGCTGCTGTCCCGCATCGAAACGCGGCCGGAGCCTTCCGTCCAGGCCGCGCTGCGCAGCCTGCTGGGCAAAGCCGCCATCGCCAATGCCCGCCTGGCCTACCAGCATTACCTGTCCCTCAAGACCGGGCCGCGCTGGCAGCGGCTCGCCGCGCGCGGCGCCCAGCCGCAACGCCTGCTGTGGGCCAGCACGGGCACCAAGAACCCCGCCTACAGCGATGTGCTGTACGTGGAAACGCTGATCGGCCCGGACACGGTCAACACCGTGCCGCCTGCCACGCTCGAAGCTTTTGCCGCCCATGGCGTGGCGCAGGACGGGCTGCAGGGTGACAGCGAAGGGAGCGCGCGGGTCATGGAAGCGCTGGAAGCCCTCGACATTTCCCTGGACGCCGTGACGGACCAGCTGCTGGTCGAGGGGGTGCGGCTGTTTGCCCAGGCCTACGACAAGCTGCTCGCGCAGATCGAAACCCGCATTGCAACCTTTCCGGTTGCAGGACAGGAGCACTGAACCATGAAAATTGGCATGATCGGACTGGGGAAAATGGGCGGCAACATGGCCACGCGCCTGCGCCGCCAGGGATTTGACGTGATCGGGTACGACCGGGACGCGGCGGCGCTGCAGCGGCTCTCCCGCGAAACCGGCGTGGGCGCTGCCGCTTCTGTCGGGGATCTGGCGGACCAGCTCGGCACGCCGCGCATCATCTGGCTGATGCTGCCCAGCGGCGCCCCCACTTCCAGCCAGGTGGCCGAACTCGCCCAACTGCTTTCTCCCGGCGACGTGGTGGTGGACGGGGGCAACTCCCACTACCGGGACAGCCAGCGCCATGGCGCCCTGCTCGAGGAAAAAGGCATCGGCTTCATGGATGCCGGCACTTCTGGCGGCATCTGGGGGCTGGAAAACGGCTATTGCCTGATGGTGGGGGCTTCGCCCGCAGTGGCCGCCCAGCTCGAACCCGTGCTCAAGGCGCTGGCGCCGGCTCCGGACCGCGGCTGGGCGCACGTGGGGCCGGTGGGGTCCGGTCATTTCGTGAAAATGATCCACAACGGCATCGAGTACGGCATGATGCAGGCGCTCGCCGAAGGGTTTTCCCTCATGGAAAACAAACAGGAATTCCCGCTCGACCTGGCAAAAATTTCCGAACTGTGGCGTCACGGTTCGGTCGTGCGCAGCTGGCTGCTCGACCTCTCGGCCCAGGCCCTGCAAAACGATTCACACCTGGAAGGGATTGCGCCGGTGGTGGCGGATTCGGGCGAAGGGCGCTGGACCGCCATCGAAGCCGTCGAACAAGGCCTGCCCGCCCCCATCCTCACGCTTGCCCTGTACATGCGATTCCAGAGCCAGGACAGCCACGGCTTCGCGCCCCGGCTGCTGGCCCTGATGCGGCAGGGGTTCGGCGGCCATGCGGTGCAGGTTCGCCATGACTAGCGCCGAACCCTGCACACTGGTCATCTTTGGGGCAGGCGGCAACCTGGCGCGGCGCAAGCTGCTGCCGGCCCTGTTCCAACTGGAAGCCGCCGGACGGCTGCCGGAGCGCATGGCAATCCTGGCCGTGGACCTTGAGCCGCACAGCGACAGCGAATGGCATTCGACCGTGTCGGACCTGTTGCGCCAATCGCATCCGGAAACGTTTGATCCGGACGTTTTCGCCCGTTTCCGCCCGCGCCTGCATTACCACCCCATTGACCCCGGAGACGCCTCGTCCTATGGCCAGCTTCGCGCCACCCTGGACGACGGAACCCGTTTTCCGCCCAACGTGGTGTTCTATATGGCGGTGCGCCCGCGCGATTATCTGCACGTGGTGGAAGGGCTGGGCAACGCCGGGCTGCTGCGCGAAGACGGCGGCTGGTGCCGCGTGGTGATCGAAAAGCCCTTCGGCTACGACCTCCTGAGCGCGCAAACGCTGCAGAGCGGGCTTGCAAAACACCTGCGGGAACAACAGCTGTTCCGCATCGACCATTACCTGGGCAAAGGCACGGTCCAGAACGTCATGGTGTTCCGTTTCGCCAACCTGCTCATGGAACCGCTCTGGAACCACCATTACATCGACCATGTCCAGATCACCCATTCCGAAACCCGGGGCATTGAAGGACGGGCCGAATATTACGAAGGTGCGGGTGCCCTGCGCGACATGATCCAGAGCCACCTGCTGCAACTGCTGGCCATCGTGGCCATGGAAGCGCCGGTGAGCATGGCGGCCGAACACCTGCGGGACGAGAAGGTCAAAGTCCTCAAATCCATCCGGCCCATCCCGCAAAACGCCGTGCATGCCCACGCCTTCCGCGGGCAGTATGAAAGCGGCCAGGAAAACGATCAGGCCGTGTGCGGCTACCTCGAGGAGCCGGGCGTTGCCCCCGACAGCGTCACCGAAACCTATGCCGCGCTCAAGCTGTTCATCGACAACTGGCGCTGGGCCGGCGTGCCGTTCTACCTGCGCACCGGCAAGCGCATGGCCAACAACAGTTCGGCCATTTCCATCCGCTTCAAGAATCCCCCGCAGGATCTGCTGCGCGCTTCGCGCCAGGGCCCTGCGCAAGCCAACTGGATCATGCTGGGCATCCAGCCTGACGAATGCCTGAAAGTGGAAATGCAGGTCAAGGCACCCGGACTGGAACTGAAAACCCGCACCCTGAGCCTTGATGCCACCTACCGCAAGGATGGCGAGGCCGATTACGACGCCTACGAGGAACTGCTGCTGGATGTCATGCACGGCGACCATTCCCTTTTCCTGCGCATCGACGAAGTGGAAGCGGCCTGGCGGGTGGTCGATCCCATCATCAAGGTCTGGTCCATGGAACGCGATTTCATCAACGGCTATCCGGCCGGCAGCTGGGGGCCGCGCGGCACCTATCGCCTGTTCGACCGGGACGACCAGTTTTGGCGGCATTCGCTGGACATCGAAGGTGCGGATTTGCGCGCCTTCTAGCAAGACCACTTTTACGGAACCTGCTCCCCATGAAAAAAGACCCGAAATCCGTCGTGTTCCACTATGAAAAACTGGGATGCGACTCCGCCACCATGCGCCATTCCCTGGCCAACCGCCTCACCTACACGGTGGGCAAGGACCCTATCACGGCCACCGAGCGCGACTGGTTCCACGCCATTGCCTACATGGTGCGCGACCGGCTGGCGGAACGCTGGATGGAAACCATGCGCGGTTATTATCGGGACGACGCCAAGCGCGTGTACTACTTTTCCCTGGAGTTCCTGATCGGACGCATGCTCGTCAACGGCATGTCCAACCTCGGATGTCTCGGGGAATGCCGCAAGCTCCTGGAGGACCTGGGCCTCGATCTCGAAGAACTGAGCGAAATAGAACCCGATGCCGCGCTCGGCAACGGCGGTCTGGGGCGGCTCGCCGCCTGTTTCCTGGACTCCATGGCGACATTGGGCTTGCACGGCTACGGTTACGGCATCCGCTACGAATACGGCATGTTCAACCAGCGCATCATCGAAGGCGAACAGGTGGAGCATCCCGACAACTGGTTGCGCTACGGCAACCCGTGGGAGTTTTCCCGGCCCGAAGTGCTCTATCCCGTGAAGTTTTTCGGACACATCATGGAATACGTGGATGAAGAAGGGCGCCACTGCCACCATTGGGCCGATGCCGAAGAAGTGATGGCCATGGCATTCGACACGCCCATCCCGGGCCGCGGCAATGACGTGGTGAACAACATGCGGCTGTGGACCGCCAAGGCCACGCGCGATTTCAACTTGCGCCTGTTCAACGAAGGAAACTACATCCAGGCCGTGGAGGACAAGAACGCCTCTGAAAACCTCTCCAAAGTGCTCTACCCCGACGACACCACGTCCATGGGCCGGGAGTTGCGCCTGAAGCAGCAATACTTCTTCGTGAGCGCCTCCCTGCAGGACATCTTGCACCGCTTTCAGCGCTACCACAGCGACTTTTCGGAACTGCCCTCGAAAGTGGCCATCCAGCTCAACGACACGCACCCTTCCGTGTCCATTCCGGAACTGATGCGCCTGCTGATGGATGCCCATCACCTGGGTTGGGACGAAGCCTGGCACATCACCCGGCGCGTGTTCTCCTACACCAACCACACCCTCATGCCGGAAGCCCTGGAAACCTGGCCGGTCCGGCTATTCGAACGCGTGCTGCCACGCCACATGCAGATCATCTTCGAAATCAACTTCCGCTTCCTCAAGGACGTGATGCACCATTACCCGGGGGACCACGATGTCCTGCGCCGCATGTCGATCATCGGGGAAGACGGCGAACGCACCGTGCGCATGGCGCACCTGGCCATCGTGGGCAGCCATCGGGTCAACGGCGTGTCGGCCATCCACACCCGGCTCATGAAGGAATCCATCTTTTTCGATTTCGACCAGTTTTTTCCGGGGCGCATCATCAACATCACCAATGGCGTCACGCCCCGGCTCTGGATCGAACAGGCCAACCCGCTGTTGAGCGAACTCATCACGTCCCACATCGGCGATGGCTGGGTGCGCGATCTGGATGAGCTGAAGCGTCTGGTTCCGCTGGCGGAAAACCCGAAATTCCGGAAAAAATTCATGGCCGTAAAGCGCGCCAACAAGGCCCGCCTGGCCGGGCTCATACACCGCCACCTGGGCATCACGGTGGATCCGGATTCCCTGTTCGACGTGCAGATCAAGCGCATCCACGAGTACAAACGCCAGCTGCTCAACCTGTTGCACGTGGTGACGCGCTACAACCGGATCCGCCGCGGAGCACCGGGCCTTTCCCCACGCACCGTCATTTTCAGCGGCAAGGCCGCACCCGGCTATGTCATGGCCAAGCGCATCATCCGCCTCATCAACGACGTGGCCGACATCATCAACAACGATCCGGCCATGCACCGCCAGCTCAAGGTCGTGTTCATTCCCAACTACGACGTCTCGACCGCGCTCGACATCATTCCGGCGGCCGATCTGTCCGAGCAGATTTCCACTGCCGGGACCGAAGCGTCGGGCACCGGCAACATGAAACTCGCCATGAACGGGGCACTCACCATCGGCACCCTGGATGGCGCCAACATCGAAATCCAGAATGCGGTGGGGGAAGAAAACCTGTTCATTTTCGGCCTGGACGCCGCCCAGGTGGAGGCCTGCAGGGCGGGCTACCGGCCGCGGGATCTGTACGAAACCAACGCCGAGCTGAAGGAAGTGCTCGACATGATCGCCTCCGGATTTTTTTCCCCGGACGACCCGCAGCGCCACCAGCCGGTGGTGGACAGCCTGCTGCAACATGATTTTTACCTGCTGCTGGCCGATTACGCAGCCTACATCAATGTCCAGGAGGCAGTGGATGCCCATTTCCAGGACCCCGACTCCTGGGCGCGCAAAGCCATCCTCAACGTGGGACACATGGGCCGCTTTTCAAGCGACCGTACGGTGTCCCAATACGCCGACGAAATCTGGAACGTGCACCACAAACACCACGCCTGAGCGCAACGTCACTTGCCGATCGGCAGCGCCGGAATGGCTCCGGGAAACACGTACGCCTGCAACAGCGCGATCAGGCCGATGACGGCTGCCCCCGCCAGGGAATGCCAGAACACGGTGCGGAAAATCGGCCCGAGGGCATGGGCCCGCTCGTGCGGATCGTCATAGCAGGCGGCACAGGCCACCATGATCGACTGCGCATCGATCATTTTCCCCATCACGCCGCCCGTGGAATTGGTGGCCACGATCAGCACTTCATTCAGATGCAGCTGCTGCGCCGTGATGCGCTGCAAGCTTCCGAACAGGGCGTTGGATGCCGTGTCAGAGCCCGTGAGGAACACGCCCAGCCAGCCCAGGTAAGCCGCAAAGAACGGATACAGTGCGCCGGCACCGGTAAACGCCAACCCCAGCACGGCATCCGTCCCGGAATAGCGGGTGAGGAACCCGAGTCCCAGCACCTGGCCGATCACCAGCACCGGTGTTTTCATGCGTTGGGCCGTGCTGGAAACCGCTTCCTTCCACTGGCGGGCAGTCATCCGCAAGGCCAGGCCGGACAGTACGGCCGCCACAAACACCCCCGTGCCGGCGGCGGAAAGCCAGTTGAGCGTGAACTTCGCCGCCTCCGGCTTGGCCGTGAGGGAGGCCACCGGCGGCATGCGCTGCACCAGGTTATGCAGCGACGGCATTTCCCACACGGGCAGGGACGCCGTGCCGCCGAAATGGGATCCGAACAGCGTGGTGCTGAACGTGCTGGTGGCAAACAGTCCGTTGAGCGCTTTTTTCCAGTCCGGCATGCCCCACAGGGCGCAGCACAGGATCAGGATGGCCCACGGCAGCCAGGCATAGAGGGTTTCGCGCACCGTGTAGGGATACTTCCAGTTGGTCGCATCCTTTTTTGCGGCCAGTGTTTCTCCGCCTTCCTGCTTCAGGGCTTCGCGTTCCGAACGCAACAGGAAACGCGTTTTGGGATGCCACACGAAACGCAGGAAAAGGGCGGTGCAAATCACGGAAAACACGCCCGACACCACGTCCGTCATGAGGTGCAGCTCGCTCGTGCCCGAGGCGTAATATTGCATGAGGGCAAACGTGACGCCCGCGCAGAGCGCGGCCGGCCACACTTCGAAGGCCTCTTTCCAGGTGCCGCCTTCCATTTTCACGAAAGTGGCCACCAGCCAGAACGGCACCAGCATCGACACCCAGGGCAACTGGTGCCCGGCCATGGAGGACACCGTCACTTCATCCAGTCCGCTCACGGCCGCCAGGGTCACGATGGGCGTCCCGATGGCGCCCCAGGCCACGGGCGCGGTGTTGGCCAGCAGGTTGAGCACGGCCGACTGGAACGGCTTGAACCCCAGCCCCACCATGACCGCGCCGGCAATGGCCACCGGCGTTCCAAAGCCCGAAGTGCCTTCGATGATGGCGCCGAAGGAAAAGGCAATCAGCACGCATTGCAGGCGCCGGTCGAAGGAAATATGGATGATCGATTCCTTGACGATTTCGAATTTCCCGGTGATAACCGTCATGGTGTAGAGAAACATGGCCGCCAGCACGATCCAGATGATGCCAAGAAAGCCTGACAAAGTTCCCAGCACGAAAGCGGACACGGCCGCTGCCACCGGCATCCGGAACGCGATGCAGGTCACCAGGAATGCCGCGATGACGCCAAAAAACGCGGCATAGGGCGCCGATATGCCCAGCCGCAGGGTGCCGTCACGATCGCGATGGGGATGCAGGGCAATGAAATACAGCAGGGTGAGGATGGGAATTGCGGCAACCAGGGTCGAAGCGAAAGCGTTTCCGAACGGATTATAGTTTTGATAGTACATGAGTGCTCCTCCAAGCGTACGTTGGGGCGCCACCCTGTCAGGCCACACAAGATGGCTCGGGCAACCCGCTCGCGGGTTGACCCCTTTTTCACAAGGAAACTGACTGCATGCTGCTTTCTATCGTTACTATAATATAAAATATATCCTGGGTGTGGGACTGGAAATGAAAGCGCCATGCCCGCAAACCCGGATGAAACGTGTTTCCATCTGCATGGGATGCCATGGAAAACGGAATGTTCGACCGACTGGGGTTCCGCTGGCTTTTTGATGCCGCGGCGGATGCACTTTTGCTGGTGGACGCAGAAGGCCGCATCGCGCTCTCCAACACGGCGGCGCAGGAACTGTTCGGCTGGCCGCAGCGCCAGCTGGACGGCCAGTCCGTGGAGGCCCTCATCCCCCAGCGCCTGCGCCTGCACCATCGCAACCTGCGCCAGGCCTACGGACGCGACCCCCATCGCCGGGCCGCAGGCCAGGGCCTGGAACTGGTCGCCCTCAACAGCGAGGGCAAGGAATTTCCGGCGGAAATCAGCCTCACTCCCCTGCAAGCGGATGGCCAGGCTTTCACCCTGGCCACCGTGCACAACATCAGCGCCCGCAAGCAGCTGGAGCGTGACTTGCTCGAAAAGCGACGCGAAATGGATGCCCTGCAGAAAGTGCACGTGGCCGCGCAAACAGCCGCAGTCATCGCCCACGAGCTCAACCAGCCCCTGCTCGCCATCAGTTCCTACAGCAAATCGGCCCTGCTCATGCTTGAAGCCGCCCGGCCCAACATCGAACGGCTCAAGCAGGCCATCACCGGCTGCGAAGTGCAGACGCGCCGGGCCGGGGAATCGATTCGCGAACTGCTGGGTTTTCTCAACATGAGCGAATGCCCTGCGGAAGTGTTCGACATCAGCCCCGAAATTCTCGAGATGCTGGACACGGCCTGCGCCGAACATCACCTGCAGGTGGATTCCCGCCCGCAGCTGGAACAGGGGCTGCCCCCGGTCAAGGCCAACCGCACCCAGGTGCAGAAAATCCTGCTCAATCTGTTTCACAACAGCATCGAAGCCATGGAAGCCGGGCAAACCCTCAACCCCACCTTGACCGTGCACGCCCGCGTGCTTCAGGACGAACCGCTGGTTCAGGTCTCCGTGGCCGACAATGGCCCCGGCTTTGGCCCGGACCAGATCAAGCGGGTGTTCGATCCGTTCTTTACCACCAAGTCCGCCGGCATCGGCATGGGCCTGGCCATCAGCCGTTCCCTGGTGGAAGCCAACGGCGGCCACCTCTGGCTGGATTCCGGCGCACGCCCGGGCGCCCAATTTCACTTGACCCTGCCGATATCTCCATGAAAAAAAACCAACGAGTCTATGTGGTGGACGACGACGAAGCGGTGCGCCATTCCCTCACCATGCTGCTGGAAACGGCCGGCTACAGCGCCAGCGAATTTCCCAGCGGAGAATCCTTCCTGGCTTCCTGCAGCGACCATTGCGAAGGGTGCGTGATCCTCGACGTGCACATGCCCGGCATGGACGGAGTGGCTGTCTACCAGGCCTTGCAGTCCAAAGGGCGTCATCCCCCGGTGATTTTTCTGACGGCCTACGGCAGCATCCCCATGTCGGTACAGGCCATCAAGTCAGGAGCGCTCGACTACCTCACCAAGCCGGTGGACGGGACGCTGCTGCTGGAACGGGTGCAGGAAGCCCTGCGCCAGGATGAGCGACTGCGCGCCCACGACGCGGTCAATTCCGAAATGCAGGAGCGGCTGTCCAGCCTGACTGCGCGTGAACACGACGTCATGGACCTGGCCGTGGCCGGACTCACCAACAAGGAAATCGCGCAGCGCCTGCAAATCAGCCACCGCACCGTGGAAATCCACCGGGCCCGGGTCATGCACAAGACAGGAGCCACCAACCTGCTGGAACTCGCGCGCATTGCCGAAACCACCCTACGCCCCGGAACCTCCTAAGGGTTCATACGGATTTCCCGCCGGCCAGGCGAAGGTTACTGTCCTCTGAAAAGGCGAGGAAACAGACCATGAGACCAGCCGAAGCACATTGCCGGGACCAGACGGTATTCCAGGTCATTCTGGCACGCCATTCCGTGCGCTCCTACGCACCCCGGCCCGTCACCGAATCCGAAATACAGACCTTGCTGGAAGCCGCGGTGCGCGCACCCACGGCCCTGCACCAGGAACCCTGGGCGTTTGTGGTGATCCAGGATTCGGTCTGGCTCAAACGGATTTCGGATGTTGCCCGGCCCCTGTTCCTGCACAACCTCCTGCACAAGACCGGCTCAGGC
>JAJZPY010000148.1 GCA_021811005.1 Pseudomonadota bacterium
GAACGGCGTGCTCCCTTTGCCGTACATCATGTCGTAGGCGAAGGTACGGGGACCGAAGACTGCGCGGGGCAGGGGTGGAACTTCCCCGGCCAGGCTGCTCGAGGTGGCGTTGATGACGAAATCGTAAGGTCCTGCAGGAATCCGGTCCAGTCCGCACGCCTGGCACAACACCAGCCGGTCGGCAGGAATTCCGCCGGCCTGGCGCAGCTGTTCGAGCAGGGAGACGGCGCGGGAAGCCGTGCGGTTGGCGATCACCAGGCGGGAGGGAAGGGCTTCAAGCAAAGGTCCGACGGCGCCCCGGGCCGCGCCGCCGGCACCCACCAGCAGCACGCTGCGGCCCCGCAGGTCGCACTGCAGGTTGCGTTCCAGATCCCGGACCAGGCCGACCCCGTCCGTGTTGTCCGCGTAAATGCCTCCCTCCCGAAAAACCAGCGTGTTGGCGGCGGCTGCCGAAAGGGCGCGCTCGGAACAGCTGTCGGCGAGCGCAAAGGCCCGCTCCTTGAATGGCAGCGTGACGTTCATCCCTTTGCCGCCTTCCGAGCGAAACCGCGCCACGGCCGCCTCAAATTCGTCCGGGGACGGACCGATGCGTTCGTAACTCATGGACTGTCCGGTGGCCTTGGCGAAGAGGGCATGGATTTGCGGGGAACGGCTGTGAGTCACCGGGTACCCCATGACGGCATACCGGTCCATGGGAATCAGTTCTGCTTCCAGGGCAGACCCGCGGCCCGCCACCCGTTCATCTGGCTGCGGTGTCCCTGGGCATCGCGTTCCCCCTCGAATCCGTACAGCACGTTGTAGCAGGCCGTGAAGCCGGACGCGCTGGCGACGCAGGCCGCCGAATGGGAACGGCCTCCGGAACGGCAAAAGAACAGCAACAGCGCGTCTTCGGCGACCGACTGGCGCAAGGTGTCGATGAATGCCTCGTTGCGACGGCAGGCGGGGTAATCCTGCCATTCGATGTGCAGCGCCCCCGGCACGAACCCGACCCAATCCAGTTCGGCACGGGTGCGGACATCCACGAGGACGGCTGCCGTCGACGCACCCAGGATTTCGTATGCTTCCACTGGCAGCAGGGCGCCGTCATAGGGTAAATTGGCGTCTGCCGCCCGGCGTTGAGCGACTTTGAGCAGCTCGGGAATTTTGGCCATCTGGACATCACCGGATACGGGGTTTCATTGTACGTCACGAGCCCTTCATGGCAAATGCCCAGTTCCCGCCCCTAATTCGCACTGTTTTTGTGCAAATTTTTCCGCTTTGCACCATTATTGTGCTAATCTGGAAGACGCCTGACGGATAGCGCCTTGTGGCACAATGCCATATTGCAGAATCACCATTGGCATGCAATCTGCTTGCAGTTGCGGTTGCACTTAAATCCTGCGAGCAGCGGCCCCGCCCGCTGCAAGCGCATTAAATCGGACGGCACGAAAGACTTCGTGATCGAAACAATAGGAGAATACAGAAATGGCAGTAGCTGATGTCATGCAAATGATCAAGGACAACGAAGTCAAATTCGTGGACTTGCGTTTTACCGATACCCGCGGCAAGGAACAGCACGTTTCCGTTCCCGTGAGCGCCTTCGGCCCCGAAAAATTCACCGAAGGGCACGCTTTTGACGGCTCTTCCATCGCCGGCTGGAAAGGCATCCAGGCTTCCGACATGCTGTTGCTGCCCGATGCCAGCACCGCCAACCTCGATCCGTTCATGGACGAGACCACGCTGCTGCTCACCTGCGACGTCATCGAGCCGTCCGACGGCAAAGGGTATGACCGCGATCCCCGCTCCCTGGCCCGACGCGCCGAAGCCTACCTGAAGTCCAGTGGCCTGGGCGATGCCGCCTATTTCGGCCCGGAGCCCGAGTTTTTCGTTTTCGACTCCGTCACCTGGAGCGTGGACATGTCCGGCAGCAGCGTCAAGGTCAACTCCGAGGAAGCGCCCTGGTCCTCCGGCAAGGAATTCGAAGGCGGCAACATGGGCCATCGCCCGGCCGTGAAGGGGGGCTATTTCCCCGTTCCCCCCGTGGATTCCCTGCAGGACATCCGCTCGGCCATGTGCCTCGCCCTGGAAGACATGGGCGTGCCGGTTGAAGTGCACCATCACGAAGTGGCCGCTCCCGGACAATGCGAAATCGGCACCAAGTTCGCCCCCCTGGTGCAGCGCGCCGACTGGCTCCAGATCCTCAAGTACGTGGTGCACAACGTGGCCCACTCCTACGGCAAGACGGCCACCTTCATGCCCAAACCCGTGGTCGGCGACAACGGTTCCGGCATGCATGTGCACCAGTCGGTCTGGAAGGACGGCAAGAACCTTTTCGCGGGCAACGGCTACGCCGGACTTTCCGAGTTCGCCCTGTACTACATCGGCGGGATCATCAAGCACGCCAAAGCCCTGAACGCCATCACCAACCCGGGCACCAACTCCTACAAGCGTCTGGTTCCCGGATTCGAAGCCCCGGTGAAGCTGGCCTACTCGGCCCGCAACCGTTCGGCCGCCATCCGCGTGCCCTTCGTCCAGAGCGACAAGGCCCGGCGCATCGAAGTCCGGTTCCCGGACCCCCTGGCCAACCCGTACCTGGCATTCTCCGCCATGCTGATGGCGGGCCTGGACGGCGTGCAGAACAAGATCCACCCAGGCGAAGCGGCAGACAAGGACCTGTACCACCTGGCTCCGGAGGAAGACGCCAAGATCCCGGCGCCG
>JAJZPY010000149.1 GCA_021811005.1 Pseudomonadota bacterium
TTCCCGAATTGTTACGATGTTAGGACAAGGCTGCAAGTATTCATAACCAGCGGCCGCTCGAAGGGGGGAAAATGAACCAGTTTAAAATCAGTGCGCGCCTGGCGCTGTCTTTTGGAGTTTTGATCGTCCTGCTGATCCTGGTCAGCGCCATCGCCGCCCTCAAGCTGGGCAGCCTGAGCCAGGCCACCGGAACGCTCGCCAACGACCGTGCTCCCAAGCTCATCATGCTGGACCGGCTCAACGTGGCCACCCTGACGGCGGCGCGCGCCCTGCGCGACATGCTGATTCTGGAGGATCCGGAGCAGGTGCGCGCGGAGCTCGCGGTGGTGGACAAGACCAAAAAGGACACCGACGAAGCGCTGGCGTTTCTTGCGGCCCACGTCAAGGACGGCACCGGGCCGCAATTGCTGGCCGAGGTCCGGAAGCGGCACGAGGAATACGTGGGGCCTGAAGATGCCTTTCTGAGGCTGGTCCAGGGTGGGGACGTGGTGGCGGCCAAGGTGGTGCTGCAGGTGTCGGCCGGCGCGCGCCAGGCGGAATACATCGAAGCCCTGGACAAGATCACCCGGTATGAAATCGAAGCCACCCGGGCGGCCGCAGCCGAGGCCGAAAAAAGCTACCACGCCGGGCTGCTGCAGATTGCGGTGCTGGCGCTGGGCGCCATCGTCGCCGGCAGCCTGCTGGGGCTTGCCATTGCGCGCTCCATCGCCCGTCCGCTCAGCCGCGCCGTGGGCCTGGCCGAAGCCATTGCCGCGGGGGACCTGACCCAGTCCGTGGCGGTTTCCGGCAAGGACGAAACCGCCCAGCTGCTGCACGCCCTGGAACGCATGCAGCAAAACCTGAAGCAGGTGATCGGACAGATCGGCAGCCAGGCGCAGCAGGTGCTGCACGCTTCGGGCAACCTCATCAAGTCCTCCCGCGACGTGGCCACGGCCTCCCGCGAACAGTCGGATGCGGCCGCCACCATGGCGTCCAGCGTGGAGGAAATTTCAGTGGGCATGGACCAGACCACGAGCCACAGCAAGTCGGTGCAGAACCTGTCGGAACAGAACGGCCGCAATGCCACGGAAGGGGGCGAAGTGATCGCGCGCGTGATCGCCGACATGCACCGCATATCCGAAACCGTGCAATCTTCCTCGCAAGTGATCGCGTCCCTCGACCGGCAATCGGAGGAAATCTGGCAGGTCACGCACGTCATCAAGGAAATCGCCGAACAGACCAACCTGCTGGCCCTCAACGCGGCCATCGAGGCGGCCCGGGCGGGCGAGCAGGGGCGCGGCTTTGCGGTGGTGGCGGACGAAGTGCGCAAGCTGGCGGAACGGGCTTCCAGTTCCACCGACCAGATCACCACCCTGCTGGAGAACGTGCGCTCCATGACCAAGTCCGCCGTGGACACCATGGGCCGCACCGTGACCGCCGTGGAGCAGGGCACGGGTCTGGCCGACCAGGCCAGCGGGCGCATGGATTCCATCCGTGGCAGCGCCACCCAGGTGGGCGAAGCGGTTTCGGGCATTGCCGACACCCTGCGCGAGCAGAGTGCCGCCATCACGGAAATCGCCCGTTCCGTGGAACGCATTGCGCAGATGGCGGAAGACAATTCCCAGAAGGCGGCCGGCTCGGTGGAGGTTTCCAACGAGCTGGAGCGCACGGCCGGCCAGCTGGAGGCGGCCGTGCGTCATTTCAGGACGTAAGGACTCGGGCTAGTCGCGCGGGCGCGGCACGTTGACGCTCGCGGGAATGAAAAACAGCACCAGCAGCGCGCCCACCATCAGCACGGCGGCAATGGCGTAGAGGGCGGCCGAAGGATCGGGCGAAACCTGCTTCATCCACACCGGAATGTTGGGGCCGAAATAGCCGCCCAGGTTGCCCACCGAATTCACCAGGCCGATGCCGGCAGCCGCGGCCGTGCCCGTCAGGAACGCCGAAGGCATGGGCCAGAACAGCGGCATGGAGCCCACCACGCCCAGGGTGGCAAGCGACAGGCACAGGATGGACAGGGCAGGGCTCGCGGAAAACAGTCCCGCGCCCACCAGCCCCAGGGCGCCGGCCGTGACGTTGAACACGTAGTGCAGGCGCCGCTCCCCCGTGCGGTCGGAACGGCGGCTCAACCAGGTCATGCCGACGATGCACACGCCGTAGGGGATGGCGGACAGCAGGCCGACGCTGAAGTAGCCCTTGATGCCGAACGCTTTCACCAGGGTGGGCAGCCAGAAGGCAATGCCGTACAGGCCCACCATGAGCGTGAAGTAGATGCCGGACAGCAGCCACACGCGTCCGCTGGTGAACGCATGGCGCAGCGTGCTGTGCGCCTTGTGGCGCTCTTCCGCCGCCAGGGCCTGGGTCAGCACGGCTTTCTCTTCGTCCGACAGCCATTTCGCTTCATGGATGCCGCTGTCCAGGTAGTAGATCACCCAGAGGCCCACCAGGATGGAAGGAATGCCTTCCAGCAGGAACAGCCACTGCCAGCCCGCCAGCCCCAGGGATCCGGAAAAAAGGTCCATGATGGCGCCCGAAACGGGGTTGCCGATCACGCCGGCCAGCGCGATGGCCGCCACAAAGCCCGCGGTGCGCGTGCCCCGCTGGCGCGAGGGATACCACAGGGTGAGGTAGTAGATCACGCCGGGAAAAAAGCCGGCTTCGGCCAGCCCCAGGATGAAGCGCATGGCGTAGAAGCTCTGCTCGCCCGTCATG
>JAJZPY010000050.1 GCA_021811005.1 Pseudomonadota bacterium
GCGGATGTCGTAGGCCTTGAAAATTTCTCGTGGGGGGAGGGTGGTCATGAGAGGGTTCCTGAAATCAGAAGACGGATGAGATGCGCAAGACCAGCGTGTGCGCCGGGGCTCCCTGGTTCATTCCGTACAGGTAGGCGGTGCTGTATTCCAGGGTTTTTGCATGTCCCACGTGGAACTCGCCCGAAAAGCCGGGCCCCAGCTGGTTGGAATTGTCTGCCGGCCGATAGTAGGCTTCGATGCCCGGCACAAACGCATCTTCAACCTTGTAGCCGGCCATGTAGGTGGCGCGGAAGTTGAACTTGCCCACCAGGTCCACGCCCACCATTTTTTCCCAGATCAGGTTGAGCTTCTGGTGCGTGGTTTCCGTTTCCTTTTCGATCAGGGGGCCCACTTCCACCGAGTTGGAAATCTGGTTGGGCGTGTTGCGCACGTAGGCGACCAGCATGCCCACGTCGGCCCAGTATTCGTTGGTTTTGGTGAACTGGAAAAAGTTTTCCCATTCCACGCCGCCCACGTGGGTTCCGGTAACGGGGCCGTAGTTGACCGGACCTGTATAGAGTTCCGTTTTCCACCAGCTGAGCGGGCTGTAGGCAAGGGCCACGCCGAAAATCCCGGTCCGGTCGAGAGCCGGATCGGCATCGCGCGTATTGAATCCGCGCATTTCAACTTCGTATTCGCCCTGGGTCACGCGCGGCGAATAAACGATGTAATCGTCACCGGCCGCAGCCGGGAGCGGAAGCATGGGCAGAAAGCCAACGGCGGCGACGGCTTGGGGCAAACGAAAGCGGGGGGCGGAGGTTCGAAGATTCGGGTTTTTATGGGTCATGAACGCTTTTTTCATGGAGGTGTCAGGGGCATGGACGGGTCAGGGGGCAATCGCAGGTACCCATTCTGAACGATCCGGCGGTGCAAGTGAAGTTCCGGCCGGTGCGCTGAAAAAGTCCAGCAGGCGCCCGGGCATCCAGCGCAGGTGCCCGGGAAAATGCCCTGACACAAAGCCCACGTGGCCGCCGTGGCCCGGAAAATCCGTCACGATGGCCGGACTGCAGTCTGTCGGCCCGGGCAGCGCCTCGTGTGGAACGAACGGGTCGTCAAGGGCGTTGAGCAGCAAGGTCGGCACGTCGATGCGGCCAAGCCACGGTCCGCTGCTGCAACGGGCCCAGTAGTCATGGGCGTCGGCAAAGCCGTGAACCGGCGCCATGAAGTGGTCGTCGAATTCGCGCATGGTGCGGGCCCGAAGCGTGCCCGCCAGGTCGAACAGTCCGGGAAATTGTCGCGCCTTGGCTTCGGCCTTGGGTTTCAGGGTCGAGAGGAAATGGCGGGTATAGACACGGTTGAACCCGCGCGAGAGATTTTCCGCAACGAGGCGCAGATCGAAGGGGGTGCCGATGGCGGCAGCCCGGTCAACCAGCGTGCGGGCCTCCGTTCCCTGTTCGCCCAGCCATTTGAGCAGCATGTTGCCGCCCAGGGAAACGCCGGCAGCGAAGCGCGGCACGGCGGGATGGCGCTCGCGGCCGCGGGCAAGGATCCACTGGATTTCCACGCTGTCTCCGGCGTGATAGATGCGTGCCTTCAGGTTCATTTCGCCGCTGCAGCTCCTGAGGTTGGGTGCCAGCACATGCCAGCCGCAGGCGGCGGCGGCCCAGCCAATGGCCCGCAGGTAACGCGACCCGGTGCTCCCTTCCAGGCCGTGAAAAAGGGTCAGCAGCGGGGCTTGCGGCCGTCCCTGCAGCAGGTCCACGTCGATGAAATCCCCGTCAGGCGTGCTCCAGCGTTCGCGTATCCAGGCCGGATTGGGGGTGGGTGCGGCCAGCGCGCCATACAGGGTTTGCGCGTGGCGGTGTGTGAGCCACCAGGGGGCCCGGAAAGCGGGAAGCGGGGTCATGAAAAGAGCCATGGCCGGCAAAAAAGCGATATTATGGCGCGTATTTCACACATCGTCCCATCCGCTTCCAGCGATCGAACCGAACGGTAATGACCCGTCCCACCTGCATTCACATCCACCTCGATCGGCTGGTCCACAATTTTCATCTCGCCCGCCAATTGCATGGCGGCCGCGTGCTGGCCGTGGTCAAGGCCAATGCCTACGGTCATGGCGACGTGGCCTGCGCGCAGGCGCTTGCGCCCTTTGTTGACGGCTTTGCCGTGGCTTCCGTGCAGGAAGCGCTGCGGCTGCGCGAGGCCGGGCTCCCGCATCGCATCGTCTTGCTGGAAGGGATTTTCGGGGCGGATGAAATCAAAGCCGTCGCCTTGCACCGCCTGACGCCGGTGATCCACGATTTCTGGCAAATCGATGCCTTGCAGCAGCTTCCTTCGGGAACAACCATTCCGGCCTGGCTCAAGCTCGATACCGGCATGCATCGCCTCGGATTCATGCCAGAAACCCTGCTCCCTGCTTTTGAAGCCCTGAAGCGCGGCGGGCGGGTTTCCGACATCACCCTCATGACGCATTTCGCCAACGCCGACGTGGCCACCGCAGGCGTGCTGGCCGGTCCCCTGCGCCGTTTTCGCCAGGCGCAGCAGGCATTGCCGCCTATGGAAACCAGCCTGTGCAATTCCGGTGCCCTGCTGGGCCATCCGGAAGCCCACGGCGACTGGGCGCGTCCGGGTCTGATGCTGTACGGCGTTGATCCCGCCGAGCCGGGCATTCGGGCGCGCACCCCGTTGCAGCCGGTGATGCGGTTCGTTTCCGAAATATCGGCCGTGCGCACCATCGCTGCCGGAGAGTCGGTGGGCTACGGCAGCCGCTTCAAGGCAAGGCGGACAACGCGCGTGGGCGTGGTGCCTTGCGGCTATGCCGACGGCTATCCGCGCAGCACGCCCGACGGCACGCCGGTGGCTGTGGGCGAGGGCATTGCGCCCCTCATCGGCTGCGTGTCCATGGACATGATCACTGTGGATTTGACCGACCTGCCGGCCGCCCAGGTGGGGACGCCCGTCGAACTGTGGGGCGAGCGCGTTGCCGTGAGCACCGTGGCCGCAGCCGCGGGGACCGTGGCGTATGAACTGCTGTGCCAGGCGCGGCGCGCCCAAATCGTGACCCATCCCGCCAGTCGTTCCTGAACGGCAAAATCCTCGCGTTCTTCCCGAAGGCAACCGGCCATGCCGGAGGTAGCATGCCTTCATGACGACTGCCCTCAACACCCATTTGTTCCAGATGCTCGACGATGCGTTCACCCGCTTGTCGCCCCTGCTGGGCGATGCCACCGTTCGGGAAATCATGGTGAATGGCGAAGACAACGTCTGGATTGAACGTGCGGGCAGAATGGAGCGCTATGCAACCTCCTTTTCAGAAAAGGAAGCGGGGAATGCCATTCGCATTCTGGCCACGCTGGCGGATCGGGAAATGGGTGCCGGCCACGGGGTGCTGCTTGACGCCTCGCTTTCCGGATTGCGCATATCGGCAGTGATGTTCCCGGTCGCGACCAGAGGCCATGCCTTGTGTATTCGCAAACATGCCGGATTTTCCTGCCGGTTGGAAGACTATGCTCCGGATGGCGCATTGCCGTCCGTTTCCACGGCAGCCGCTGATCCTGCGGGAGAATTCCGTTTTCCCGGAGGGCTGGAATCCATCTTGAGGCAGTGGATAGAAACCAGGAAAAACGTGCTTGTGAGTGGCGGCACCAGCACGGGAAAGACCACGTTTCTCAATGCGATGATTCGCGCCATGCCGTCTGAAGAGCGCCTGGTGGTCATCGAAGACACGCGCGAACTGACCGTGGAGCTTCCCAATTTCGTCTCTTTCGAAGCCCATGAGGGGCACGGTGTCACGGTCCGGGATCTGGTACGGCAAACCCTGCGCTTTCGGCCAGACCGGATTGTGGTCGGCGAAGTGCGCGGAGGAGAAGCATTCGACTTGCTGCAGGCCATGAATACGGGCCATGCAGGCTGTCTGGGCACATTGCATGCCAACAGTGCGCAAGATGCCCTGTATCGGCTGGAGCAGATGGTCATGCAAAGCGGAATCGACTGGCCTTCGTCTGCCATTGCGCGGCAGATCGCGGGCTGCATCGACGGCGTGATTCATCTGGGTCGAATTGGCGGCGCAAGGCGCATTGTGGATGTGGTTCGGGTAGAGGGGCATCGAGATGGGGCGTATCAGACGCGTTCCTTGTTGCAGGCAGCCTGACTTGAAGCGGCAGAAATCCAAAAAATGCGGGTCGCTGGTTTGGCTGCTGGGCGGTTTCGTTCTTCTGCTGCCGGTGTCGGCCCTGGCGCTGTACACACCCATGCCATGGGAAGGTCCGATCTGTGCGGTCGCCAGCAGCTTGAAAGGGCAGGTGGCTGTGGTGTTGTCCGTGGTGGCCACCATCATGATCGGAATCATGTTCATGTATGCGGAAACAGGTGGCATCGTGGCACGCATCGCCAGCTGGCTGCTGGGCATGTCTTGCGCCTTGTCAGTGGTGAGCATCATCACGGCGCTGTTTCCCGGGGTGGCCATGCCCGGCTGCCTATGAGCGACAACCTGCCAGAAAAGCGCTGCACGCCCGTGTACCGTTCGCTTGTGGAACCGCTGCTGATTGCCGGTGTCGAGAAGCCTTTTGCAATCGTCAATGCCACGCTCGCCATTGCCCTGGTGGGAGATCTTCACCTTTACGGGTGGATTCCGTTGTCGGTGCTGGCGCACATGATCCTGCGCCGGATCACGCTGGACGACCCCTTTACCCGTCAAATCTACGTCAAGTACAACCGGCAGCCGGAAAGTTACGATCCCTGGGTGCATGTGCGTGGCCGAAGAGGGCATCGTCCCGAAGGTTTCGGGAGGAACATGGCATGTTGAATATCCGGCGCGCGGCGTTCGAATTTGACTCCAGATCGCGCGGGCTTGCGGAAGTCCTGCCGTGGCTGGTCCAGATCACCCCTGCGCTGGTGCTCAACAAGGATGGCGGGCTGCTGGCCTGCTTTCAGATCGGAGGCATGCAATCCGAAGGTTGCGACGACCTGGCCATCGACCGGGGGGCCGATATTTTCGAGCAAGCCTTGCGCAATCTGGACTGCCGGTTCACGGTCTGGTCCACCGTGTTGCGACGCGAGTTCAGGGGATATCCCGGCGGCAATTTTTCAAATCCGGGCAGTGCGGCCATCGACAGCCTCTACCGGCAGGAAACCGGGGATCAGCCCCGCTATGTCAACCGCCATTTTCTCAGCATCCTGTTTTCGCTCGACGAACATCGCGATGGCTTCATGGGGTCGCTTGCCCAGGCCGCCAGCGAAGGGGACGGGCCGCTGGCGAAGCGCTTGTGGGGCACTGTCATGCGCCACCTGTCCGAAGGTCAGGCCTTTCATCGCGATGAACAACTGCTCCGGAAAAGAATCGATCGCTTCGAGGAGTTGCTGGGGCAGTTCTCTGAAACGGTGCTTTCCCTCCGCCCCGGCAGGCTCCAGGGCCCGGAATTGTGCGCCTTTCTGCACGAGGTGACGAGCCCGGCGACTGAACGCCCGGATATCCCTCCCCAGGTGCCTTCCCAGGCTTACCTGGATACGGCCCTGGGCGAGGACCGGGTCGTGGTGGCGGGCGATCACGTGCGCTTTGAAGGAGCCACTTCGACTTGCTACGGTGCGGCCCTTGCCATCAAGGCATGGCCGGGATCGACTTTTCCAGGCATGCTGGACGCCGTGCTGGCGGCGCCGGCCGAACTGACCCTGTCCCAGGTATTCCGCTTCGTGGATTCCGATGCGGCCAAGCGTTACATCAAGAATGTCCAGCGGTTCCATCTCAATCTCCAGAAATCCCTGTTCAGTTACGTGAGGGAGGCGCTGTCCGGCGAGGAAAGCGTGGTGCGCGACACGGGCCGGGCGGTTTCCGCAGAAGATGCCCGGCAGGCCCTGACCGACATGGCCGGGTCGCAGCGGGTTTTTGGCTACCTCAACCTGACGGTCCTGGTGCTGGCTCCGGAGCGCGACGCGCTCGAAGAAAGGCTCAGTGCCGTGGCCACGGGAATCAGGGCACAGGGGTTTTTGCTGTTGAGGGAACGTCTGCACCTCAACTCGGCCTGGTCCGGAACCCTGCCGGGCCAATGGGGCGAACTGGTGCGCTGGCATTTCGTCAGTACCGCCAATTGGTCGGACCTGTGTCCCATACGCTCGGCGGGCATTGGAGCGCGCGAAAACCGCTACCTGTCCCAGCAAACCGGCCGGTTTTCACCCGCCTTGTCGCTTTTTCCCACCGCATCGGGCAATCCCTATCATTTCAATTTTCATTTCCGGGATCTGGCGCACGCATGTGTGGTCGGACCTTCACGCAGTGGCAAGTCGGTCTGGGTCAATTTTTTGATCAGCCAGTTCCAGAAATACCAGCCGGTTCGTACGGTCATTTTCGACAAGGATCGTTCCTGCCGTATTCCCACGTTGTTGCAGGGCGGGCAGTGCCTGGAACCTGGCCACCCGGAGCTGCGCCTCAATCCGCTCGTGCTGGTGCGTGATCCAGCGCATCTGCCCTGGCTGGGCCGGTGGCTGGAAATTCTGCTGACGGCTCGCGGCAGGCGGCTGTCTGCCGCCGAAGGGGTTGCTGTGGGAGAGGCCCTGTCCGGCCTTTCGGCGATGTCACCCAGCCTGCACCGCCTCAAAAGCCTGCACGGACTTTTGCCACGGGCCTTGCGCGGGGAGCTGGAGCCATGGCTTGCGGGAGGGGCGCTGGGTGGCTATTTCGATCATGAGGAGGACGGATTTTCGCTGTCGGATTTCACCTGCATCGAAATGGGCCATGTTCTCAGGGACGACCGGGTGGCCCGGGCATTCCTCGAATATGCCTTTTACCGGGTGGAACAGGTTCTGGCTTCGGGTATGGGGGTTCCAACCCTGATTTATGTGGAAGAAGCCTGGTTCATGTTGTCCGATGCCTATTTTTCGAACCGGATCCGTGATTGGCTTAAAACCATTCCCAAGAAGCTGGGTTCTGTAGTGCTCGCCACACAATCGCTGGATGATTTTTCCAGGTCCGATATTTTTTCCACCATTGCCGACAACATTCCCACCCGCGTTTTTCTTCCCAATCGGCAGGCGCGTGTCCATCGCGATCTCTACCGGGGTCAGTTCGGATTGAACGATGCGCAAATTGCTCGCATCGAGCATGCCCAGGACAAATGCCATTACTACGTGAACACGCCGGAAGAAAGCCATCTGCTTGAAGTCCGTTTTCCGCCGCGCTTGCTGGCATGGTTGCGTTCGGATGCCCGGGCGCAGGCTTTGTTTGAGCAGCATCGCCTGTCGGGAAGAAAGGACTGGATGGAAGCCTATTTGTCCGATATGGGAGCAGAACCATGACAAGGTTTCGCGGCATCCAATGGGTGGTTTGCCTGATCCCGGCGCTGTATTGCGTCGTGGCCTTGGCGGGAGGAGGCGGCGCGATGGGCACGATCGTATACGACCCCACCAATCATGCGGAAACGGCGGTGACCGCTGCCAATGCGGTTCGCCAGACAGCCCAGCAGGTTCAGGCTTACGCCCTCCAGTTTCAGCAATACCTCAACGAGCTGGAGCAGCTGAAAAGACTGCCCCAGGATACCCTGAACCAGGTCCTGCAGCCCTATACGGACCAGATGGCTGCCGTGCAGTCTCTCTCACAAACCCTGGGTGACACGCTGGGACAGATCCAGTCACTGCAGAACATGTTCACCACGCAATTCAGGCAGATGGCGGCCATGGGGGTCACTCCCAATCAATATCTCGACCGCGAAATGCAGATCGCCCAGTATCGCGGGCAGGGCGTGAGCACGGTTTTCCAGAACGAAGTGACCACGCTGCAATCCGTCAATGATTCCTACGCCCGCATCCGCATGCTTCAGGATCAGATTCCGGCGAGTGCCGGCTTGCAGCAGAGCTTTCAGACCGTCAACCAGCATCTCAACCTGCTGGCCGGGCAAAACGCACAGCTGATCGGCCTGGTGGCCAGTCATCAGGCCAATGCGTCAGCCCGCCTTCAGGACGAAGCGGGCGCCGACGCGATGGCCGGTGAGATCGTGCAGAAGCGTCTGCAGGACGACGCACTGAAAATCCAGCAGCTTCACCAGCAATTGCGCGAGCAGGAATCGACGCTGGGATGGGGTGTCTTGAGCGGCGGTCGTTGATCCGGGCATGATCAGCCTGAACCCTGCCATCATCGACCAGTTTTCCCAATCCTTTCTGGAGGGGGGCAGGTCCCTGCACGGCAATCTCTCCGGGGTGGCCGACAGCCTTTACAGTTCGCTCCTGTTGCTGACCTTCAGCTGGTTTGGCATCAATGTGCTGCTGGAATCCCTGATGGGGGAAAACCTTGGAAAAGTCCTTTCGCGCCTGATCCGTTTTCTTTTTTTGTCGGGTCTTGTGGCCTGGTTCCTTCAGGCCTATGACTTCATTTTTTACGAGGGGGTGTACAAGGGCTGCGATGCAGTCGCGGCGGCAATTGCCGGGCCGGGCGGTGGAGGCCAGGGGTTTGCCACTGCCTGGAGCGTATTCACGGACATCATTGTGACGGTTTGGGAGGCAGTGGCGGGCAGCCCTGCGCGCTATCTGAATGGGGCAACCCCCATGTCCTGGGCATTCTGGGGCGCTCTGGGTGGGTGGATGATGACGGTTGCGCTGCTGTTCCTGGCGCTTTGCGTGTTCATCCTGGCCTTGGCGATCCTGACGGTGATTTACGTCATGAGCAATGCCCTGGCTGGCCTGGCCTTGGCACTGGGCCCGTTCTTTATTCCCTGGCTGCTGTGGGATGTGACCAAGGATTTTTTCATGGCCTGGGTTCGCTTTCTGTTTATTGCCTGTTTCTACCGGGTGGTTTCCGTTTCCGTGCTGGTCATGTCGAAGCCGGTGTTCGTTTTGCTGCACCAGTGGATGGCGGACAACGCGGCGGTCATGACCGGGGCTTCGCCGTCCGATTCCATGGCGTTGGCCGTGTTGCTCATCATCACGGCCTCGATCATGGCTTACCTGATGAGTCACGTGCCGCAGATTTCCGCCGCGCTGATCGGGCACGCGCGGGTGGATACCGGCTTTGCCACCCAATCGAGCCGGGCCATCCAGAGCCGGATGTCCAAAGCCAACGACTGGATGGGCAGGCGGTTGCGTGATTATGCGCGGAACGCCGAACGTGGGTCGGGCCGGTCATGAGGTTTCAATCCCTGCCGGGGTTGACCCCGGGTCAGAAACAGCAACTCTTCCAGGCGCTGGAACAACGGGCAGGGCTGAGCGGGGAAGAAAGGGCTCATTATCCGGTGCCGGAACTGCTGGTGCATTCCGCGGCAGGCATGGCCTGGTGGGCGCTGATGCAGGAACTCTACGATCATCCCCTGAAAACCGTTTTTGGCCTGGCGGCCACGGTCACTTACCCCCTGTGGTGGATTGCCCATGGCTTGCACCGCCTGTTTTAGTTTCTCGGGGCAGCCGGTATGATGCATTTCCCATGGACAGCACCGATCTGGAAGTACTCAAAACGATTGCGCACTGGCAGACTGAGGGCGCGTCGATCACATTGGCCACCCTGGTCAAGACCTGGGGTTCAGCGCCCCGTCCCGTGGGCTCCCTGCTGGCCCTGACGCGTGATGGCCGGCTGGTGGGCTCCCTTTCGGGCGGCTGCATCGAAGACGACCTGCTGGAGCAGGTGCGTACCCGCACGCTCACGCTCCCCGAAAAGATTTCCTACGGCATCAGCACCGAGCAGGCCAGCCGATTCGGATTGCCCTGCGGCGGGGAGCTGGAACTGATTCTCGAACCGCTGCATGCGCACAGCGCCATGGCGGAATTGCTGGCCGCCCTGGCGCAGAATGCCATCGTGGCACGCGAGCTGGATCTGGCCACCGGCCTGGCCCGCATTGTGCCTGCGGACCCTTCGGAGAGCCTGGCGGTCACGGAGCGTGCGCTGCGTTCGGTGCACGGGCCGCGCTGGCGGCTGCTCATCATCGGTGCCGGCCAGCTCAGCCGCTATCTTGCAGAAATGGCGCTGGCGCTGGATTACCAGGTGCTGCTGTGCGACCCGCGGGCCGAATTCCGCAAATCCTGGCCCGCGCATCTGCCGCCGGTCGATGCCGCCATGCCGGATGATTTTGTGACGGCGCAGAAACCCGATCCGCACACGGCTATCGTGGCGCTGACCCACGATCCGAAACAGGACGACCTGGCGCTGCTGGAAGCCCTCAAGTCGAGCGCGTTCTACGTGGGCGCCATCGGTTCCAAGGCCAACCAGGCCAAGCGGCGGGAACGGCTGGCGCTGTTCGATCTGTCGCCTGAACAAATCGGCGCGCTGCACGGGCCGGCCGGACTTTCCATCGGCAGCCGCACACCGCCTGAAATGGCCATATCCATCCTGGCCGAGATCACGGCCATACGCCACGGCGCGTGGCCGTTCCAGCCCGCGGAGCGGCCGGCGCCGGCATGATCGCCGGAATCCTGCTCGCTGCCGGGCGCAGTTCGCGCTTTGGCAGCGACAAGCTCACCCAGGCAGAACCCGGTGGACAGCCGCTCGCCTTGCAGGCAGCCCGGGCATTCGCCCCCCTGCAGCACACGCTGGCAGTCATTCCGGCCGGGAACGAGCGGTTGCGCGCGCTGTTTGCAGGCATTGGCTTTGGCGTGACGGAAGTGGCCGGAACGGCTGCGATGTCACGCAGTCTGCAGGCAGGCCTTGCGGCTGCGTCAGAGGCCAGGGGGTGGATCGTGGGGCTGGCGGACATGCCCTGCGTGCAGCCGTCCACGGTGGCCGCCATCCGTCAGGCGCTGGAGCAGGGCGCGCACCTGGTGGCCTGCCGGCACGGGGGCCGTCGCGGCAATCCGGTGGGCTTTTCGCAAAACATGACAGCGGCCCTGCGGGCGCTGCAAGGGGACCAGGGGGCACGGCGGTTGCTGGAAGAACGTTCCGCTGACGTTCACTGGCTTGATGTGGATGATCCGGGCATCCTGCTCGACATCGACGTGCCGGCAGACTGGGCGCAATACTCGGCTAGCTTTTCCAGAAAGTCATGACCTGGTCCGGCTGCAGTTCTTCCAGGCAGCGCAGGTGACCCAGGGGACATTCGCGCTTGAAGCACGGACTGCAGGACAGGTTCAGGCTCACCACATGGGCCTGCGGTGACAGCGGAGGGGTAAAGCGCGGACTGGATGACCCGAACACGGCAGCCATGGGCCGATCCAGGGCTGCCGCCACGTGCATCAGTCCCGAGTCGTTGCTGATCACACGCTGTGCCGCCGCCATCAGGTCAACGGCTTCGGACAGCGGGGTGGAACCGCACAGGTTGTGAACGGGGCCGGGGGTGGCCGCCACGATGGCCTCGCCCACCGGCCGGTCTTTGCCGGAACCCAGCAGCCACACCTGAAACCCTTCGGCAATGAACCGGCGCGCGGCTTCCGCAAAATGGCGCACAGGCCAGCGCTTGGCAGGGCCGTATTCGGCGCCGGGGCAGAGCACGGCCACCGGCTGGTCGAGCGCAAGGCCCAGCCGCGCCAGGGTTGCTGCCTGGGCCTTCAGGTCGGGCACGAGCCGCGGTTGCGGCACCGGCTTTTCAAGCGGGGTTGCGGCCGGCAGCGCCAGGGCGGCAAAGCGTTCCACCATGAGCGGCAAGGCCTGGCGATCCAGCCGGCGCGCGTCGTTGAGCAGCCACTGCCGCAGCTCGCCCACATAGCCCGTGCGCCGGGGAATGCGGGCGAACCAGGGGATCAATGCCGACTTGAGGGAGTTGGGCAGCACCACGGCCTGGCGATAGCCGCTGGCTTGAAGCGCGCGCCCCAGCCGGTAGCGTGCCCCCAGGGCCAGCTCGCCATGCTTGAAGGGGTTGTCGAGAACCTGCGCCACTTCCGGCATGCGCTGCAGCACCCCGTGCGTCCAGGCCGGGGCCAGCACGTGGATTTCCAGGCCCGGTTCGCGCTGCTGCAGGGCAGAGAGCAGCGGCTGCGAGAGGACGGCGTCGCCCACCCAGGCGGCGCCGATGACGAGGATCTTGCTCAATGAGCGTGGCGGCCGGCGCCTTTAGCCAGGATGTAGCGGGTGCCGCAGTAGGGGCATTGAACCGTGCCGGTGAGCGTCACGTCCAGGAACACCCGGGGATGGGTGTTCCAGAGTTTGACGGAAGGCAGGGGGCAATGCAGCGGAAGGTCCGCATCCGTGACTTCCACGGCTTTCTGGTTCAGTTCAGAAACATTCGACATCTCAGCCTCCAACAACAGTGAGCCAGTCTCGGTGATGGGCCGCACGACCCTTGACGCAATCGAAGTAGAGGGACTGCAGGCGCGTCGTGACAGGCCCGCGGTGACCCGCGCCGATGATGCGGCGGTCCACTTCCCGGATCGGGGTGACTTCGGCTGCCGTCCCCGTGAAAAACGCTTCGTCGGCACTGTAGAGCTCGTCGCGCGAAATCCGCCGTTCCTGCACGGAAAGGCCGGATTCGGCCGCAAGCTGCATGATGCAATCGCGGGTGATGCCTTCCAGCGCGCTGGAAAGGTCGGGCGTGTGCAGGATGCCGTGCTTGACGATGAAAATGTTCTCGCCCGAACCTTCCGCCACGAAGCCGTCCACGTCCAGCAGCAGGGCTTCGTCGTAACCGTCTGCCGTGGCTTCGTTGTTGGCCAGGATCGAGTTCATGTAATTCCCGCTGGCTTTGGCCTTGCACATGGTGATGTTGGGGTGGTGGCGGGTGTAGGACGAGGTTTTCACCCGTATGCCCTGTTCCAGGGCCTGTTCGCCCAGATAGGCACCCCAGGGCCAGGCGGCAATGGCCACGTGCGTTTTGGCGCCCTTGGGGGACACGCCCATTTTCTCCGAGCCCAGGTACACCAGCGGACGGATGTAGCATTCTTCCAGGCCGTTGCCGGCCACGGTCTCGAGCTGGGCCTTCATGAGGGTGTCGAGGTCGTAGGGCACGGGGATCTGCAGGATGTGCGCGGAACGGAGCAGGCGTTCGGTGTGCTCTTTCAGGCGAAAGACCGCTGTTCCCAGACTGGTCTTGTACGCGCGCACGCCCTCGAATACTGCCATGCCGTAATGGAGGGAGTGGGTCAGCACGTGGGTATTGGCTTCCCGCCAGGGGACGAGGCGGCCATCCAGCCAAATGACGCCGTCACGATCAGACATCGACATTCAATTACGCTCCGATCAGCAAAACTTTGATTCTAACGGATGTTGCATCGCCCCACAAAACCGCTTCCGGTTTACCGATCGTTACCTTGGGAAAGGAACGGCGGTACCCAAAGCAGCTATACTTGAAGGCTTATGGTCAGTCACCGGGTCATCCTGCATCACTCCCGCCGCGCACTCCTGTGGGGGAGCGCGCTGTTTGCGGTTCTTTTCCTCGCCCTGTGGGCGGGGTTGCAGATGTTCATTCTCAACGACGTGGACCGCTACCGTCCGGATCTGGTGGCGGCCTTGTCCCGTGCCACCGGGGCCCGGGTCGAAATCGGGCGTATCGCTTCGGGGGGCATCCAGTGGCTTCCCACGGTGGAACTGAACCAGATTACGGTATTTGATCCGGCCGGGAAACCCGGGCTGGTTCTGGACCATGTGGAAGGCAGCATTTCGATCCTCGGCTTTTTCCAGGGGCGAATCGACCTGGGGCGGCTGCTCATTGACCGTCCGACCCTGGCGCTGCACCGGGCAGCCGACGGCCAGCTGTTTCTGTCCGGCATCCCGCTGCCGAAACCCGACGGCGGCCCCAGCCAGTTTCTGGACTGGCTGGCCCATCAGGGGGACATCCGGATCACGAATGCCACCCTGCTCTGGCAGGATGATCTCGTGGGCGCCGAACCGCTCCAGCTGTCGCGCGGCAATATCCGCCTGCGCAACAGCGGTGTCCGGCACCGCCTCGAAGTGAGCTTTCTTCCGCCGGAGCGGCTGGCCCGGCCAGTGACGCTCAAGGCCGATTTTCGAGGGTCCGACCTGGTCAATTTCAAGGATTGGCAGGGACAGCTGCAGGCGCAGTCCGATTGGGTGAACCTTGCGGTCCTCAGGCAGTGGGTGCCGCAGCTTGCCCGGGTGGATCGCGGGCGCGGGCGCGTGCAGTTCACCCTGGCGCTGGATGAGCCCGGGCAGTGGGAGTCGGGCGCGGAGCTCGACTTGCAGGATGTGCAGGCCCGCTTGCGCACGGATCTGCAGCCACTCCAGTTTCAGCAGGTGCGTGGGGGCCTGTCTTTCAAGTCGTCCCAGGGCATGGTGGAATTTTCCACCCGGCAGCTGTCTCTCAACGGCGGCAATGCGTTCAGGACCGCGGTTCCCGTGGATATGCGCCTGGCCTATGGCGAGTCCGGCGGGTCGCTTCAAATCAACCAGCTGGAACTGGGACAGGTTTCCGCCCTGGCAGCCGCGCTTCCGCTTTCGGACGAGTTGCGCACGCGCTGGAATGCCGCCGCATTCAAGGGCAGGATCAGCCATCTGGATGCCAACTGGAAAGGGCCGCAGGATCATCCGTCCGATTTTGCCGTACATTCCGATTTTGAAGGCTTTCAGGCCAATCCCATGGGCCTGCTGCCCGCCATCAAGGCGTTCAACGGCCACCTGGATGCCACGGCGGATGGCGGGGCACTCAAGGGCAGCGGAGCCGATGCCTTCCTGAATTTCCCCAAGGTGTTTGCGGTACCGATTCCGGTGAAGTCTTACAAGGTCGATGCTTCCTGGACGGTCCATCCTGAAGCCACCCAGGTTCGCATCAATCGCTTCGAAGTGGAAAACGCCGATCTCGCCGGGTTTGTGAGCGGCAAGCTGTCCGTGCAGGCTGGCGCGCCCGGGGAGGCTGACTTGAACGGCGAGTTGCAGCGTGCCACGCCCGCGGCCGTCTGGCGCTACCTGCCCCTCGATGTTTCGGCCGATGCGCGCAACTGGCTGCAGGCCTCCCTGGAGATC
>JAJZPY010000150.1 GCA_021811005.1 Pseudomonadota bacterium
TAGGCGGAGTAGGGCAGCGTTTCCCAGTCCGGCAACAGGTGCACGGCGCGGCCGGGCGCCCACCACGGAATTTCCTCCAGCAACCGCTGCGCTTCGGCGGCGGTTTCGGTCAGGATCACCAGGGGGCGGTGTGTCTCGGCCAGGCGCGCCAACAGCAGCGCGTCTGCCGAACCTTCAGGCAGCGGCAACTTCATGGGTCATGCGCGGACGGGCGGTCAGGCAGCGGGGCGGGTGGTGAAGCTTTCGCCGCAGCCGCAGGCGTCCGAGACGTTGGGGTTGTTGAACTTGAAGGCGGCGTTGAGCCCTTCGCGCCGGTAATCCACTTCCGTGCCGTCCAGGTACTGCAGCTGTTCCCCGTCCACCACCACCAGCACGCCATCGCTTTCAAAACGGAGGTCGCCCGGGCGCACTTCGTCGGCGTAGTCCACCACGTAGGCCAGTCCGGAACATCCGGATTGCTTGACGCCCAGGCGCAGGCCTACGCCCTTGCCCCTTTTGGATAACGCCTGCCGCACTTGTTGGGCTGCGGCTGCCGTCAATGTCACGGCCATTTCAGTTCTCCTGTCTGTTCTGTCCCTGCTCTTTCCTGAGAGCCGACAAATCGTCCGAAAGTTCGTGCACCTGTGTCGCCAGTGCCTCATTCTGGCGCATCAGCTGCTGCACGGCCAGTATGAGCGGATCCTGGTCGTCGTCCGTGGGTCCGTAGGCGGTGAAGCGGGTGTCGGTCTTGGCCGGCTGGTGGTGTTCGTCTTCCACCACGCGCCCGGGAATGCCGATGACCGTGGCCCCCGGCGGCACCGGCTTGACCACCACCGCGTTGGACCCCACTTTCGCCCCTTCCCCCAGGTAAATCGGCCCGATGATCTTGGCGCCCGCCCCCACGATCACCTTGGGCCCCAGGGTGGGATGGCGCTTGCCCTTGTTCCAGGACGTGCCGCCCAGGGTCACCCCCTGGTAGAGCGTGCAGTCGTCGCCCACTTCAGCCGTCTCGCCGATCACCACGCCCATGCCGTGGTCGATGAACACGCGCCGGCCCAGGGTGGCGCCAGGATGGATTTCGATGCCGGTGAGCCCGCGCGAACATTGCGACACGAAACGGCCGAGCCATTTCCAGTTGTGGTGCCACAACCAATGCGCGAGACGGTGCAGGAGCACGGCGTGAAATCCCGGATAAAGGGAAATCACTTCCCAGCGGCTGCGCACCGCGGGATCGCGTTCGAACACGATGTCGATCTGTTCGCGAATTCGCTCCAGCATCAGGATTCCTTTCCAAACGGGCGCGATGAACCGTCATCGGCCGGGTACAAGGCTTTCAGGATACCACGCAGGATGCTCACTTCCTCGCGCTCCACGCGCGAACGGGCAAAGAGGCGGCGCAGCCGCGTCATGAGCCGTCCGGGATTTGCCGGATCGAGAAAGCCGCTGCCCAGCAGCACCCGTTCCAGGTGCGCATAGAAACCTTCCATCTCGTCGTGGGTGGCGAGCGGGTGGTCGCGCCCCGTGGCGCCGCGGTCCTGCAGGAGCGCCTGGCGCACTTCATAGGACGTCACCTGCACCGACGCCGCGAGATTGAGGGAACTGAAAGCGGGATCGGCCGGAATGTTGGCGAGCAGCTGGCAGGAATCGAGCTGCGCGTTGGACAGGCCCGACATTTCCGTGCCGAACACCAGGGCCACGTCGCCTTCGTGCGCCTCCTGCGCCACCTGCAGGGCCGCTTCGCGCAACGGCATCATGGCATGGGACAGGTCGCGCCGGCGCGCCGTCAGGCCCACGGCCAGCGTGGTGCCGGCCAGCGCCTGGGCCAGCGTGTCGCAGCGCACGGCAGAAGCCAGCACGTCATCGGCGCCGGAGGCCATGGCCGTGGCCTGCTCGTCGGGAAAGATTTTCGGGGCCACCAGCATGAGCCGCGACAGCCCCATGGTTTTCATGGCGCGCGCGGCCGCCCCGATGTTGCCGGGGTGGGTGGTTTCGCACAGGACGATGCGGATGCGCTCGAGCATGGCGGCCCTGCGTTCAGGCGCGCGCCACCATGGGCAGCAGCTGGGCAAAAATCTTGGGGTTGCCGGCCACCACGTGTCCGGTCTGCAGGAAACGGTCTTCGCCTTCCAGGTCGGACACCAGGCCACCCGCCTCCTGGATCAGCAGGGCACCGGCTGCCATGTCCCAGGGCTTGAGCCCCAGCTCCCAGAAGCCGTCATAGCGGCCGGCCGCCACATAGGCCAGGTCGAGCGCGGCCGAACCGGGGCGGCGGATGCCCGCGCTTTTGCGCATCACTTCAGCGAACATGCGCAGGTAGCGTTCCTGGTGTTCCATGCTGCTGAAGGGAAAGCCCGAACCGATGAGCGCGTCTTCCATGCGGGTCTGGCTGCTGACGCGGATGCGGCGTTCGTTGAGGAACGCCCCGCTGCCGCGGCTGGCCGTGAACAGGTCGTTGCGCACCGGATCGTAAATCACGGCCTGGGTGATCACGCCCTTGTGGACCAGCGCGATGGAGGTGCAGTACATGGGAAAGCCATGCAGGAAATTGGTGGTGCCGTCGATGGGATCGATGATCCACTGGAATTCCGACTCGCCCACGGCGCCACCTTCCTCGCCCAGGAAGGCGTGGTCCGGATAGGCTTCACGCAGCACGCCGATAATGGCGTTCTCCACCATCCGGTCCACTAGATCGGA
>JAJZPY010000151.1 GCA_021811005.1 Pseudomonadota bacterium
GCGCCCTAGGGGAATCCTGGCGGAACAGCATTTCCGGAAAATCGAAGCACTCCTGCAGCCACTCGGCATCGCGACAGCCTGGATGACCGGCAGCCTGCGCAAGAAGGAACGGCTGGCAGCGCAGGAGCGGGTGGCCAGCGGCTCCGCCCAGCTGGTCATTGGCACGCATGCGCTGATCCAGGATCCGGTCACGTTCAAAGCGCTGGGGCTCGTGGTCATCGACGAGCAACACCGTTTCGGCGTGGAGCAGCGGCTTGCCCTGCGCAGGAAAGCGGAACTTGCCGGGCAGGGGCAGCCCCATCAGCTGATGATGAGCGCAACCCCCATTCCCCGAACGCTCAGCATGAGCTACTTCGCCGATCTCGACCTGTCCGTGATCGACGAATTGCCGGCAGGCCGCAAACCCATCGTGACCAAACTGGTTTCCGATTCGCGGCGCGCGGACGTGATCGCCCGCATCCGGCAAACCTGCCTGCAAGGCGGCCAGGCTTACTGGGTGTGTCCGCTGATCGAAGAGTCCGAAAGCCTGCAGCTGCAAACGGCCGTGGACACTTTCGAATCCATTTCACGGGAATTTCCCGACCTGCGCACGGGCCTCGTTCACGGCCGGCTCGCAGCGGCGGAGAAGTCGGAAATCATGGCAGCCTTTGCGCAGGGCAACATCCAGCTGCTGGTGGCCACCACGGTCATCGAAGTGGGGGTGGATGTTCCCAACGCATCGATCATGGTCATCGAACATGCAGAGCGCATGGGCCTGGCCCAGCTGCACCAGCTGCGCGGACGCGTTGGACGCGGGGCGGCACAGGGTTTTTGCATCCTGATGTATCATCCCCCGCTGTCCGAACTGGCACGGACCCGGCTCAAAGTCATCTACGAACATGCCGACGGTTTTGAAATCGCCCGCCAGGACCTGGCGATCCGGGGACCGGGCGAATACCTGGGCTCCCGCCAAAGCGGCACGCCCCTGCTGCGTTTTGCCGACCCCGAACAGGACCGGACGCTGCTGGAGCAGGCCGTGCAGGCGGCGGGCGAATGGATCGCCTCGGACACGGATGGTGCGCGCCGCCACGTGCAACGCTGGCTTTGGTCCAAACAGGAGTTTCTCACCGCATGAACCGCCTGCGCCTGTATTACCGGCTGATGCGCATGGACAAACCCATCGGCGCCTTGCTGCTGCTGTGGCCGACCTTGTGGGCCCTTTGGCTGGCAAGCCACGGGCACCCTTCTCCGGTCAACTTCATCGTGTTTGTGGCGGGCACCTTTCTCATGCGATCGGCCGGCTGCGTCATGAACGACCTGGCGGACCGGCGCCTGGATCCGCACGTCAAACGCACGGCCCAGCGCCCATTGGCAACCGGCGAAGTTTCGGCAGGCGAGGCGGTGCGCCTGGCCCTGTTTCTTTCAGTCGTGGCTTTTGCCCTGGTCTGCACGCGCAACGGACTTACGGTTCTGCTGTCGCTGCCGGCCCTCTTTCTGGCAGCCAGCTACCCCCTGACCAAGCGCTTTTTTCCCTTGCCCCAAGCCTATCTGGGCATCGCCTTTGGCTTCGGCATTCCCATGGCTTTCGCTGCCGAGACGGGAACAGTGCCCCTGCAGGGCTGGGTTCTCCTGATCGCCAACATCTTCTGGACCATCGCCTACGATACCGAATACGCCATGGTGGACCGTGACGACGACATCCACCTGGGCGTTCATTCTTCCGCCCTGTTGTTCGGGCGCTGGGATGTGGCTGCCGTGGGGCTGTGTTATGGCGCAGCGCTGGGCATCCTGTGGTGGGTGGGCCTCCGCTCGGGCCTGGGACTGCCCTACGACATGGGCCTGTTGGCGGCTGCAGGCCTGTCCGTCTACCACCTGGCACTGATACGGACGCGCGACCGCATGCGCTGCTTCAAGGCGTTCCTGCACAACAACTGGTGGGGGGCGGTCGTTTTTCTGGGGCTTGCGGCCGATCTGGCCCGGTCCTGAGCAAACGCTCAGAAGCCGTATTTCAGTCCGAGGGTGAGCAGATCAACCCCGGTGTCGCCATTGATCCGGTTGTACTTGAGCTGATAGCGGTCCCAGCCGCCCTGGAAGCGCAAGCTGCGCGTGACGTCGTATTTGAGTCCGAGTCCCATCATGTTGTAGGGCAGCGCGTCGGCAAGACCGTGAGTGAGGCTGTTGGCGGTGACGTCGCCCGAAGTCAGCACGCTGCTCAGTTTGCCGACAAAGCCGAAACGGTCGCTCAGGGACAGGGTGCCCGAACCACCCAGCACCGAGTTGTGGGGACCGCCTGAAAATTCCCCGGACGAATCGGGGTCGAGGTGGGACCAGGCTGACCGGTTGCGCGAAAGGGCACTGCCATTGACGCCATTGCCCGAATCCATTTCGAGCGAAAAGGGAAGGGCGCTGATGCCTGAAAACCAGCCGCCGGACTCCGCTTGCGCTCCGACCGCGGCCAGCAGTCCACCGGCCACCGCAAGGGCGGCAACCAGGCGAAACCGTTTAGTTTTCAATAAGTTGGTTCGGTTATTTGTCATGACAAATTCCCACGGTTTCATGTTACACACAAATCCGGTGAAAATTCAATGCTCTGGGTCAAATTCAGAGGGTTTCGCCGATCCAGCGCAACAAGGCTTCCTGGGCCGGCCTAGCGGCCGCGGCCAGGGGATGATTCACGACAAAGACC
>JAJZPY010000051.1 GCA_021811005.1 Pseudomonadota bacterium
GCGTCCCACCAGGCTGCGGTTCATGGCGGCGTTGACCTGGGTGAACTCGGTGGGGCCAAAAGGCATCACCACGCCAAATTCCGGCAGGCGGTAAGTCAGTTCGGGCGCCTCCCGCGGGTGGAAGGGAAAGACCGAATCCGGCCCCTTGGGCTGCAACCACACCTGCACCTGCCAGCGCTCGGCAAAGGCGCGCAGCGCCGCTTCGTCTTCCGCCGTGGGCGGATTGAGGACGCGCAACACCAGCACCGTCACCGCATCACCCACCGCCACTTCCACCTGCGGCAGGCGGTCGCGCAGGGAGAGCCCCATGACCAGTTCGCGCAGGGGCAGCAGCAGGGCCGACACGGCCGGCGGCAGGATTTCGCAACGGCTCATGTCCGCCACGAAACTGGAATGCCTTTCGTGGAAACCCACCAGCACACCGCCTTTCTTGGCTACCAGCCGCACCGACAGGCGCGCGCGCTGGCGGTAGCCCCAGGCCGGCCCCTGCAGCGTGGGCAGCAGCGCTTCGGGCCGCACGCGCCCGATGCGTTCCAGGTTGTCTTCCAGGATGCGCTGCTTGAAAGCGATCTGCGCCGCGGCATCGGCATGCTGCATGTTGCAGCCGCCGCACACGCCAAAATGGGGGCAACGCGGGGTCACGCGGGAAGGTCCGGGGCGCAGCACCCGCTCCGCCACCGCCTGGTCGAACTGGGCCTTGCGGCGGGTGACGCGGGCACGCACGGTTTCTCCCGGCAGGGCGCCGGCCACGAACACCACCTTGCCCTCAGAGCGGGCGATGCCGTGGGCTTCGTGGTCGAGGGATTCGATGCGCAGGTCGAGCAGCGCGGCCCGGTCGTCGGTGCGGTCCATGGGGTCAGGCCGGATTGAGGTCGATCACGTGCAGTCCCGTCACGCCCTGGCGCCGGTCCTCCACGTAATGGCGCAAGGTGTGGCGCACGGTGCGGAACGCCAGGTCGTCCCAGGGAATGTCGGCTTCGTGGAACAGGCGCACTTCGCTGCTTTCCGGCGTGGCCTCGTGGTGGGCGCCCAGCATGCGGGCGCGGAACAGCAGATGCACCTGGTTGATGTCGGGCACGCTGATGATGGTGACCAGTTCGTTCACTTCCACGCGCGCCCCCGACTCTTCCAGGGTTTCGCGGGCGGCACCCTGGCGCGCGGTTTCGCCGTTTTCCATGAAGCCGGCCGGCATGGTCCAGTAACCCAGGCGCGGTTCGATGGCGCGGCGGCAGAGCAGGATGCGCCCCTCCCATTCGGGCACGCAGCCCACCACCACCTTGGGGTTGCTGTAATGGATGGCGCTGCAGGCCGTGCACACGTGGCGCGGCAGGTGATCGCCTTCGGGAACGGCCAGCGCCACCGGCGCGCCGCAATCGGAACAGAATTTCATGCAGGGCAGTCCCTGAAAAATGAGCTCGGCCGGGCCGGCCAAAAACGTGATTTTAAACCAGGTGCGCCCCTTTGGACTGCCGCCGCGCCCGCGAGTTGCCCCTTGAAAGCCCGCCGCCCGCCCCCATCTATCCGCCAGACGCCAACTTTTCCGAAACGGGACGACAACACCCATGAATCCAAAAGAATCCCACGCCTTCCAGGCCGAAGTGAAACAGCTGCTGCAGCTGATGATCCATTCCCTCTACAGCAACAAGGAAATTTTCCTGCGCGAGCTGATTTCCAACGCCTCCGACGCCTGCGACAAGCTGCGCTTTGAAGCCCTGCAGGACAGCGCGTTGCTGGAATCCGACCCCGACCTCAAGGTGCGCCTGAGCCTCGACCGCGCCGCCCGCACCCTCACCCTCACCGACAACGGCATTGGGATGTCACGTGAGGAAGTGGTCACTAACATCGGCACCATTGCCAAATCGGGCACACGCGAATTCCTGGGGCGCCTGTCCGGCGACCAGGCACGCGATGCGGCGCTCATCGGCCAGTTCGGCGTGGGCTTCTACTCCGCCTTCATCGTGGCCGACCGCGTCACCCTCACCACCCGCCGCGCCGGTTTGCCGGCCGACCAGGGGGTGCGCTGGGAATCCAGCGGCGACGGCACCTTCACCCTGGAAACCCTGGAAGTGCCGGCACGCGGCACGAGCGTGACGCTGCACCTCAAGGACGGGGAAGACACGTTCCTCGAACCCTGGCAGATCCGTTCCATCGTGCGCCGCTATTCCGACCACATCCCGCTCCCCATCGTGATGGCACGCGACGCCGAGGAAGGAAAACCGGCCGAAGACGACACGCTCAACCAGGCCAATGCCCTGTGGGCGCGTCCCAAGAACGAAATCACGGACGAGCAGTACCAGGAGTTCTACAAGCACGTGGGGCATGACTTCGACGTGCCGCTCGCCTGGAGCCACGCCCGGGTGGAAGGCCGCCAGGAATACACGGAACTGCTCTACATTCCCTCCCACGCGCCGTTCGACCTGTGGGAGCGCGAACCGCGCCACGGCGTGAAGCTGTACGTGCGGCGCGTGTTCATCATGGAAGACGCGAAAAAACTGGTGCCCCACTACCTGCGCTTCGTGCGCGGCGTGATCGACGCGGCCGACCTGCCGCTCAACGTGTCGCGCGAAATCCTGCAGGAATCGAAGGACATCGACACTATCCGTGCCGGCTGCACCAAGAAGATCCTGGCGCTGCTGGAAGACCTGGCCCGCAACCAGCCGGAAAAGTACCGCACCTTCTGGACCGAGTTCGGGCGCGTGTTCAAGGAAGGCGCAGGCGAAGAAACCGCCAACAAGGACAAGTGGGCGGGCCTGCTGCGCTTTGCCACCACCCACACCGACCAGGAGGCCCAGACGGAATCCCTGGCGGACTACATCGGGCGCATGAAGGAAGGCCAGAAGGCCATCTACTATGTGACGGCCGACAGCTTTGCTGCCGCCAGGAACAGTCCGCACCTGGAGATTTTCCGCAGCAAGGGCATCGAAGTGCTGCTGCTGTCCGACCGCGTGGACGAATGGGTGGTGTCGCACCTGGACACCTTCGAAGACAAGCCGCTGCAGTCCGTGGCCAAGGGCGACCTGGACCTGGGGGAGCTGGGCGAGACGGAAAAGAAGATCGAAACGCCCCAGGACGAAACCCTGAAGCCGTTGCTGGACGCCATGAAAACGGCGCTGGGCGAGCGGGTCAAGGACGTCCGCCTGAGCCACCGCCTGACCGAATCGCCGGCCTGCCTGGTGTCGGATGCCGGCGCCCTGTCCGGCAACCTGGAGCGCCTGCTCAAGGCCGCAGGGCAGCAGGTGCCCCATGCCCAGCCCATCCTGGAAATCAACCCGGAGCACCGGCTGATCGTGCGCCTCACGCTGGAAACCGATGCGGCGCGGGTGGCCGACTGGAGCCAGCTGCTGTTCGACCAGGCGCTGCTGGCCGAAGGCGGGCAGCTGGAAGACCCGGCGACTTTCGTGAAACGCCTCAACCAGCTTCTGGTGCAGTGATGCCGGCGTGCGGGCCCATGGCCTTGAGCCAGAGCAGGCCCGCCACCGTCTTGGCGTCGTTGATGATGCCTTCCGCAATCCAGCGGTAAGCCTGTTCGAGAGGGACCGGCACGGTTTCGAGGAACTCCTCGTCATCGCGCCGGTGCGCGTCGTATTCCAGGCCTTCCGCCAGGAAAAACTCGATCCGTTCCGTGGAATAGGCGATGCACAGGTCCAGGCCGGCCAGGCGGTGCCAGCGCTGCGCCCGGTACCCGGTCTCCTCCAGCAGTTCGCGCCGGGCGGCCGCCAGCGGCGATTCGCCCGGGTCGAGCTTGCCGGCCGGAATTTCGTAGTAATGACGGCGGTTGGGATAGCGGAACTGGTATTCCATCAGGACCGTGTCGCGATCCAGCAGCGGAATGATGGCGGCGGCGCCGTGGTGCACGATGTATTCGCGCACGGTGGTCTGCCCGTCGGGCAGCCGCACCGTGTCCTGGCGCACGTCCAGCAGCTTGCCCCGGTAAACCTGCCGGGATTCGATCGGGTGTTCGGTGAAGTCGTGCGGCAGTGCGGGAAACTCTGCCATGCGCGTCATCCCCGCATGGACTGCGTGATCGACGCGAGGCACAGGTCGATCAGCGGCTGGGGCAGGATTCCCAGCACCAGCACGGCCAGCGCATTGAGTCCGATCAGGATGCGGTGGTCGGCTTCCGCCACGATGGGGGCGGTGTCTTCCGGCTCATCCATGTACATGAGCTTGATGACGCGCAGGTAGTAGAACGCGCCGATGAGGGACATCAGCACCGCCACCACCACCAGCCAGGTCATGCCGGCATCCAGCACGGCGCTCAGCACCGACAGCTTGGCAAAGAAACCCACCGACACCGGCACGCCGGCCATGGAAATCATGATGAGCAGCATCAGGAAAGCCACCCAGGGGTTGCGCTTGTTGAGTCCCTTGAAGTCGTCCAGCTGGTCGGCTTCGAACCCTTCGCGTCCGAGCAGCAGGATGATGCCGAAGGCCCCCAGGCTCATGAGCACGTAGGCCACCACGTAGAACATGGCGGCGGCAAAGCCGCCGAGCGAGCCCGACAGGATGCCCAGCAGCAGGAAGCCCATGTGGGAGATGGTGGAATAGGCCAGCATGCGCTTGATGTTGGTCTGGGCGATGGCGGTGACGTTGCCCACCAGCATGGACAGCACGGACACGATGATGAGCATGGACTGCCAGTCCGACACCAGGGAGCCCAGCGCGCCCACCAGCAGGCGCATGAAGAAGGCGAAGGCGGCGATCTTGGGCGCGGTGCTCACGAACAGCGTGACGGCCGTGGGCGCCCCTTCATAGACGTCCGGCACCCACATGTGGAACGGCACGACCCCCAGCTTGAAAGCAAGCCCGGCCACCACGAACACCAGGCCAAACACCAGGATGGCGGGATCGGCCGATCCCGACAGGATGGCGTTGGCGACCAGCCCCATCTGCAGCGACCCGGTGGCGCCATAGAGCATGGACAGCCCGTACAGCAGCAGGCCGGAGGCCAGCGCCGCCAGCACGAAATACTTCATGGCCGCTTCGGTGGACTGGGCGGAATCGCGTTGCAGCGCGATCAGGGCGCACATGGACAGCGACAGCAGTTCGAGGCCCAGGTACAGCACCAGGAAATGGTTGGCGGACACCATCACCATGATGCCCAGCAGCGCAAACAGGATGAGCACGTGGAATTCGCCGCGGAACAGCCCGCGCTGCTGGTTGTAGCTGCGCGAATAGGCCAGCATCAGGGCCACCGCCAGCACGGCCACCAGCTTGAGGGTGCGCCCCATGGGATCGTCCACGAACATGCCGCCGAAAGTGGTGAGGGGCACGCCGGTGGCGCCCAGCACCAGGAACCCGGCCGTGCCCACCAGGGCGAGCTGGGTGTAGGCATAGGTGAGGAAGCGGTGGGCTTCCGACACGAACAGGTCCGCGATCAGGATGGCCGACAGGGCCGCCAGCAGGAACATTTCCGGATAAACCGGCACCAGGTTGGGGGTGGCGAAAGTCATCATCGCTCCATCAGAACTTCGTGGTCGAGACTTGCTCGAGCAGCTGTTGCACCGAGGCATGCATGGTGTCGGTGAGCGGTTTCGGATACAGGCCCATGGCCAGCACCAGGAGCGCCAGCACGGCCAGGAACAGGGTCTCGCGGCAGTTGATGTCCTTGAGGCCGGCCACATGGTCGTTGGCCACTTCGCCGAACACCACGCGCTTGTACATCCAGAGGGTGTAGGCCGCGCCAAACACCAGGGTGGTGGCCGCCAGCGCCGCATACCAGAAATTGACCTGGATGGCGCCCAAGGTCACCACGAATTCGCCGATGAAGCCGCTCGTGCCCGGCAGGCCGGCATTGGCCATGGCAAACAGCATGAAGAAGGCGGCGAACTTGGGCATGGTGTTCACCACGCCGCCGTAATCGGCAATCTGGCGGGTGTGCATGCGGTCATAGAGCACGCCGATGCACAGGAACATGGCGCCCGACACGAAGCCGTGGGAAATCATCTGCAGCAGCCCGCCTTCCATGCCCAGGGCGTTGAACATGAAAATCCCCAGGGTGACGAAGCCCATGTGGGAAATGGAGGAATAGGCCACCAGTTTTTTCATGTCGCCCTGCACCAGGGCCACCAGCCCGATGTACACCACCGCGATGAGCGAAAGCGCGATCATGACGCCGGAAAGGGCGTGGCTCGCATCCGGCGTGATGGGCAGGTTGAAGCGCAGGAAACCGTAGGCCCCGATCTTGAGGGTGATGGCCGCCAGGATCACGGAACCGCCGGTGGGCGCTTCCACGTGGGCGTCCGGCAACCAGGTGTGCACCGGCCACATGGGCACTTTCACCGCGAAGGACAGGAAGAAGGCGATGAAGATCAGGATCTGCACGCCCAGCGGCAGCGGCAGCATCTGGAACTTGAGGATTTCGAAGGAGCCGCCGGCCTCGAAGTACAGGTAGATGAAAGCCGCCAGCATGAGCAGCGAACCCAGCAGCGTGTACAGGAAGAACTTGATGGCGGCATACACGCGGCGCGGCCCGCCCCACACCCCGATGATGAGGTACATGGGAATGAGCATGGCTTCGAAGAACACGTAGAACAGGATGGCATCCAGCGCCGCGAACACGCCGTTGATGAGGCCGGACATGATGAGGAAAGCGGCCATGTACTGGGACAGGCGCTTTTCGATCACCACCCAGCCCGCGATCACCACCAGGATGGTCATGAAGCTGTTGAGCAGCACGAACCACAGGGAAATGCCGTCGATGCCCAGGTGGTAGTTGATGTTGAAGCTGGGAATCCAGGACGCCATTTCCACGAACTGCATGGCCGCCGTGTCATTGGAAAACCCCAGGTAGAGGGGCACGGTCACGGCAAACCCGAGCACGGCGCCGATGAGGGACAGCCAGCGGGTGGCGCCGGGGCGTTCTTCGCCTCCGAAAGCCAATACCAGGATGCCGGCCAGGATGGGCAGCCAGACGGCAAGGGACAGAAGATGGTGTGCAGTCATGGATATCCGCTCAGATTACGCCTTGACGAACCACAGGCTCATCAGGATGAACACGCCAAAAATCATGATGAAGGCGTAGTGGTAAATGTAGCCGGTCTGCATGCGGCGCAGCCGGCCGGACAGGCGCCCCACCAGGTTGGCGCTGCCGTTGACCATGAGGCCGTCGATCAGGCGCATGTCGCCCACGCGCCACAGGCTGGTGCCCACTTCGCGCGCGCCGCCGGCAAAAACGATTTCGTTGAAGCGGTCAAAGTAGTACTTGTTGTCGAGCAGGGTGTAGAGCCCGCGCAGGCGCGCCATGAAGGCATCGGGCACGGACGTCCACTTGAGGTAGAAGGCGGCGGCGCAGGCGATGCCGGCCACGGCCAGCGCGAACGGCAGTGCCGTCACGCCATGGGCCATGAAGGCACCCACGCCGTGCCATTCCTCGCGCAGGGCGTGCAGGCCGCCGTTGCCGGGCAGCACGGTGATGGAATTGCCGAAATAGTTGCCCATGACCATGGGGTCGATGAAGAGATACCCTGCCACCACCGAAGGAATGGCCAGCAGGATGAGCGGCAGCGTGATGACCCAGGGCGACTCGTGCAGGTGCTCGCGGGTGTGCTCATCCATGCGCGGCTTGCCGTGGAACGTCATGAACAGCATGCGGAAGCTGTAGAACGCGGTCACGAACACGCCCGCCATGACGGCGAACGTGGCATAGCCGGAGCCTGGCAGGTCCGATGCCTGCACCGCCTCGATGATGGCGTCCTTGGAGAAAAAGCCGGCAAAAGGCGGAATGCCCGCCAGCGCCAGGGAGCCCACGAGTGCCGTCACGTAGGTGATGGGCAGGTACTTGCGCAGGCCGCCCATGTTGCGCATGTCCTGCTCGTGGTGCATGGCGTGGATCACGGAACCGGCGCCCAGGAACAGGAGCGCCTTGAAGAAGGCGTGGGTCCCCAGGTGGAAAATCGCCACCGGGTAGGCCGAAGCGCCCAGCGCCACGGTCATGTAGCCCAGCTGCGACAGGGTGGAATAGGCCACCACGCGCTTGATGTCATTCTGGATGATGCCGAGGAAGGCCATGAACAGCGCCGTGCTGGCGCCGATCACGAGCACCACCGAACGGGCGGTTTCCGACAGCTCGAACAGGGGCGACATGCGCGACACCATGAAAATGCCGGCCGTCACCATGGTGGCGGCGTGGATCAGGGCGGAAATCGGCGTGGGACCTTCCATGGAATCGGGCAGCCACACGTGCAGCGGCATCTGGGCCGACTTGCCCATGGCCCCGATGAACAGCAGGATGCACACCACGGTCATGAGCGACACCGGACTGCCGGCGACCAGTTCGATGGCGTCATGGGCCACCAGCGGCGCGCGTTCGAACACGGTGGCATAATCGAGCGAACCGAAATGGGCCAGGATGAGGCCGATGCCCAGCAGGAAACCGAGGTCGCCCACGCGGTTGACCAGGAACGCCTTGAGGTTGGCGTAAATGGCCGTGGGGCGGGTGTACCAGAAGCCGATCAGGAGGTAGGAGACCAGGCCCACCGCTTCCCAGCCGAAGAACAGCTGCAGGAAGTTGTTGGACATGACCAGCATCAGCATGGAAAAGGTGAACAGCGAAATGTAGCTGAAAAAGCGCTGGTAGCCGGGGTCTTCTTCCATGTAGCCGATGGTGTAGATGTGCACCATGAGGGACACGAAAGTCACCACCAGCATCATGGTCACCGTGAGCGGGTCGATCAGGAAGCCCACGGACATCGTGATGTCTTCCACCGACAGCCAGGTGTAGACCGGGCCGTTGAACAGGTGCCCGGCGAACACGTCGCGCGCGATGGCGAGCGAGGCCAGGAACGACAGGGCCACGCCCAGGATGGTGACCGTGTGGCTGCCGGCGCGTCCCAGCTGTTTGCCGAACAGGCCGGCCAGCAGGGAGCCCGCCAGGGGGGCCAGGGGAACCAGCAGGTAAAGGCTATGCATGCTCATGAGGCTCATTCCTTCAGGCTGTTCAGGTCATCCACATTGATGGAGCGGATGTTCCGGAACAGGACGACCAGGATCGCAAGACCGATGGCCGACTCGGCCGCCGCCACGGTCAGGATGAAAAACACGAACACCTGCCCGGCAGTGTCGTGCAGGTAATGGGAGAAGGCCACGAAGTTGATGTTGACGGCCAGCAGCATCAGCTCGATGCACATGAGCAGGATGATGACGTTTTTGCGGTTGAGGAAAATTCCCACCACGCTGATGGCAAACAGCACGGCGCCCAGCATCAGGTAATCGGTCAGGTTGATCATCACTGGTCCTTTTCAGAGCGCATGGGCACGATGCGGAGGCGGTCACGCGCCCGCACGCGCACCTGCCAGGCGGGATCCAGGTGCCGGGTGTCCTTGCGCCGGCGCAGGGTCAGGGCGATGGCGGCGACGATGGCCACCAGCAGGATGACGGCTGCCAGCTCGAAGGGATACACGTAGTCCGTGTACAGCACGAGCCCCAGTTCACGCGTGTTGCTGATGTTGCCGGGTGCGGCATGCAGTCCGCTGCCGAGGTTGCCGAACTGCTTGCTGGTCACCACCAGCAGCATTTCCGCCACCATGAGCAGCGCCACGCCGGCGCCGAGCGGCAGGTGTTTCCAGAAGCCTTCGCGCAGCCGGTCGAGATCGATGTTGAGCATCATCACCACAAACAGGAACAGCACCATGACCGCGCCCACGTACACCAGCACCAGGGCGATGGCGAGGAATTCGGCTTCCAGCATCAGCCACAGGCCGGAGGCCGTGAAGAAGGCCAGCACCAGGAAAAGCGCCGCGTGCACCGGATTGCGCGCCGTGATCACGCCCACGCCGGAGGCCAGCAGCACCAGGGCGAAGGCGGAGAAAATCAGGATGGGGAAATCGATCACCTTGGGAGTCCCTTATCGGTAGCGTGCGTCTTCCGCACGGTCGGCGGCAATCTGGGCTTCGTAGCGGTCGCCCACGGCCAGGAGCTTTTCCTTGGTCATGAGCAGGTCGCCGCGCTGTTCGCCGTGGTATTCGAAAATGCGGGTTTCCACGATCGAGTCCACGGGGCAGGATTCCTCGCAGAAGCCGCAGAAAATGCACTTGCTGAGGTCGATGTCGTAACGCGTGGTGCGGCGCGTGCCGTCGGCGCGCTGTTCCGACTCGATGGTGATGGCCATGGCCGGACACACCGCCTCGCACAGCTTGCAGGCAATGCAGCGCTCTTCCCCGTTGGGGTAGCGGCGCAGGGCATGCAGGCCGCGGAAACGCGGCGATTGCGGGGTCTTTTCCTCGGGGTACTGGACCGTGATCTTGCGCGCCAGGAAATGGCGCCCCGTCACCGACATTCCTTTCAGGAGTTCAGTGAGGGTCCAGCTTTTGACGAATTCCTTGATGGCTCCCATGGGCTGCTCCTCGATCAGTGGAACCAGAGATTGAGCACGGGCAGGCCGCGCACCGGTTCCTGCATGAGCAGGCCCACCAGCAGCAGCCACACCAGCGTGACCGGAATGAAAACCTTCCAGCCCAGGCGCATGATCTGGTCATAGCGGTAGCGCGGGAAGGTGGCCCTGAACCACAGGAACAGGAACAGGACAAAACTCATCTTGGCGAACAGCCACAGGATGCTGTCGGGCAGGAACGGCACCGGCGACAGCCAGCCGCCCATGAACATGAGGGAGGCGAGCGCCGCGATCAGGATCATGTTGGCGTATTCGGCCAGGAAGAAGATGGCGAAGGCCATGCCGGAATATTCCACGTGGAAGCCCGCCACGATTTCGGACTCCCCTTCCGCCACGTCGAAAGGCGCGCGGTTGGTTTCGGCCGTGCCGGAAATGACGTACACCACGAACATGGGCAGCAGCGGCACCCAGTTCCACTGGAGCGCTCCCCACGGTCCCTGCTGGGCCTTGACGATGTCCACCAGGTTGAGGCTGTGGGACATCATGAGCACCGTCACCAGGGCAAACCCCATGGCGATTTCGTAGGACACGATCTGGGCCGCGGAACGCAGCGCGCCCAGGAACGCGTACTTGGAGTTGGAGGACCATCCGGCCAGCACCACGCCGTACACGCCCATGGACGTGATGGCCATGATGTAGAGCAGGCTCGCGTCCACGTTGGCCAGCACGAGTTCGGGCGTGAACGGCACCACGGCCCAGGCGGCCAGCGCCGGCATGATGGCCAGCATGGGGGCGAGGCCGAAGAGGATCTTGTTGGCGCCGGTGGGCACCACGATTTCCTTCATCAGCAGCTTGATGGCGTCGGCGATGGGCTGCAGCAGGCCGTAAGGACCGACCCGGTTGGGGCCGATGCGGATTTGCATGTAGCCGATGACCTTGCGCTCGATCAGGGTGAGGTAGGCCACGGCGCCCATGAGCGGCAGCACGATCACCACGATCTTGACGAGATCCCACACCACCGGCCACAGGGGGCCGAAAAACGCCTGTACCGCTTGCGGAACCATCATGCGAGCGCCTCCAATGCAACCATGCCGAGCGCGTCACCGAGCCCTGCCGTGAGGGGATGTCCCGCGGGAACGCGGGCGCATCCTTCCGGAATGCCGGCATCGAACGCGAGCGGCAGCTCCGCCGTGCCGTTGCCCTGGCGCACGCGCACCGTGGCACCGGCCGCCAGGCCCAGGCGCTGCCCCTGGCGGGGATGCACCGTCACCTGCACGGTCTGCGCCAGGCGCGTGGCCTGCAGGGCAGGCGAACGCCGCACCAGCGGGTCGGCGTGATAGACCGGCACGTCGCCGATGCGCTCGATGGTGCCGAGCGAAGCGCGCACCTTGATCTGGGGCAGGCCGGACAGGCCGTTGCCGAGCGTCTGCGGCACCACCACCGAAAGGTCGGGGGTGATTTCCGTGCGCACGTCGGCGATGGATTCGAAATCAAAGCCGGACAGGTCGAACAGGTTGCCCAGCACGCGCAGCACCTTCCAGCCCGGGCGGGCTTCGCCCTTGGGCGCCAGCACGCCATTGAAGGGCTGCACGCGCCCTTCCATGCTGACGTAAGTGCCGGCCGTTTCGGTGAAGGGCGCCATGGGCAGCAGCACGGTGGCCCATTCGGGAGCCCGGCCCTTGAACGCGGTCAGGGCCACCACGCACTCGGCCGACTGCAGGGCCGCCAGGGTGGCCGCCGGATCGGCGCTGTCGAGCTGGGGCTCCAGCCCCATGACGAGATAGGCCTTGCGCGGCGCGTGCAGCATGGCCTGGGCGTCCAGGCCGGTGGCCGCATGGGTGCCGAGCGGGCCGCGGTGAGGCACGGCACCTGCCAGGTAGGCTCCCACGCCGTTGGCGGCTTCGCCCAGAACGCCCATGGGGCAATTCAGCAACTGGGACAGGGCCTGGGCCAGCGCGTACAGGGTGGCGTATTCGGCATGGTGCTGGGCCAGGTGACCCAGCATGACGGCGCTGCCCGGTTCACGCAGCAGGCTTTCGGCAATGGCGTCGGCTTCGGCGGAAGGCTGGCCGCTGGACAGCGCTTGCAGCGCGGCCGGCATGGGCACGCCCTGGCGCTGGGCCACGGCCTGCAACACCTGGGCCAACAGGGCCGGCAGCTCGCTGGGGCGGCCGATGAGCTGCGCGCCCAGCGGCATGGCGAGGTCGTCCGCAATCGGATTGACACGGTGCACGCGCGCGCCTTGCGTGGCGGCGCGACGCAGGCGCACGGCCAGCAGCGGCTGCTCCTGGCGCAAGGCGCTGCCGATCAGGAGGCACGACTTGAGGGTGGACCAGCCGGCCACCGGCATGCCCAGCCAGGGCGCACCCTGCTGCAGGGCGTCCAGCGAAAAGTCGGTCTGGCGCAGGCGGTGGTCGATGTTGTGCACGCCCAGCTCGCGCATCAGCTTCTGCGCAAGGAACAGCTCTTCCAGCGTCTGGTGCGGGCTGAGGAGCGCGCCCAGGGCTTCGGGGCCGTGCGCCTTGCGTGCCGCATTGAGACCGTCCACGGCGGCCTGCAGGGCTTCGGCCCACTGCACTTCCACCCATTGCCCGTTGCGCTTGACCATGGGTTTGGTGAGGCGGTCTTCGCTGTTGAGCGCCTGATAGGAAAAGCGGTCGCGGTCGGACAGCCAGCATTCGTTCACGGCTTCGTTGTTGCGCGGCAGCACGCGCACCACTTCGCGGTTGAACTTGACCTGCACTTCCAGGTTGGCGCCCAGGCCATCGTGCGGGCTCACGCCGGGATGGTCGGTCAGCTCCCAGGAACGCGCCTTGAAGCGGAACGGCTTGCTGGTGAGCGCGCCCACCGGGCACAGGTCGATGGCGTTGCCGGACACTTCGGAGTCCACCGTCAGGTCCATGAAAGCGAGGATTTCGGAATGCTCCCCGCGCCCGCCCACGCCCAGTTCCATGATGCCTGCGATTTCCTGGCCGTAGCGCACGCAGCGGGTGCACAGGATGCAGCGCGTCATGTCGGTGGAAATCAGCGGCCCGAGGTCCTTGTTGGACACCACGCGCTTGCGTTCGGCGTAGCGCGAGGCGCTGCCGCCATAGCCCACGCTCAGGTCCTGCAGCTTGCATTCGCCGCCCTGGTCGCAGATGGGACAATCGAGCGGGTGGTTGATGAGCAGGAATTCCATCACCCCTTTCTGCGCCTTCACGGCGTAGTCGGAATGGGTTTGCACCTTCATGCCTTCCACCACCGGCGTGGCGCAGGCCGGCAGGGGCTTGGGCGCCTTTTCCACCTGCACCAGGCACATGCGGCAGTTGGCCGCGATGGACAGCTTGCGGTGATAGCAGAAGTGGGGAATCTTGATGCCCAGCTGGCGCGCCGCGTCCATCACGGTGCGTCCGCTTTCCACCTGGGTGGACTGGCCGTCGATTTCGATATTCAAGAGCGCCATCGGTTACGCCACCTTTTCCTGGCGTTCGGAAGGTCCCACCAGGCACCGCTTGTGGGTGACGTGGTGTTCGAATTCCGAACGGAAATGATTGACAAAGCTGCGCACCGGCATGGCGGCCGCATCGCCCAGGGCGCAGATGGTGCGCCCCTGGATGTTGTCGCTCACCGACAGCAGCAGATCGAGGTCTTCCATGCGTCCCTGGCCGTGCTCGATGCGATGCACCACCCGGTAAAGCCAGCCGGTGCCTTCACGGCACGGCGTGCACTGGCCGCAGGATTCTTCGTGGTAGAAATAGGACAGGCGCTCGAGGGCGCGCACCATGCAGGTGGTTTCATCCATCACGATGACGGCGCCCGACCCCAGCATCGACCCCGCCTTGGCGATGGAGTCGTAGTCCATGTCGGTTTGCATCATGATGTCGGCAGGCAGCACGGGCATGGAGGAACCGCCCGGAATGACGGCCTTGAGCTTGCGCCCGCCGCGCATGCCGCCCGCCATTTCCAGCAGCCTGGCAAACGGCGTGCCGAGCGGCACTTCGTAGTTGCCGGGCCTGGCCACATGGCCGGAGACCGAAAAAATCTTGCTGCCGCCGTTGTTGGGCTTGCCCAGTTCAAGGAACGCTTCGCCGCCGTTGCGGATGATCCAGGGCACGCTGGCAAAGGTTTCCGTGTTGTTGATGGTGGTGGGCTTGCCGTACAGGCCGTAGGTGGCCGGAAACGGCGGCTTGTAGCGGGGCTGCCCCTTCTTGCCTTCAATGGATTCGAGCAGCGCGGTTTCTTCGCCGCAGATGTAGGCGCCGTAGCCGTGGTGGTTGAACAGCTAGAAGGAGAAGTTCGTGCCCAGGATGTTGCGC
>JAJZPY010000052.1 GCA_021811005.1 Pseudomonadota bacterium
CAAGTTTGCCGGCATTTTTGCGGCCATCGGCCTGGCCGTGGGCGCCATCGGCACGGCGCTGGCCTCGGTTCTGATGGGCCTGCTGTCCCTCAAGTGGTGGCAACTGCCTTTTGCGGTGGCCGGCGCGGTGGTGCTGATTTCCGGGCCTGCGGTGCTGATGGCCTGGTTCAAGCTGCGTGCCCGCAACCTGGGGCCGATCCTGGACGCCAACGGTTGGGCCATCAACGCGCGCGCTTGCATCAACATTCCTTTCGGAACTTCGCTGACCCAAGTGGCGCAATTGCCGCCCAATGCCGAACGGTCGCTGTCGGACCCGTATGCGGAAAAGAAGGTGCCGCTCTGGTATTACTTCGCGTTCGCGGCGCTGCTGGTGCTGGTGATCCTGGTGTGGTGGATGGTTCGGCTGCTGCTGCGCTGAGGCGGGGCGGCCGCGGCCGCCCCTTGCCCTGGTCGTGACCTGCTTACTGCTTGATGGCTTCCACGGAGACCGTGACGGTCACGTCGTCGCCCACCAGCGGGGCGTATTTCCCCATGTTGAAATCGGTGCGCTTGAGGTGCGTGACCGCGTCCGCGCCGCAGGCTTCCTTCTTGGCCATGGGATGCACCATGCACTTGAAGGAGGTGATTTTCAGGACCACCGGCTTGGTGATGCCCTTCAGGGTGAGTTCGCCATCCACTTCGTCCGGCACGTCACCCTTGAACTTGATCTGGTGCGATTTGAAGGTGGCGGTGGGATAGGCTTCGGTGTCGAGGAAATCCGCGCCCTGGATGTGCTCGTTGAACTGGGGCGAACCGGTGCTGGCGGAGCGGGTGTCGATCACGATGTCGGCGGAACCGGTCTTGGCGGCGGTGTCGAGCGTGATTTTTCCGGACACCTTGTCAAAGCGGCTCAACTGGGTGCTGTAGCCCATGTGGCTGTAGGAAAAACGGGCAAAGGTGTGATTGGGGTCGGTCACGTAGGTGCTGTCCTGGGCAAAAGCCGGAGCGGCGAAGGCAGCGGCCAGCAGAAAGGCGGGCAGGGAACGGCGCATGGTTAGTCTCCTTGGGGGCGATGGGTTTCGGCGTCAGCCGTTGCGTTAAATAGTACGCATGCGAACAATATAGCGGTTTCCGGTATTCTTTGCAAGACCCGGGCTGCGGGCTGGAATTGCGAATTTTCGTCGAGATTTCACACATTTGCGCGTAGAATGGGAGCGTTGAGATTTGCCCCGTCAGGAGCGACGCGTCGCGCGAGAGAACCGTCAATGGATTTTTCCGAACTGAAATCCGTCTGTTGCGGATGCACTATCCGAGAACTCTGTCTCCCTGCCGGGCTGACCGATCAGGAAGTGCTCCTGCTCGACCAGCACATGTCGCACCGGCAACCGGTGAAGAAAGGGGAGTCCCTCTACCGGACCGGCGACGCGTTCAAATCGCTCTATGCCGTCAGTACCGGCTTCTTCAAAACCAGCATCCTTCACGAAGACGGGCGGACCCAGGTGACGGGCTTCCAGATGGCCGGTGAAATCCTGGGGCTCGACGCCATCAGCGCCGACCGCCACGTGTGCGATGCCGTGGCCCTGGAAGACAGCGTGGTGTGCGAAGTGCCTTTTGACCGTTTCGAAGAGTTGGGTCAGCTCATGACCAATCTGCAACGCCGCTTCAACCGTACCCTGTCGCGCGAAATCGTGCGTGACCAGGGGGTCATGCTGTTGTTGGGCAGCATGCGTTCGGAAGAGCGGCTGGCGGCTTTCCTGGTCAACCTGGCCAAACGTTTTTCAGCCCGCAAACAGTCCAGTTCCGAACTGGTGCTGCGCATGACCCGGGAAGACATCGGCAGCTATCTCGGCCTCAAGCTTGAAACCGTGAGCCGGCTGCTGTCCCGCTTTCACGACGAAGGCCTGCTGGCCGTGCGCGGCCGCAACATCCAGATTCTCAATGCCGACGGCCTGAACCGCCTGGTCGGCGTGGCCTGATTCCCCCCGTTTTATGAAACCGGCCCGTTCCGTGGCCGGATCGCTCCTGCCGTGAAACTTACAATTTTTTGATCTTTATCAAAAAAGCCTTTGGGCATCCTCCTTACGATGTACCCCAGAAGAGGTAGCGCCGCCAGAGCGCGCCAGGATTTTTTAACCGAGGGGGAAGGAAAGCCATGAATCAAAAAAGCACAACCTGTATTTATTGGGCAGCGGCGGCAGCCGTTGCGGTTTCAACCTTGGCGGCACCCGCCTGGGCCGACGACAGCCTGAGCCCGTGGCTGGTGCGCGTGCGCCTGCTGGACGTGGCCACGGACCGCAGCAATTCGGCCGGCGGCGGCGTGGCGAGCGACACGCTCAAAGTGTCCGACAAGGTCCAGCCTGAAGTGGACGTGAGCTACTTCTTTACGAAAAACATCGCGGCCGAGCTCATCGCCACCTATCCCGTGAGCCACAACATCAACCTTTCCGGCACCGACATCGGCGGCCTGAAGGAACTGCCCCCCACCCTCAACCTGCAATACCACTTCGACGGGATGGGCACCTTCATGCCTTACCTGGGCGCGGGTGTCACGTACATGCGCACCTGGGATTCGAGCGCGGCCGGCGGCACGCTCACCACTTCCCAGAACAACTGGGGCGCGGACCTGCAGGCCGGCATGGATTACGCCCTCACCAAACACTGGTTGTTCAACGTGGACGTGAAAAAAATCTGGATCGATGCCAAGGTCCAAACCACGTCCGGCACGGATGTGCTGACGGCACACATCAATCCCTGGCTGCTCGGCGTCGGCTTCGGCTATCGCTTCTGAACTTCAGGATTGGGGCGGGCGCACCACGTGCACCGAACAGGGCGCCTGCTCCACCACGCGTGTCAGGAAAGACCGGTTGAAGCGGAACGCCGGCGTCACATCCCGCGGCGCGGGAATGATCAGGGCATCCACGCTGTTGCGACGGGCATAATCCAGCAGGCGCTGGGCCGGATCGACTGATTCGAACACGTGCAGGGAAAGCCGTTCCTCCGGCACCTCCAGCTGGCGTGCCCAGTGATGCAGCGCAATGCGACAGGCGTGCTGTCGCTCCGAAGCGCTCGTGCCGCTGCCTTCTGCCGCCCCTTCCAGCAACGCCACGCAGGCCAGCCGGCTTTCGGGATCGCGTTGCAGCACGCGCACCACCGCATAGCGCAAGGCCCGCAGCAGCGCTTCCTCCGGTTCGTACGGGTCGAAGGCCACCAGGAACAGCGGAGCCACTTGGGCCTGTTCGCTCGGACTCAGGGGCTTCGCGCGGCGCCTGCCGGCGCCCTCCGGATCTCGTCGCCAGGAACGCCACAGGCGCTCCACCCAACCCTCCTTTTCCAGCCGGGTCGCCCGTTCGGTCAGGACCACCGAATCCGGGTGCGACAGCGCCTGCGCCACCAGGGCGCAGGAGGCATAGCGTCGCTCCGGTTCCGGCTCGAGGCAGGTGAACACAATTTCCTGGAACCAGGGCGGCAGGTCCTGGCGCAGGGCGCGCAGGGGCGTGGGGCGGGTCCAGGAACGCGCGCGCACTTCAGCCAGGGTGGCCGGGACGCCGTAAGGCAGTCGCCCGGTGGCCAGCTGGTAGAGCGTCACGCCCAGGGCGAACTGGTCGCTGCGCGGCTCGTCGCGCACGCCAGCGGCCTGTTCGGGCGCCATGTAGGGCGTGGATCCCACAGCCAGCCGGCTTTCTTCCTGAAACAGGTCGGGATAGCGGGCATGGTGGGCAAACCCGTAATCGATCAGCACCACGTCCCCGTCTTCGCGCAACAGGATGTTGTCGGGCTTGATGTCGAGGTGGATGGCGTCCTGGCGGTGCAGGCTGTGCGCGGCCGTGGCCATGGCAAATCCCAGTTCGGCCAGTTCGGCGAGCGGCAGGCCGCCGGGCCGTATGTGCCGCTTGAGGTCGCGGCCGCGGATCATTTCCATCACCAGGTAGGGTTGCGGCGAAAACGGGCCGCTGGCCACGAAACGCGGCACATGGGGCCCGCGCAGCGCAGGCAGCAGGGTGCATTCGGTTTCGAAGCTGACCACGCCGAATGCCGGTTCGTCCGGACCCAGGCGCGGGGTTTTCATGAGCAGTTCAGGCCCATGTTCGGGGTGGCTGACCCGGTACAGGCGGGCGGAGCCGCCGGTCCCCAGCGCCTGCAGGAGGGTGAATCCGTCGATGCGGGAGCCGGGTGGCAGGGGGGGGGACATCAGCGTCCTTCCGACAGGCGATGGGCCAGGGCGGGCGGGAGTCCCTGGCTGTAGATCTTGTAGATGGTGCGGCCCCAGTCATAGGGAACCCGGCAGAACGTCAGGGTGCGGGAGCGGTCGTCGAACAGGGCGTAAGCGGCGGCCGTGTTGCCGTCGCGCGGCTGCCCCACGGAACCCACCGTGGCCACCCAGCGGCGCCGCTCCGAGAGCGGAATCGCCACGCCGGGCGTGGGCGAGAAAGCGTGCGTGCGCTGGTCGGAAGCCTGGTAGTAGAGCAGTTGGTGGTGCACGTGTCCGGCAAAGGTCCAGGTGGCGTCCGTAGCCGCCAGGGAGGCCGCCGCTTCGGCTTCCCCGGCCAGGTAGGTCCAGTCGCCCGGCCGGTCTGCGCTGGCATGCACCAGCAGCACGTTTTCCAGGCGGCGGGTGAGGGGAAGGGACTGCAGGAACGCCTGGTGCGCCGGGGTCAGGCGCGGTCGTGTCCACAGGATGGCCTGGCGGGCCATCGGGTTGAGCGGCACGGCATCGTCCCAAAGGGCCTGGTCGTGGTTTCCCCGCACCACGGGCGCTCCTGTGCCGGCCAGGGCCATGATGCGGTCGAGGGTCGCGGCCGGATCGGGGCCATAACCCACCAGGTCGCCCAGGAAGGCGAAGGCTTCGGCCCCTTGCCGGGTGGCGTGGGCCAGGCACGCTTCCAGGGCTTCAAGGTTGGAATGGGTGTCGGAAAGCAGGGCGATTTTGGGCATGGCCGAAAGGTTCAGGCTCCATGAGTGCAAAATTTGATCTTGATCAAATTAGCCGATCTGGAATTGGTACATATTATGCCCATGCCAACCATTTTATGCCGCCCATGTCTCTGATCAGCCCCTCACTCATGCAGCGGTTCGACATTCCAGGCCCTCGCTACACATCCTATCCCACGGCCGACCGCTTCCTGCCGGACAGCGAGGCCAGCGCCTTCACGCAAGCCCTGGCGCAACGGGTGGCGGGCGATGCCCTGCCCCTGTCGCTTTATGTCCATCTGCCGTTCTGCGAGTCGGTGTGCTACTACTGCGGCTGCAACAAGGTCATCACCAAGGATCACGGCAAATCCCGGGATTACCTGCGCTACCTGGAAATGGAAAGCGCCCTGGTGTCGGACCGGCTTGGAAAAGGCGCAGGCCGGCGCGCGGCCGTTGCCCAATTGCACCTGGGTGGGGGTTCGCCCACGTTTCTTTCAGATGAGGAACTGGGCCAGCTGGTGGCCAGCCTTAAAGCCCGTTTCGATTTCCAGGACGACGCGGAATGCTCCATCGAAATCGATCCGCGCACGGTGGATGACACGCGCCTGGCCCACCTGCGCCGCCTGGGGTTCAACCGCCTGAGCTTTGGAGTCCAGGATTTCGATCCCCGGGTGCAGCTGGCGGTGCACCGGGTGCAACCGTACGAGCAGGTGGCGGCACTCATGGAATCGGCACGGGCCTTGCGGTTCGACTCCATCAACGTGGACCTGATTTACGGCCTGCCTCATCAAAACCCCGAATCTTTCGCGCGCACCCTGGACCAGGTGATCGCGCTGCGCCCCGACCGCATCGCACTGTATGCCTATGCCCATCTGCCGGCCCGCTTCAAGCCGCAGCGGCGCATCGACGCCGCAGCGCTGCCGGGCGCCGACCTCAAGCTGCAGATGCTGGACGATGCCATCCGCCGCTTCATCGCGGACGGCTACGAATACATCGGCATGGACCACTTTGCCCTGCCCGAAGACCAGCTGGCCCGGGTCAAGCGCGACGGCCTGCTGCAGCGCAATTTCCAGGGCTACCACGCCAACCCGGGATCGGACCTGCTGGGGCTGGGCGTGTCCGCCATCAGCCAGGTGGGTCGGGCCTACAGCCAGAACGTGAAAACCCTGGCGGAATACTACGCCGCGCTCGATGCCGGCCGTTTGCCGGTGGAGCGGGGACTGACCCTGAACGACGACGACCTCGTCCGGCGCGACGTGATCATGCGCCTGATGTGTCAGGGCCGGGTGAATTTCGAAGCGGTGGAACGCCGTTACGGCATCCACTTCGAAACCTATTTTGAGGATGCGCTCATGCGCATCCGTGAATTCGAACAGTTCGGCCTCGTGGCCCGCACACCGGCGGGCCTGGAGGTGAGCAAGACGGGGTGGTTTTTTGTGCGTGCCGTGGCCATGGCCTTCGACAAGTATCTCTGGCTGCACGCCGACCACCAGCGTTTTTCAAAGGTGTTGTAGCAGTCTCCTAAAGTGGTCTTTGCCGCCCCCGGTTCCGGCCGCGGGCGGTTTTCTTTTGCCTGCCAACCGGGTTATCATGTCGTGCCGTAGGGTGTCGCGCAGCACCGGGCAGCCTGATCGGGAAATTTACGGAGCACACGATGAAATTGATCACCGCAGTCATCAAGCCTTTCAAGCTGGACGAAGTCCGGGAAGCGTTGTCTGAAATCGGCATTTCCGGGTTGACCGTGACGGAGGTGAAAGGCTTTGGACGGCAGAAAGGGCACACGGAACTGTACCGGGGCGCCGAATACGTGGTCGATTTCCTGCCCAAGGTCAAAATCGAAGTGGTCGTCACCGACGGGGTCGAGGAAAAAGCCATCGATGCCATCATCCGTGCGGCGCGCACGGGCAAAATCGGCGACGGCAAGATTTTTGTGACGGAAGTGAGCCAGGCCGTGCGCATCCGCACCGGCGAAGTCAACGACGACGCGGTTTAATCCGCCATCCCAAGCGCGGCGCGCAGGCGCTGCGCTTTCTCCAGCGCTTCGCTCGCGCTGTTCCCCAGCACCGTGAAATGCCCCATCTTGCGCCCCGGGCGCGGCGCCTGCTTGCCGTACAGGTGCAGCTTGGCGTCGGGCTCCTGGAAAATCGCTTCCCAGGGCGGGGTGCCCTGGGCCCACAAGTCCCCCAGCAGGTTGACCATGGCCGCCGGGCGCAGCAGTTCCGGATTGCCCAAAGGCAGCCCGCACAGGGTTCGCACCTGTTGCTCGAACTGGCTGGTGATGCAGGCATCGAGCGTGTAATGGCCGCTGTTGTGGGGGCGGGGGGCTATCTCATTGACGAGCAGGGTGTCGATGCCGGTGACGAAAAACTCCACCGCCAGCACCCCCACGTAGTCCAGGCGTTCGGCGATGTCCGAAGCGATCTTGCCGGCGCGCGCCGCCAGTTCGTCGCGAATGCGGGCGGGCGCAATGGTGATGTCCAGGATGCCGTCCCGGTGCCGGTTTTCCGCGATGGGCCAAAGCGCCACCTGACCATTGGCGCCGCGCGCCAGCAACACGGAGATCTCCAGGCGCAGGGTCACCTGGGTTTCAATGACCACGGGCAGCAGGTCGGGATGGTCCGCCAGCACCTGCAGGGCGTCTTGCGGCGTCTGCACCCGGTACTGTCCTTTGCCGTCGTAGCCGAACTGTGCGGTCTTGATGATGGCCGGAAACTTGACGTCTTTCACGGCCTGGCGAAATTCAGCCGCATCGCGGGCCACGGCAAAAGGCCCCACCGGGAACCCGTTGTCGCGGAAAAACGTTTTTTCCATGATGCGGTTCTGGGCGATGGCCACCGCGCTGGCGGAGGGTCGCACCGGACAATGGCGCGCCAGGAACTCCATGGACGCGGCCGGCGCATTTTCGAATTCCGTGGTCACGGCAGCGCAGGAATGCGCCATGATTTCAAGCGCCGCCGGGTCGTCGAAGGGCGCACACAGGTGGCGCGTGGCGAAATGGGCGGCGGGAGCCATGGGGTCGGGATCGAGAACGATCACGTCGTAACCCATGGTGCGTGCGGCGGAAGTGAACATGCGGCCCAGTTGTCCGCCACCCAGGATGCCCAGGGTGGTGTGCTGCTGTTCGTTCATTGTGGTTGCGGCGGCAAGGTCATGGATTGGACGGTGCTGGCCAGTTCGGCGCGGAACGCTTCAAGCTGCGCCGGCAGGCCGGGTATTTCGCGGGCCAGCAGGCTGACGGCAAAGAGGGCGGCATTGGCGGCGCCCGCTTCGCCGATGGCGAAGGTGGCCACTGGAATGCCTTTGGGCATCTGCACGATGGACAGCAGTGAATCCTGCCCTGCCAGGCTGGTGCTGGGTACCGGCACGCCCAGCACTGGCAGCGTGGTTTTGGCAGCCAGCATGCCCGGCAGGTGGGCCGCCCCCCCGGCGCCGGCAATGATGCAGGCCAGACCCCGGGCGCGGGCTTCGGTGGCGTATTCAAACATCAGGTCCGGCGTGCGGTGGGCCGAAACCACGCGTGCTTCATAGGGCACGTCGAAACGTTCCAGCATTTTGGCGGCATGTTCCATCACGTGCCAATCCGAATTGCTGCCCATGACAATGCCAACCAGCGGTGCGCTCATGGCGTGCGCTCAGTCCACCAGACCGCGCGCTTCGGCCACCTGGCCGCGGTAGGAATCGAAAATGAAGCGCAGGGCATCGGCCATGGACACTTGCGGCGCCCATTCGAGCTCGCTGCGGGTGTTGTCGATTTTCGGGACGCGGTTCTGCACGTCCTGGTAGCCCTTGCCGTAGTAGGCTTCGGACGTGGTTTCCACAAGCTGCACGCGCTGCGCCGTGTCCCGGTATTCGGGGTATTCCATGGCGAGCTTCAGCATCATCTCGGCCAGTTCCTTGACCGAGTAGTTGTTGGTCGGGTTGCCCACGTTGTAGATCTTTCCGCTGGCGACGCCGTTCTTGTTCTCGATCATTTTCATGAGCGCCGAAACGCCGTCGTCAATGTAGGTGAAGGCGCGTTTTTGCGTGCCGCCATCCACCAGCTTGATGTTTTCGCCGCGCACGATGTGCCCGAAAAACTGGGTGATGACGCGCGAGCTGCCTTCCTTGGGCGTGTGGATGCTGTCGAGTCCCGCGCCGATCCAGTTGAAGGGGCGGAACAGGGTGAAATCCAGCCCGTCCTGCATGCCGTAGCCCCAGATCACGCGGTCCATCAGCTGCTTGCTGCAGGAATAGATCCAGCGCTGCTTTTCGATGGGGCCCAGGATCAGTTCCGAATGGTCCGGATCGAATTCGCTGTCCCGGCACATGCCATACACTTCGGAAGTGGAGGGGAACAGGATGCGCTTGCCATATTTCACGCAGCTGCGCACGATGGGCAGGTTGGCTTCGAAATCCAGCTCGAACACGCGCAGCGGCTGCTGCACGTAGGTGGCCGGGGTGGCGATGGCCACCAGCGGCAGCACCACGTCGCACTTCTTGACGTGGTATTCGATCCATTCCTTGTTGATGGTGATGTCGCCTTCAAAGAAATGAAAGCGCGGGTGGTCGATGAGGTCGGCCACGCGGTCGCTTTGCATGTCCATGCCAAAGACGGCCCAGTCGGTCGTGTTGAGGATACGTTGGCTGAGGTGGTGGCCGATAAAGCCGTTGACGCCAAGAATGAGGATTTTCTTCATGGGATCCGACTGCGCAAATTAAAACCGCAATTATACCAGATCAGGCCGGCTGAACCCCTGCCGGGTAGCGGCGTTTGAATTCCAGCGCACTGAGGGATTCCCCTTCCAGTTCGAGGGACAGGATGTAGAGTGCAGCGCCGTCTCCGCCGGTGGTTTGGGCCACGGCGTCCGGGTGCGGCTGGAGGCTGGTGCGCAGGATGCGCGCTTCGCGTCCGTCAAACGTGGTGAACGCGCCGGGATAGGGGGGCGCGACGCCACGCACCAGGTTGTGGATGGCAATGGCGGGCTGGCTCCAGTCGATGCGGCCGTCCTGCGGGCGCCGTCCGCCGAAATAAGAGCCTGCGGCCAGGTTCTGCGGGCGGTGCGGCGCGCTGCCGGCGACCAGGGAGCCCAGGGCGCCCTGCAGGGCTTTCACGCCGGCTTCCGTCACGCGCTGGAAGACCTCGAACGCCGTGTCGTCCGGGCCGATGGGCACGCGTTCCTGGGCCACGATGTCGCCCTGGTCCGGCTTGGGGGTCATGACGTGCAGGGTGGCGCCCGTTTCCCTTTCGCCTTGGATGACGGCCCAGTTGACGGGCACCCGCCCGCGGTAATGGGGCAGCAGGGAACCGTGCAGGTTGTAGGCGCCGCGCGCAGGCAAGGCCAGCAGGTCCGCGTCCAGCATGTGGCGGTAATAGAAGGAGAAGATGAAGTCGGGGCGGCAGGCGCGCACCTGGGCCACCACGGCCGGATCGTTGGGATCCTCGGGCATGATGCAGGGCAGCCCGCGGGCCTGGGCCAGCGCGGCCACGCTTTCAAACCAGATGTTTTCCTGCGGGTTGTCGCGGTGGGTGACCACCAGGGCCACTTCGATGCCGTGCGCCAGCAGCACGTCCAGGCAGCGCACCCCGATGGTGTGGTAGGCGAAAACGACCGCCCGCGTCATGGGTGCCGGCCGGGGACGTCGGTGGGCGTTTCGAGGATGGCTTCCACCAGAAAGCGCGGACGTTCCCGCACCTGCTGGTAGATGCGGCCCACGTACTCGCCCAGCAGCCCGATGCCGAACAGCAGGATGCTGATCAGGAAAAAAGTGATGGCGAACAGGGTGAACAGGCCTTCGGCTTCCGGTCCGATGATGAGCCGACGCAGCACCAGGTACACCACGAACAGGCCGGAAAGCAGGGACAGGACCATGCCCAGCAGGGAAAAGAGCTGCAGCGGCATGACCGAAAAGCCCGTCACCAGGTCGAAGTTGAGACGCACCAGGCTGTAGAGGGAGTATTTGGATTCACCCGCGGCCCGTTCCTCGTGGCGCACTTCCACTTCCGTGGGGCGTGCGGCAAACGTGTAGGCCAGCGCCGGAATGAAGGTGTTCACTTCGCGGCAGGTCACGATGGCCTGCACGATCTTGCGGTCGTAGGCGCGCAGCATGCAGCCCTGGTCGGTCATGTGGATGCGCGTGATGCGTTCGCGCAGGCGGTTCATCAGGCGTGAAGCCCAGCGCCGCCAGGCGCTGTCCTGGCGGTTCTGGCGGATGGTGCCCACGTAGTCGTGGCCCGCGTCCATGGCAGCCAGCAGCTTGCCGATTTCTTCGGGCGGGTTCTGCAGGTCGGCGTCCAGGGTCACGATGCGTTCGCCCCGGGCCTGTTCGAAACCGGCCATGATGGCCATGTGCTGGCCGTAGTTGCCGTTGAGCAGGACCACGCGCGTCACGTCCGGACGGCGCTCGAACTGCTGGCGCAGGAGGGCGGGGGAACGGTCGCGGCTGCCGTCGTTGATGAAAATGATTTCATAACGGACGGCCAGGGCGTCGAGCGCCGGATAGAGCCGGTCGAACAGGGCCTGCAGTCCGTCCTCTTCGTTGTAGACGGGAATGATGATGGAAACGCGGGGCAGGGCGGACATGGGCGTGTTCATTGTCGGGCTTCGTGCAGCACGGCGCGCAGGGTGTCGCACACCCGGTCCACGTCCGCGTCCTGCAGGGTGGGGAAAAGCGGCAGGGTCAGCGTTTCCCGGGCGATGCGTTCGGCATGGGGAAAGTCGCCTTCGCCATAGCCCAGCGTGCGGTACTGGGTGGTGAGGTGCACGGCTTCATAGGAAATGCCAGTTCCGATGCCGCGCGCGGCCAGGGCATCCATGATCTGCTTGCGACTCCACGCCAGACGTTCCAGCGGCAGCAGGGGTGCGAAAAAATTCCAGCTGTGGCCTTCGTCTCCGCGCGCCGGCAACTCGCACGGCGGATCGGTGCGCAGGCGATCAAAATAACGCGCCGCCAGCTGCCGGCGGCGCGCGGTGAATTCTTCCAGGCGGGCAAGCTGCAGCAGCCCCAGGCGCGCGTTCACGTCCGGCAGGTTGTATTTGCCGCCCACCACCACCACGTCGCGCGTGCCGTCGGGCAGGCGCGCAATGCCGTGAAAGCGGAACTGTTCAGCGCGCCGGGCTTCTGCCTCGTCGGCAAACACGAGCGCTCCGCCTTCGATGGTGGTCATGTTCTTGTTGGGATGGAAGCTGAAGCAGGCGATGTCGCCAAAGCTGCCGATGCGCTGGCCTTTCCAGCGGCTGCCGATGGCGAGCGCCGCGTCTTCGATGACGCGCAGGCCGTGTGTGCGTGCCAGGGCATACAGCGCGTCCATGTCGAGCGGCAGTCCGGCGAAATGGGTGGGCACCAGCGCGCGCGTGCGCGGCGTGATGGCGGCCCGGGCAGCGGCCAGGTCCATGTTGCGCGTGACGGGATCCACATCCACGAACACGGGTCGGGCGCCGGTGCGGGCAATGGCGTTGGCGCAGGAAAAAAACGTCTGTGCCGGCATGATGACTTCGTCGCCCGCGCCGATGCCGAGCGTGAACAGCGCCACTTCCAGCGCGCCGGTGGCCGAGGTGAACACGCGCACGGGTCGTCCGCCGTGGTATTCGGACAGGGCTTTTTCGAAGGCCAGCACCTGGGGGCCGGAAGTGATCCAGAGCGAACGCAGCGTGTCCGCCAGCGCCTCCACCATGGTTTCGTCGATGGTGGGCCGCGCAAAAGGCAGGAACGGCAGGGCGGGTTCGGATTTAGCTGCGTGCAATGAGGAACACTCCGAGAATGACGACGAAAATGCCGGCCACGCGCAGGGCGGACAGGGATTCTCCCAGCAGCCAGTAAGCGGCCACGGCATTCACCACATAGCCGATGGACAGCATGGGGTAGGCCATGGACACCGGCACGCGCGACAGGGCCATGATCCACACCACCACGCTGATGCCGTAGCAGGCCAGTCCGCCCAGGATGTGCGGTTCGGTCGCCACCTGCCAGCCGATCGGCACGAGGTTGCGCCACTGGAACTCGAAATGGCCGATGGCATTGGTGCCGGCTTTCAGCAAAAGCTGGGCGGCGGCATTGAGCAGCACGCCGGTGAGGATCAGGGAAAAACTGGCCGGGCTCATATGCGCGCCACTATAACACGGCGACTGTCGCGCGAAATCAGGCGCATGGGCCAGCCGCGGGCGGCCAGGGCGTCGTACATGGCGGGCTCCATCAAGGCGAGGGCGCCGCGGTCGTTTTCCCACACGGGGCGGAACGCGTCGAGCGTGGGAAGGGCATGGCGGGGCTCCAGCGACAGGCCAAAGGCCAGTTCGTCTTCAAAGGCCACCAGCACCACCGTGCGCTGCAGGTAGTAGTCGAGCGTCTGGTCATAGGTGGCGATGCTATAGATGTGGGTGGCGTCACGAAACTCCGCGGCGTGGTCGAGCGCAAGCTGGCGGCTTGAGGTGAACGGCGACAGGTTTTCGCTGCCCAGCATCAGGCATTGCACGGACAGCAGGCTGCACAGGGAGAGCGCGGCGAGTGCCGGCAAGGCGCGTTCGCGCCAGCGCGCAGCAAGCCATGCGCCCATGGCCATGGCGCCAGCGGCAGCCAGTATCCAGGTGGAGAAACCCTGGTAGGGCGCCACCATGTCGGGATCCATGCCGAGCGAGAGCCCCAGATGGGCCGGAAAGGCCAGCAGAAAGGCGCCCCCGGCCAGCGCGCAGGCCCAGCCTAGCGACAGCCAGGGCAGGTTGGCGGGCAGGGTGGTGCGTTGCATCAGCTGGCGTCCCATGAGCAGGGCCATGGCCGGGAAAGCCGGCAGGATGTAGGACGGCAGCTTGGAGCCGGACAGGCTGAAAAAAGCCACCACGAACAGGGCATAAATCGCCAGAAAACGTTGCGGCGAAAAGACGCGCGAACGGAAGCCGCGCAGGGGCCGCAACACGCTGGCCGGAAACAGCGTGGTCCAGGGCAGGAGCCCCGCCAGCAGGATGGGCAGGAAATACCAGGCCGGTTCCACGCGCCGGTGCACGGTGGTGGTGAAGCGCTCCAGGTGTTCGTGGATGAAGAAGAAGTGCAGGAACTCCGGATGGCGCTCTGCCGCCAGCACGAACCAGGGCACGGAAAGCAGCAGGAACAGGGGCAGGCCGCGCAGGATTTCAAGCCGTTTCCAGGGCGAGGTGTCGCGCGTCCACAGGGTGTAGAGCACCAGCGTGCCGCCGGGCAGAGCCAGCGCCATCAATCCTTTGCTCAGGAAACCAGCGGCCGCGGCCACCCACGCCAGCCACATCCAGCGACGGTCCCCCACTTGGGCGGCAAGGAAGGCGCAGACGGCCAGCGTCATCCACACGCTCACCCCCATGTCGAGGGAATTCACGTGGCCCAGGGCCGCGTAGTACAGGCTGCCTGCCAGCACCAGCGTGGCGCGCACGCCGGCCCCGTGGCCGAACAGCCGG
>JAJZPY010000053.1 GCA_021811005.1 Pseudomonadota bacterium
CTTTCGAAACCTCCGTGGCCCACACCTTCACCTCCTGGTGGAAGGTGGAACTGTATGCCGGGGAGTTCACGCATGATCCGACGCTGGGCACGCACCTGGCGGGGCAGGAACTGGAAAACATTTTCCAGCTCGCCGAGGCCGGGGAATACTGGGTGGATCCCGGTTTTGTGGCCTCTTACATCCACAACCGTCAGCCGGGCGTTCCCGATGGCATGGAATTCGGCCCCTTGCTTGAAAAACAGGTGGGGCACCTGGTGCAGCGCCTCAACCTGATCTGGCAAAAGGATCTGGGCGGCAATGCCAGCGGCAAATACAATTTCCGTTCCGCCTACAGTTTTGGCTACCAGTTCAACACGAGCGTGGTGCCGGGATTCGAAGCCTATTACCGCCCTGCGGACGATGCGCACCAGATCGGACCCGCCATTTCCGGAGAGAAGTCCCTGGGGCACGGCGACGAACTGGAGTACAGTACGGTGTTGCTGTACGGGGTCAATCACGGGGCTCCGGACCGCACCCTCATCATGCGCGTGGCTTACGAATTTTTCTGATGCAAGCGAGACCCGGGATGTCTGAACGGCGGCGGCTGCCGGCCACGGTGGTGGTGTTGTCGTGGGTCAGTTTTTTCAACGACGCCGCCTCCGACATGGTTATCCCCCTCATGCCCCTGCTGTTTGCCGGGCCTTTCGGTGGCGGTGCGCTGGCCCTGGGGCTGGTGGAAGGGTTGGCGGAAGCCGTCGCCAGTTTCATGCGCCTGTGGTCCGGACGCTATTCCGACCTGCGCGAAGGGCGGCGCAAGGGGCTGGCCCTGGCGGGTTACGCCATTTCCAATGTGGCGCGCCCGTTGCTGGGCGTCATTCATTCCTGGGTTCCGGCCCTGCTGCTGCGCAGCGTTGACCGCGTGGGCAAAGGCATTCGCAGCGCGCCGCGCGATGCGCTGGTGGCGGATGTCACGCCGCCGGAACTGCGCGCGCGTGCCTTCGGATTCCATCGTGCCCTCGACAATGGCGGCGCCATGCTGGGGGCCTTGCTGGCTGCGGCCGTACTGGCCCAGACCTCCCTGTCCATTCCCGACATGATCCTGGCCTCCGCCATTCCCGGTACGCTGGGCGTGCTGTTGCTCGCCTGGCTGGTGCGGGAGCCGGCCCTGCGGGGACCCAAACCCAAAACCTCCGGCCTGCCGCCTCTGGAATGGCGCCGGCTGCCGGCGCCGATCCGGCGCTACCTGGGGATTGTGGTGCTGTTCAGTTTTGCGCGCGCCTCGGAAACGTTCATCGTGCTGCGCGGCCATGAACTGGGTCTGTCAGCCCCTTTGCTGCTGGTGCTGTGGGCGGTCCTCAATCTGGTGAAGGCGCTGGCGAGCCAGTGGGGCGGAACGCTGGCAGATCGCATGACGCATTTCGCCATCCTGCGCTTAAGCTGGGGACTGTTCGCCCTCTGGTATTTTTGTTTTGCTGCGGTGACGAGCCCGATCCTGTTGTGGGGAGTGGTGCTGGGCTACGGCGTATCGGTCGGGCTTGGGGAAGGCATCGAGCGCGCAGTGATCAGTGATTTTGCGTCCGCCGGTGAACGCGGCACCGCGTTCGGCTGGTACAACATGGCCACCGGATTCGCGGCAATTCCAGCCGGGCTCGTGTTCGGCGGGGTGTGGACGTGGCTTTCAGGGGCGGCGGCATTTGCCATGGGCGGGGTGATGGCGGCCCTCTCTGCCCTGCTCCTGCAGCGGGTTTTCCACGGCCGCATGACTTCCCGGACGTCCTGATATGCCGTTGCTCACGCTCACCCATGCCCATCTGGCCTATGGCCACCATGCACTGCTCGACGGCGTGGATTTCATGGTGGATGCGGGCGAGCGCATCGGCCTGATCGGCCGCAATGGCGGTGGCAAAAGCAGCCTGCTCAAGGTGGTGGTGGGCGAAGCCACCCTGGATGATGGCGTGCTGTGGCGCGCGCCCGGACTCAAGACGGGTTATGTGCCCCAGGAACCTTTGCTGGACGACGGGGCCAGCGTGTTGCAGACCGTGTCGGCCGGACTGCAGGCCCATGAGGAAGGGTGGGTGCCGCAATACAAGGTGGAAACCGTCCTGTCCCAGCTGGGGCTCGCACCCGACCAGCGCATTGCCTCTCTTTCGGGAGGATGGAAAAAACGCGTGGCGATTGCCCGTGCCCTGGTAGCGGAACCCGACCTGCTGGTGCTGGACGAACCCACCAACCACCTGGACATCGCGTCTATCGAATGGCTTGAAACCCTGCTCCTGGGTTTTCGCGGCAGCCTTCTGTTCGTGACCCACGATCGCCAGTTCCTGGACCGTGTGGCCACCCGCATCGTGGAGTTGGACCGCGGAAATCTTTCCGCTTACGGGCCGTCTTTTGCCGAATACCTGCGGCGCAAGGCCGAACAACTGGCGGCAGAAGCCACGGTCCAGGCCAAATTCGACAAGGTGCTGGCGCAGGAGGAAGTGTGGATTCGCAAGGGCATCGAAGCGCGCCGCACCCGCAATGAAGGGCGCGTGCGACGGCTGGAAGCCTTGCGGCTGGAGCGGTCCGCCCGGCGCGAACGGGTGGGCCAGGTGCGCCTTGCGCTCGATGCCGGCGAACGTTCGGGCAACCTGGTGGCGGAACTGTCGCACGTGACCTTTCGCCATGGCGAACGCCTGCTGGTGCGCGACTATTCCACGCGCATCCTGCGCGGTGACCGGGTGGGAATCATCGGTCCCAACGGGGCAGGGAAAACCACCCTTCTGCGCCTGCTGCTGGGGGAGCTGCAGCCCCAGGAGGGCAGCGTGCGGCTGGGTACCCGGCTTGCCGTGGCCTATTACGACCAGCTGCGCAGCCAGCTTGACCCGGAAGCGACCCTGTCCGACACCATCAGCCCGGGCGCCGATTTCGTGGAAATACAGGGGGTGCGCAAGCACGTGGTGAGCTATCTGGGCGATTTTCTTTTTTCGCCGGAGCGGGTGCGTGCCAAGGTCAAGTCGCTGTCTGGCGGCGAACGCAACCGCCTGCTGCTGGCGCGTCTTTTTGCCAAGCCGGCCAATGTCCTGGTGCTGGACGAACCCACCAACGATCTCGACATCGAAACCCTGGACCTGCTGGAATCCTTGCTGGCCGAATACGATGGCACGCTTTTCCTGGTCAGCCATGACCGCGCCTTCCTCGACAACGTGGTGACCCAGGTGATCGTGCTGGATGGTCAGGGAGGCATCGTCGAAAATGCGGGCGGCTACAGCGACTGGGTCCGCTACCTGACAACGCAGGCCGAGGGGACAACATCTCCGCCTGCGGAGCGGCCCGGCAAGGACAGGGCCCCGGCCACAGCCGCCGAGAAGGGCAGGGCGCGCCCGGAAAAAATGAGTTACAAGGAAACGCGCGACCTCGAGGCGTTGCCCCAGCAGATCGAGGCGATGGAAGCCGAACAGGCCGGGATTGCCGGCCGGCTGGCAGACCCCGAGCTGTACAAGGGCGGGCCGGATGCCGTGCGCGCCCTGCAGGCGCGCCATGCGGAACTGGAGGCCCACATCGAATCCGCGATGGCGCGCTGGGAAGCGTTGGAGCAAAAGCAATCCCGTTTGGCTGGCAACGGGGTATAATGCGCGGCTCGGAGAGGTGGCAGAGTGGTCGAATGTACCTGACTCGAAATCAGGCGTACGGTTATCCGTACCGTGGGTTCGAATCCCACCCTCTCCGCCATGTTATAATATAACACGTTGATTTATTTATAAAAAATAAATTCCGCTGATTTTGGTATGCCGTCCGGTATGCCGCGCCGATCAACCCTCTTTTGTGGCAGCTTCACAGCACATCAATCCCCAGCAACCCTCCCTACTGTCGATCACTATCGTGCGTGGATGATCGACCCAAATTCCTACTTCAGCCTCATATTCCATTGTGAAGAGGCTCGCTTTTGAAAATATTTTTTTCTGATATAATGTACCAATGAAACGCAGCCTCCGACATGTGTGCGCGGTTTTGCTGTCGCTCCTCCTGGCCTTTCCGGCCATGGCGACTGTGCCGCATGGCGTCTCCCAAATGCCCTGCCTGCACATGCAGGCCATGGCCTATGCAGCAGAAAAAGCGTCCATGGCAGGCATGTCCGGCCAGGCCGGCATGGCGCAGGAAAAACAGCAACCTTCGGGCGGTCATGGCACTATGGAGCAGTATTGCGCCTTTTGCTATGTTTCTGTAACCAGTGCCGTGGTTCGTGTTGTGCAGCCCCAGCTCTATGGCGGCCAGCAGCTGATCGCCCCTCTGCAGTCCCTGAATCCTTCCGCCGTGCCCGACGGGGCGTGGCGACCTCCCCGCACGCTCTGACTTCCCTGACGATTCGTATCCGGCAGCCCTGATCTGCCGGTGTTGCCCGTGCGCCAGGCGCACGCAGCCCTCATGGGAGTTGGCGCATCATGTGTGTTTTTCGTTGGATTTTCCTCGTCCTGCTGGCCGGGTGGGGGCCTTTTGCCCTGGCCGGACCCCTCACTTTCGGCGCGGCGCTGGATCTTGCCGAACAGCAGTCCCCTGCGCTTGCGGCCAGTAGCGCGCAGTTGGCCGCCGCCCAGTCCGCGGCTGTGCCGGCCGGCAGCCTGCCCGACCCGAAAGTGGTGGCCGGCATCGACAATTACCCCATCTCGGGCCCCGAGCGCGGGCAGCTCAATGCCGACCCCATGACCATGCAGCGCGTGGGCTTCATGCAGGACGTGCCCAATGCCGCCAAGCGCCGTGCGCGCGAAGACGTGGCCCAGGCCCGGGTGGCCGTGGCGGCCGCCGAGCGCGAAACCCTGCGCGTGAAAGTGCGGCGCGAAGCGGCGCTGGCCTGGCTTTCCGTCTATTACCTGCAGCGGCGTCTGGCCCTGTTCGATAGCCTGGACCGGGAAAACCGCCTGCTGGATGACGCCGTGCGCGCCCGTGTGGCGAGCGGTCGCGGCCCGGTGTCCGACGCCGTGATGCCGCGCCAGGAAGCGGCGGCGCTGGCCGACCGGCGCGACGAACTGGAACGGGATCTCACCCGTGCCCGCGCCGGGCTGCGCCGCCTCCTGGGCCCGGCCGCCGACGGGGCGCTGGCGGGAGACCCGCCCGTCATTCCCGTAGACCCGCAACGCCTGCGCGCGCACCTGCACGCCCATCCGGAGCTGGTGGCGTTTGAGGCCGAACGGCGCCGCGCGGAAGGGGAAGTGCGCGAAGCCACAGCGCAAAAGCGCGTGGACTGGGGCGTGGAAATGGACTACCAGCACCGCGCCAGCCAGTTCGGCGACATGGTCTCCGTGCAGTTCACGTTTGCGCTGCCGGTGGCGCCGGGCACGCGCCAGGACCCCATCATTGCCGCCAAAACACAGGAATTGACGCGCATTGACGCTGAACGTGACGCCATGTTGCGCGATCATGCCGATTCGCTGGAATCCGACCTGGCCGACTATCAGGCGCTCACCCGGCAGGCGGCCCGCAGCCGGGGCGTGTCTCTGCCGCTCGCCCAGGAAAAAGTGGACCTGACCGCATCGGGCTACCGCGCCGGCAAAGGCGAGCTGGCGGCCCTGGTGGCCGCCCGCGCGGCGCTGGTGGAAGAGCGCCTGCGCCTCATCGATCTGGAGGGCCGGCAGGCTGCTGCCGCCGCCCGTCTTTACTATGCGCAAGGGGAGGCCCGGCCATGAAACGCACCACAATCCTGAAAACCCTATTGGGGGCGGTGCTTGCTGCCGCCAGCGGCAGCGCGGGCTACTGGATGGCCCGCTCGCACGGGGCACCGTCCGCGGCAGCCCCACAGCAAGCCACGAAAGAACGCACCGTGCTCTACTGGTACGACCCCATGGCGCCGGACCAGCATTTTCCGGCGCCGGGCAAGTCGCCTTTCATGGACATGGAACTCGTGCCCAAATACGCTGATGAGGTGAATGCTGCTTCGGGCGTTGCCATCGATCCTGCCATGGTGCAGGCCTTGGGCATCCGGGTGGCGCCGGTGGTGCGTGGAGCGCTGGGTAACGCGCTTTCCGCCACTGCGGCGCTCCAGTTCAATGAGCGCCAGGTGGCGGTGGTGCAGGCCTGGACTTCCGGATTCGTGGAACGCACCCACGCACGGGCTCCCGGCGATGTCGTGGCACGCGGAGCGCCGCTGGTCGATCTTCTAGTGCCTGACTGGACTGGTGCCCAGCATGAATTTCTGGCCCTGCTGGGTACTGGTGACGCAGCCCTCATTGGTGCTGGCCGTGAGCGTCTCAGACTGCTGGGTATGCCACCAGATCTCATTGCCCAGGTGGAACAGTCAAAAGCACCCCATCCGGTGTTGACGGTGCGGGCCCCCTTTGCCGGGGTGATCGAATCGCTGGACGTGCGCGAAGGAATGACAGTGGCTTCGGGTACCACGCTGGCCAAGCTGAAGGGACTCGAAACCGTCTGGCTGGAAGCGGCGGTGCCGGAAGCGCAGGCATCAGACGTGAAGGTGGGAGAAGCCGTAACGGCCACATTTACGGCTTATCCTGGGGAAACCTTCAAGGGACGCGTGGTGACGGTGCTGCCTGAAATGAACAGTGAGGCTCGCACAGTGCGGGTGAGAGTGGAACTGCCTAATCGCGAAGGACGTCTGAAGCCAGGCATGTATGCGGCATTCCACGGTGCCACCCTTCTCCCTGCGCCGGTCCTGCAGGTGCCTTCGGAGGCGGTCATCCGCAGCGGCACACGCAATGTGGTGCTGCTGGCCCTGCAGGGCGGCCGTTACCAGCCGGTTGAGGTGAAACTCGGGCAGGAAGCGGACGGCAAGGTAGCGGTATTGCAGGGTTTGGCGGAAGGCCAGCAGGTGGTGGTGTCCGGGCAGTTCCTGATCGACTCGGAAGCGAGCCTGCAAGGCGTGATGACGCGGAGTAGCCAGCCATGATTGCCAAACTCATCCACTGGTCCGTACATAACCGGTTTCTGGTTTTGATGGGCACGTTATTCCTAGCTGGCTGGGGTCTGTGGGGCGTGATGACGACACCGGTGGATGCCCTGCCGGATCTTTCTGATGTCCAGGTCATCATCCGCACCAGCTACCCCGGGCAAGCGCCGCAGATTGTGGAAAATCAGGTGACCTATCCACTGGCTACCACCATGCTGTCGGTGCCCGGCGCCAAAACCGTGCGGGCGTATTCCTTTTATGGGGATTCCTTTGTCTATGTGTTGTTCGAGGACGGCACCGACCTCTACTGGGCGCGCTCGCGCGTGCTGGAATACCTGAGCCAGGTGCAGCGCCGCCTGCCCGCCAGTGCGCGTTCGAGTCTGGGCCCTGACGCCACCGGCGTGGGCTGGGTGTACGAATACGCCCTGGTGGATCGCACGGGAAAACACGACCTGAGCGAACTGCGCAGCCTGCAAGACTGGTTTCTCAAGTACGAACTCAAAAGCGTGCCCAACGTGGCGGAAGTGGCCACCATCGGCGGCATGGTGCGCCAGTACCAGGTGGTTCTCGACCCCGTGAAACTTGCCGCTTATCGCATCCCCCAAAGCAAGGTGATCGAAGCGCTACGCCGTGCCAATCAGGAAACGGGTGGGGCCGTGCTGGAGCTTGCGGAAACCGAATACATGGTGCGTGCCTCGGGCTACCTCAAAACCCTGGCCGATTTTCGCGCCATTCCGCTGGGCGTCGCCCGGGCGGGCACGCCGGTGACGGTGGGCGATGTGGCCACGGTGCAACTGGGCCCTGAAATGCGTCGCGGCATCGCGGAGCTCGACGGCCAGGGCGAAACCGTGGGCGGGGTGGTGGTGCTGCGCTCGGGCAAGAACGCGCGGGAAGCCATCACGGCGGTCCGGGCTAAGCTTGCCGAATTGCAGAAGGGCCTGCCAGCCGGAGTGGAAATCGTTCCTACCTACGACCGCAGTCTGCTCATTGATCGGGCCATCGAAAACCTTTCCCACAAGCTTATCGAGGAATTTGTGGTCGTTGCTCTGGTCTGCGGGGTTTTCCTGTGGCATGCCCGCTCTGCCCTGGTGGCCATCCTCTCCCTGCCGTTGGGCGTGATGGCGGCCTTCCTCGTCATGCGCGCCCAAGGCGTCAACGCCAACCTGATGTCGCTGGGCGGCATTGCCATTGCCATCGGCGCCATGGTGGATGCGGCTGTGGTCATGATCGAAAACGCCCACAAGAAAATCGAGGCCTGGCAACACCGGCATCCGGGCGAGCGTCTGGAGGGCAGCATCCATTGGCAGGTGGTGACGAAGGCCGCCGTGGAAGTGGGCCCCGCGCTGTTTTTCAGCCTGGCCATCATCACCCTGTCCTTCATTCCGGTATTCACGCTCCAGGCCCAGGAAGGACGCCTGTTCGGGCCGCTGGCGCTGACCAAGACCTATGCCATGGCGGCTGCCGCGGGGTTGTCAGTGACCTTGGTGCCGGTGCTGATGGGGTACTGGATTCGCGGGCGCATCCCGGACGAAAGCCGGAATCCCATCAACCGGCGCCTGATCACTGTCTACCGGCCGCTGCTCGATGCCGTGCTGCGCCATCCCAAGGCAACCCTCGCCGCGGCCGGCCTGGTGCTGCTCACCACGCTCTGGCCCTTGACGCACCTGGGCGGGGAGTTTCTGCCTGCCATGGATGAGGGTGATCTGCTTTACATGCCCTCCGCGCTGCCGGGGCTCTCAGCACAGAAAGCGTCAGAATTGTTGCAGCAGACCGACCGGATGATCAAAACGGTGCCCGAAGTGGCACGCGTGTTCGGCAAGGCGGGACGCGCTGAAACCGCCACCGACCCGGCACCGCTGGAAATGTTTGAAACCACCATCCAGTTCAAGCCGCGCGAGCAGTGGCGGCCAGGCATGACGCCACAGAAGCTGGTGGAAATACTCGACCGAACGGTCAAGGTGCCGGGCTTGTCCAACGTGTGGGTGCCCCCCATCCGAAATCGTATCGACATGCTGGCCACTGGCATCAAAAGTCCCATCGGCATCAAAGTGGCGGGGACAGACCTCATTTCCATCGACCGTGTCTCACGGGCCGTCGAAGCGGCGGCCCGCAGGGTGCCTGGCGTGAGTTCTGCCCTGGCCGAGCGCCTGACGGGCGGACGCTACGTGGACATCGACATCGATCGCGCGGCGGCGGGGCGCTACGGCCTTAACATCGCGGACCTGCAGGATTTTGTGGCGTATGCCATCGGCGGGGAGAACGTGGGGGAAACGGTGGAAGGGCTTGCGCGCTACCCCATTTCCGTGCGCTACCCGCGCGAGATCCGCGATTCGGTGGAGAAGCTCCAAAGCCTTCCGCTCTACACGGACATGGGCCAGCAGATCACGCTGGGCACTGTGGCGCGGGTGAGGGTGGAGGACGGTCCGCCCATGCTGAAGAGTGAAAATGCGCGTCTCTCGGGGTGGGTGTATGTGGATGTGCGCGGGAGGGATCTTGCCGCCGTGGTGGACGACCTCAAAAAAGCCATCGCATCGCAGGTGAAGCTCGAGCCCGGTGTCAGCATTGCCTATTCGGGCCAGTTCGAATACATGGAGCGGGCCAATGCCCGGCTCAGGCTGGTGGTGCCCGCCACCGTGGCGATCATATTCCTGCTGCTGTACATGAACTTCCAGCGCTTCGATGAGGCGCTCCTCATCATGGCCACGCTCCCCTTCGCGCTGGTGGGAGGAGTGTGGTTCCTCTACCTGTTGGGCTATCACTTTTCCATTGCAACTGGAGTGGGTTTCATTGCGCTTGCCGGTGTCTCGGCCGAATTCGGTGTGGTGATGTTGCTGTACCTGGACCAGGCAGTGGAACGAAGAAAAACGGATGGGCGGGACGTGGGGGATCGGGTGGTCCTGGACGATGCCATCCGCGAAGGGGCGGTGCTGCGCGTGCGGCCCAAGGCCATGACCGTAGCAGTGATTCTGGCCGGGCTGATGCCGATCCTGATGGGCAGCGGGGCCGGTTCGGAAATCATGAGCCGGATTGCGGCTCCCATGGTGGGGGGCATGGTGACTGCCCCCTTGTTGTCGTTATTCGTGATACCTGCAGCGTATCGTTTATTCATAAGGAGAGCAAAATGAAACACACGGCAATTGCAATGTTGGCGGGTCTGGTTTTGGGTACGGCAGGGTTTGCGGCCGACATGGGCGGCATGAGCATGGAATCCCAGCCTGGCATGAGGCCTCAGCAAAACATGCAGGGGATGATGTCGAAGGACGGCATGATGTCCGAGAAAACGACAACAGCCCATGGGGTGGGGGTGGTAAAAGCTATCGACCTGCAGCAGCACAAGATCACGTTTTCACACGGCCCGATTTCTGAATACAACTGGCCTTCCATGACCATGACCTTCAAGGTGGCTGACCCCAAGCTGTTGAATGGGGTGAGCGTGGGGCAGCAGGTGGCCTTCGACCTGGAAGGTGACAGCAGGGCCCCGACGGTGACGGGCATTCATGCCCATCCGTGATTTCATGCGATATCAAATCAACCAGCGGGCCACGGGCCCGCAAGGAGCGCTCAAATGGACTGGCTTTCACAAAACTGGTTATGGATTTTTCTGGTGGTGGCCATGATATGGCTCATGCGTCGCGGAGGCATGGGGTGTGGAGGCGGACACCATGGGAAGCATTTGCAGAGTGAAGACAATCGCCCGGAAGGTAAGAAAAATAATCAGCAGGAGGCCGAACATCGGCATCATTGCTGAGGGTTGGCTCAGTCAGTTGCCAGATTTTAGACGAGAGCTGCAAGGTGAGTTGTTATAACGTGAATGGAGGCTAACATGAAAAGAAAGTCATCAATGGTTATGGGCACTGTTTTAGCTGGTGCCACTTTGACGCTTGTGCTTACGTTTAGCGGCTTCGAGGTCAATGCAGATCAGAGTTCATCGGCCACCGTGCCTCAACAGATCCTCAACGCAACGACCAAGGCCGATCATGGAGCCTTGGCCAAGCAATACGAGGCAGAGGCCAAGAATCTGCGGGATAAGTCAGAGCTGCACAAGCAGATGTCCGAGGCTTACAGCAAGAACGGATTTCTGGCACAGAAACAGGGTTTGGTGGCACATTGCAGCCGGCTGTCCGAGAAATATTCTGAGGCGGCCAATGAGGCTTCCGAGCTTGCCAAATCTGAGCGAGAGTTGGCAAAAAATTGAGAAGGAAATTTTGCCAGCTATATCGATTTTTCGGGCCGCCGATCCAGGGTGGTGTCGAAGGGTTGACCGGCCCGATATCTGGGTTGTTATGACGATGACGTTACATCATCTTGATGATGTCGGGGCGCTACAGTGGCAATGACAATAAGGGAATGAACAAAGTAATGAGTATGAGAAGAGCGATTTCGTATATGGCGATAGGGATTGTCTTGGTAACTATCGGCGCAGGAGCCTTTATTTATTCAGGTTTCTACAACGTCGGGGCGGATGACGCTCATACGAGGCCCATATACTATGTATTGGAAACCTTGCGCGCACATTCGATTAAAGCGCATGCCAGGGACATTACCGTGCCAAATCTTTCCGATGAGAAACTGATTCTCAAGGGTGCAGGCCAGTATGCGGCAATGTGTACCAACTGCCACTTGATGCCCGGCAAAGGCAATTCGGAATTTCGAGCCGGGCTCTATCCCCAGCCGCCCAATCTGACGCTGACTCGCGTGAACCCACAAGAGGCTTTCTGGGTCGTAAAGCACGGCATCAAGATGTCGGGGATGCCTGCCTGGGGAAGCACTCATGATGATGAAACCATCTGGAGCGTGGTGGCCTTTATGCAGAGGTTGCCGGATCTTTCACCTGCACAGTACAAAGAGCTCGTGAGAAAAGCGCCGCCTGATGAGGACATGGAAGGGATGGAAATGGATGCCAGCACGCACAGTGAACATCACCACCACTGAATGACGCTTAGAGTCTTGTGCCTCGCAATCGCAATGCATTGCTGACCACGCTTCCTGAAGACAGGCTCATAGCCAGTGCTGCGATCATAGGGCTTAGTAGCCACCCGGTGATCGGGTACAGCAGGCCAGCGGCAATCGGAATGCCAAGACTGTTGTAAAGTAGCGCAAAACCCAGGTTCTGGCGCATATTGGCTACAGTCGCCAGCGAAAGCAGGCGGGCTCGGGCAATCCCGCGTAGGTCACCTTTCACCAAAGTGACCTGTGCGCTGTTCATGGCCACATCAGTGCCTGTGCCCATGGCAATGCCTACATCAGCACGCGCCAGCGCAGGGGCATCATTGATGCCATCGCCAGCCATGGCCACGATGGCCCCTGCGCTTTGCAGTTTTTCCACCAGCGCGAGCTTGTCAGCTGGCTTGACCTCGCCATGAACTTCGTCAATTCCAAGTTTTTTTGCCACTGCCTTGGCGGTACTTATGCCATCACCAGTCGCCATGACGATGCGGATCCCGGCTTGCTGAAGTGTTTTTACTGCTTCAGCCGAACTGGCTTTGACTGGGTCGGACACCGCCAGAAGCCCCAACAGCTTTCCATCCTGTGCCAGATGCATTACGCTGGAACCTTGGGCGCGCAAGCGTTCAGCGTCAGTTTTAAGAAGGGAGACATCCACGCCTTCCTGCTCCATCAATGCCGTATTTCCAAGAGCAATGCGTCGGCCGCTCACCATGCCACGAACGCCGATGCCGGAAGCTGATTCAAACGACTCTGCCTTTGTCAGAGGCACGCCTTTGGCTTTGGCAGCTGCGACAATGGCACTGGCCAGCGGGTGTTCGCTGCCCTGGTCAATGCAGGCGGCAATCCGCAAGACTTCATCCTGGTCAGTGCCCGGCGCAGAAATTGCCTGATCAAATGTGGGTTTGCCTTCAGTCAAAGTACCCGTCTTGTCCACAATCAATGTATTGATCTTACGCAAATGCTCGATGGCTGCTGCATCGCGGAATAGAATTCCCATGGTAGCTCCCTTGCCGGTCGCCACCATGATAGACATGGGTGTTGCAAGCCCCAGGGCGCAAGGACAGGCAATGATCAACACCGCGACCGCATTGATGAGGCCGAACAGCCAGCCTTGGGGACCGCCCAGGAAGCCCCAAGCAAGCAATGTCAGCACGGCGACCCCAACCACGGCCACCACGAAATACCCGGATACCGTGTCAGCCATGCGTTGCATGGGCGCTCTGGAGCGTTGGGCCTGCGCTACCATTTGAACAATCTGGGATAACACGGTTTCCGCCCCCACTTTCTCCGAGCGCATTACCAGGCTGCCGGTAGTATTGATTGTGGCCCCAATGACGCGGTCGCCCACTTTTTTCATTACCGGGATAGGCTCCCCAGTCAGCATAGACTCGTCTACAGCGCTGCCACCTTCGGTGATGACACCATCGACCGGCACCTTTTCTCCGGGGCGGATACGCAGCAGGTCGCCCACATGGACGGTGCCGAGAGGAATGTCTTCTTCGCTACCGTCGTCATGGATGCGACGGGCGGTCTTGGGTGCCAGGCCCAGCAGTGACTTGATCGCAGCCGAGGTCTGTGAACGGGCCTTCAGTTCCAGAACCTGTCCCAGCAGGGTCAATGAGATGATAACGGCTGCTGCTTCAAAGTATGTTCCAATGCGACCATCTTTTATGAAAGACAAAGGGAACGCTTCTGGCGCCACAGTAGCCACTACGCTATAAATAAATGCGGCGCCTGTGCCGAGGCCAATAAGTGTCCACATGTTGGGGCTACGATGCACAATGGATTGCCAGCCGCGAATGTAGAAAGGCTGCCCTGCCCAGACTATTGTGGGCAATGCGATAACAAATTCAATCCAGTTCTCCCATGAGAAAGGTACTTCTACCAAACGATATCCGAACATCGTTAACGCCGTAACGATCACGGTAAATGGCAGGGTGTACCAGAATCGGCGCGCAAAGTCCTGGAGTTCGGGGTTTTCCTCATTGGTATCTAGAGGCACCACAGGCTCCAGCGTCATGCCACATTTTGGGCAATTGCCCGGGTGGTCCTGGCGAATCTCTGGATGCATCGGACAGGTATAAACGGCGCCTCCAGGGGGAGGTAAAGATGTATTTGGTCTAGGCACAGGCACGTTGGCCGGGGAAATGTGGTGACCATGTTCATGGCCTGGGTGTGCCGAATGGTCCATGGCGCCACCCCCAACTGGTTCCAAATTCATGCCACACTTCGGGCACTTTCCCGGATGATCCTGTTGCACCTCAGGGTGCATTGAACAGGTATAAATTATGTCCATCGATGCTCCCCAGCATTGTTAGCAGGTGTACGGCAACCTAACTGAATCAAGCTTGTTCATGGATGCATCCCTCTTGTTGACCCCTTGGGCTTTCCATAAGGTATAAACGCAGGCGTTTGTTAAGCATAATTTCGCCAGGCATCACCAAACGTTTTTTCACTGTCAC
>JAJZPY010000054.1 GCA_021811005.1 Pseudomonadota bacterium
GAACGCGCAATCCCCACCTGCAGAGCGGCGACGTGGAAGTGCTGGCGGACGCCATCGAAATCCTCAACCCGTCGCTGCCGCCCCCGTTCCTGCTGGACGACGAAAACCTGTCGGAACAGGTGCGCCTGGAACACCGCTATCTCGACTTGCGGCGACCGGCCATGCAAAAGAATTTCATGCTGCGCTACCGCGCCGCCATGACGGTGCGCCAGTATCTGGACGCCCTGGGTTTCGTCGACATCGAAACCCCGATGCTCACCAAGTCCACGCCCGAAGGCGCGCGCGACTATCTGGTGCCAAGCCGGGTGCATCATGGCGAGTTCTATGCGCTGCCGCAGTCGCCCCAGCTGTTCAAGCAGCTCCTGATGGTGTCCGGGTTCGACCGCTACTACCAGATCACCAAGTGCTTCCGCGACGAAGACCTGCGTGCCGACCGCCAGCCCGAGTTCACCCAGATCGATATCGAAACGTCGTTCCTGGGCGAGCAGGAAATCATGGACATGATGGAAGGACTGGTGCGCGACCTGTTCCAGAAAACCATCCAGGCAGACCTGGGCCAGCCGTTTCCGCGCATGACCTGGAAGGAAGCCATGGCGCGCTTCGGATCGGACAAGCCGGACCTGCGCATTCCCCTTGAACTCACGGAACTGACCGACCTGATGCGCCAGGTGGAATTCAAGGTGTTCCGCGGCGCGGCCGACCTCAAGGACGGGCGCGTGGCGGCCCTGCGCATTCCCGGCGGCGGCACCCTGACGCGCAAGGAAATCGACGACTACACGACTTTCGTGGCCATTTACGGTGCGCGCGGCCTGGCCTACATCAAGGTCAACGACAAGAGCCAGGCCAACGACCAGGGCCTGCAGTCCCCCATCGTGAAGTTCCTGGACGAAGCCACCCTGCGCCAGATCCTGGAACGCACGGGGGCGGAAAACGGCGACCTGATTTTCTTCGGGGCGGACCGTGCCAAGGTGGTGAACGACGCCCTGGGCGCGCTGCGGGTGAAGCTGGGCCACGAAAAAGGCTTTTCCACCGGCGGCTGGAAGCCGCTGTGGGTGGTGGATTTCCCCATGTTCGAATACGACGACGAAGCGAAGCGCTGGGTGGCGCTGCACCATCCCTTCACGGCCCCCAAGGACGGCCACGAAGCGTTCCTGGAAAGCGACCCTTCCCAGGCGCTGGCCAAGGCCTACGACGTGGTCCTGAACGGCTGGGAGATCGGCGGCGGATCCGTGCGCATCCACCGCGAAGACGTGCAGTCGAAAGTGTTCCGAGCCCTCAACATCGGCCCCGAGGAAGCCCAGGCCAAGTTCGGCTTCCTGCTGAGCGCCCTGCAGTATGGCGCGCCGCCCCACGGCGGCATCGCCTTCGGCTTCGACCGCCTGACGGCCATGATGACCGGCGCCGATCACATCCGTGACGTCATCGCATTCCCCAAAACCCAACGTGCGCAATGCCTGCTGACCCAGGCCCCAAGCCCGGTGGGCGAACCGCAGTTGCGGGAACTGCACATCAAGCTGCGCTGAGGAGGCGCGCACCGCAGTGGCTGCCGACTCCCAGCTGCTGCACGAAGCCGGCCTGCGCGCCGCCGCCTGCGGCGACATGGCCGAGGCCGAACGGTGCTGGCGCCAGGCCCTCGCCCTCGGTCCGGAACAGGCGGCCACCCACTTTAACCTGGGTGTGCTGATGGGCCAGAGCGGACGCAACGACGAAGCATTCCACCATTACGCCCGCGCCGCCGCCCTCGATCCCGGCAATGCGGCCGCCCACGCCAACCTGGCACTGCTGTACGAACAGCGCGGCAATTCGGCTGCTGCGGAAGCGAGCCATCGCGCGGCCCTGCAACACGACCCGCTTTCGCTGCCGATCCGCTTCAACCTGGCCAACTGGCTGACCGCATCGCCCCGACCCGAGCACCACCAGGAAGCCCGGAGGATTTACCTGGACATCCTGGGCAGCCATCCCCAGCATTTCGGCGCCTGGAACAATCTGGGCACCCTGCTGTTTGAAACCGGCTACCTGTCCGCCGCCCAGACGGCCTACACGGCCGCCATCACACACCATCCGCAGGAAGCCGGAGCCCACCTCAATCTCGCCAACCTCCTGCTGCACAAAAACGAACTGGACGCCGCGCGCGAACGGTTCCGGCACGCCCTCGACCTGGGTGCCGACGGGGCGGACGTCCATCGTGGCCTGGCTTCATGCCACGCGCGCCTGGGAGACGAGGAGGGCGCTGCCGTCCATCGCGCACTGGGGTACGGCGCGCGGCCGCAGCTCACCATTCCCCATCGCGGCCCGGGGCCGGCCGTGCCCCTGCTGATCCTGGCGAGCGCCGAAGAAGGCAACATTCCCTGGCGCTTCCTGATCGACCGCAGTCATTTCCACACCACCATCCTGGCCACGGAATACACCGACCCCGAAGCCCCGCTGCCGCCCCACGCCCTGATCTTCAATGCCATCGGCGACGCCGACCGCTGCGCGCCGGCCCTGGCACGCGCCGAGCGCCTGGCCTTCCGCTCCAGCAGGCCATGCATCAACCCGCCGCAGCGCGTCCTGCAGACCGGACGCACCGCCCATGCCGGTCGCCTGCAGCGGCTTGACGGCCTGAAACTGGCGCGCATGGCGCTGCTCGAAAAATCGGAAACGGCGTCGTTTGCGCGAACCCTGGAAGCAGACGGCTTTGGCCTGCCCGTGCTGCTGCGTTCGCCGGGATATCACGGCGGGCAGTTTTTCGTGCGCGCGGAGACGCCCGGGGATGTGGAGCAAGCCCTGGCAAAACTGCCCGGCAACGCACTGCTGGCCCTGGAATTCCTGGATGCGCAAGGCGCGGACGGCCTGTTCCGCAAGTTCCGCATGATGTCCATCGACGGCCGCCTCCACCCCATCCACCTGGCCCTGGCGCGCCAGTGGAAAGTCCACTACTTCAGCTCCGACATGGCGCAGGCCACGGCTTACCGGGCCGAAGAAGCCGCCTTCCTGGACGACCCGGCCGGCTTTTTGGGTCCGCTCGTCATGGACACGCTGGCGCGCATGCAGGAAGCCATCGGACTGGATTATTTCGGCATGGATTTTGGCCTGGATGCGTCGGGCCAGGTGCTGCTGTTCGAGGCCAACGCCACCATGGTGCTGCAGCCGCCCACGGACGACCCGCTGTGGGACTACCGGCGCCCGGCGCTGGAACAGGCGCTCGACGCGGCGCGCGCGATGCTGCGCGAACGGGCTAGGACGAGCGGCGACGCTTGAGGTGCGGCTTGAGGAAAGCGCCGGTGAAGCTGTCCGCATGGGCGGCCACCGCTTCCGGCGTGCCCTGGGCAATGATGCGCCCGCCGCCATCCCCGCCTTCCGGTCCGAGGTCCACCACCCAGTCGGCAGTCTTGATGACGTCGAGGTTGTGTTCGATCACCACCACCGTGTTGCCGTGGTCGCGCAACCGGTGCAGCACGCGGAGCAACAGGTCGATGTCCTGGAAGTGCAGGCCGGTGGTGGGTTCGTCGAGAATGAAAAGGGTGCGCCCGGTGTCGCGCTTGGACAGCTCGAGCGACAGCTTGACCCGCTGCGCCTCGCCGCCGGAAAGCGTGGTGGCGGACTGCCCGAGCGTGATGTAGCCCAGCCCCACGTCGAGCAGGGTCTGCAGCTTGCGGGCCACGGCCGGAATGGCGCTGAAGAATTCATGCGCGTTTTCCACCGTCATGCGCAGCACCTCGTCGATGGTCTTGCCCTTGTACTGGATCTCGAGCGTTTCGCGGTTGTAGCGCTTGCCATGACAGACGTCGCAGGGCACGTAGATGTCCGGCAGAAAATGCATTTCCACCTTGATCACGCCGTCGCCCTGGCAGGCTTCGCAGCGCCCCCCCTTCACGTTGAAGGAAAAGCGGCCGGGCCCGTAGCCCCGTTCGCGCGCCTGGGGTATGCCGGCAAAAAGCTCCCGGATGGGCGTGAACAATCCCGTGTAGGTGGCCGGATTGGAACGCGGCGTGCGCCCGATCGGGCTTTGGTCCACGTTGATCACCTTGTCGAAATGTTCCAGACCTTCAATGCGCCCATAGGGTGCCGGTTCCGCCGAACTGTCGTAGAGGTGGCGCGCCACCGCGGCATACACCGTGTCGTTGATGAGCGTGGATTTGCCTGAGCCCGACACCCCGGTGATGGAAATGAACAGCCCCACGGGCAAGGACAGGTCGACGCCCTTCAGGTTGTTGCCCGAGGCGCCACGGATCACCAGGCTGCGTTCCGCGTCGGGCGCCCGGCGCGATTCGGGCAGGGCGATGCGGCGCGCGCCCGTCAGGTATTGCCCGGTGAGCGAAGCGGGATTGGCCGCCACTTCGGCCGGAGTGCCCGTGGCCACCACCCGCCCGCCGTGTTCTCCCGCACCGGGACCCATGTCCACCACGAAATCCGCCGCGCGGATGGCGTCTTCATCGTGTTCCACCACGATCACGCTGTTGCCCAGGTCGCGCAGGCGCACCAGGGTTTCCAGCAGGCGATGGTTGTCGCGCTGGTGCAGGCCGATGGACGGTTCGTCCAGCACGTACATGACTCCCGTGAGGCCGGAGCCGATCTGCGAGGCCAGGCGGATGCGCTGCGCTTCGCCGCCCGACAGGGTGTCGGCGGAACGGTCGAGCTGCAGGTAGTCGAGTCCCACGTTGTTGAGGAACTGCAGGCGTGCCACGATTTCCTTGAGGATCTTGTCGGCGATGGCGAGCTTTTTGCCCTTGAGCTTGAGATGCTGGAAGAGGGAAAGCGCATCCTTGAGCGGCAGCGCGCTCAACTCGTACAGCGTATGCCGGCCCACCCGCACGTTGCGTGCTTCGCGCCGCAGGCGCGTGCCATTGCATTCGGGGCAGGGCTTCTGGTTGAGCAGCTTGGACAGCTCTTCGCGCACCATGACCGAATCCGTCTCGTCGTAGCGCCGGTCCAGGCTCGGAATCACGCCATCGAACGCGTGTTCCTTGATGCGGAAGCGGCCCCGTTCGCCCGGATAGCGGAAGGCGATCTTTTCCTTGCCCGAACCCATGAGCACGATGTCCTGCACCCGCTGGGGCAGGCGCTCGAAAGGCGTTTCGAGGTCGAAGCCATAGTGCGCGGCGAGGTCCGTGAGCATCTGGAAATAAAACTGGTTGCGCCGGTCCCAGCCCTTGATGGCGCCGCCTGCAAGACTCAGGTGCGGGAAAGCCACCACGCGCCGCGGATCGAAAAAGCTGATCACGCCCAGTCCGTCGCAATGGGCGCAGGCCCCCATGGGATTGTTGAAGGAAAACAGGCGCGGCTCGAGCTCCGGCAAGGAATAGCTGCACACCGGGCAGGCAAAGCGCGCGGAAAACAGGTGCTCCCGGCCGCCATCCATTTCCACTGCCAGCGCCCGTCCGTCCGCGTGGCGCAAGGCCGTCTCGAAAGACTCGGCCAGGCGCTGCTTCATTTCAGGACGCACCTTGAGGCGATCCACCACCACTTCGATGGTGTGCTTCTGGTTTTTGTCGAGCTTCGGAATGGCGTCGATGTCCACCACCGCACCGTCGATGCGCAGCCTCACGAAACCCTGGGCGCGCAACTCGTTGAACAGCTCCTGCTGCTGCCCCTTGCGCCCGATCACCAGGGGCGCCAGGATCATGAGACGGGTGTCCACAGGCAACGCCAGCACGTGATCCACCATCTGCGACACGCTCTGCGCCTCCAGCAGGATCTGGTGCTCGGGGCAGTAGGGGTCGCCCACGCGCGCGAACAGCAGGCGCAGGTAATCGTGGATTTCCGTCACCGTGCCCACCGTGGAACGGGGGTTGTGGCTGGTGGCCTTCTGCTCGATGGAAATGGCAGGGGACAGGCCTTCGATGAGGTCCACGTCGGGCTTTTCCATCAGCTGCAGGAACTGGCGCGCGTAAGCGGACAGGGACTCCACGTAACGGCGCTGTCCTTCGGCATACAGCGTGTCGAACGCGAGCGACGACTTGCCCGACCCCGACAGTCCGGTGATCACCGCCAGCCGGTGACGCGGAATGTCCAGATCGATGTTTTTCAGGTTGTGGGTACGTGCGCCCCGGATGCGCAGGAAATCTTGTGTCACAAATGTCGGCGCCGCATTCAATGCTGGAATAAGTTTTAACCTGTTAATATACGCCAAAATCTTACTTTATCCCGCCTCGTTCCCATGAAAACCACCGATAAAATGAATCCCCTGGAATGGCGCGCCAGCCTGGGGTTGGCCAGCATTTTTGGCCTGCGCATGCTGGGCATGTTCATCATTCTGCCGGTTTTTGCCCTGTACGCCGGGCATTTGCCGGGTGGGGACGACAAGGTGCTGGTGGGCATCGCGCTCGGCGCCTACGGACTGACCCAGGCCCTGCTGCAGATTCCGCTGGGCTGGCTGTCGGACCGCATCGGACGCAAACCCGTGATCGCAGGAGGGCTGGTGATTTTTGCCTTGGGCAGTTTCGTGGCCGCTTCCGCCGGCAGCATCGGCGGCATCATCCTGGGCCGCGTCATCCAGGGGGCCGGTGCCATTTCCGCCGCCATCATCGCCCTCACGGCCGACCTCACGCGCGAACAGCACCGCACCAAGGCGATGGCGCTCATCGGCGTCACCATCGGGCTCACGTTCAGCGCCTCCATGATTCTTGCCCCGGTCCTGTATCCCCACATCGGCGTGCCCGGCATTTTCGCCATGACCGGCGTGCTGGCCCTGCTGGCCATCGGCGTCTCGCAATGGGTCGTGCCCGATTCCCCGCACGCGCCGCAGCGTGCGCCGCGCGCATCGTTCTCCCTGGTGCTGCGCCATGCCGAACTGCTGCGCCTCAACTGGGGCATTTTCGCGCTGCACGCCAGCCTCATGGCCACCTTCGTGGTGGTGCCGCAGTCCCTGGTGCAGGCCGGGCTGCCCCAGTCCGATCACTGGAAACTGTACCTGCCAGTGATGGCGGGATCCTTCATCCTCATGATTCCCGGCGTCGCCCTGTCCCACGGCAAGTGGCGCAAGGCGGTTTTCCTTGCTTCGGTGGCCGTCCTGCTGGCCGCGCAGGCCATCCTGTTCACGGGCCTGGGCAGCGTGCGCGGCATCGCCACCGGGTTGACGGTCTTTTTCGTGGCCTTCAACGTGCTGGAAGCCTCCCTGCCCTCGCTGGTCACCGTGGTGACCCCGCCGGGCACCAAGGGGACGGCCACCGGCATCTACAGCAGCATCCAGTTCCTGGGCGCCTTCTGCGGCGGAGCCCTGGCGGGCCTCCTGTCCAAGCATTGGGGGTCCGACGTCGTACCCGTATTCTGCGCGGGGCTCACCACCATCTGGCTTGCGGTGGCGTGGCCCATGCAGGTCAAAAAAGCCAGCTAACCGAGGGAGAAACAGTCATGGCATCAGTCAACAAAGTGATTCTGGTGGGCAACCTGGGGCGCGACCCCGAAGTCCGGTACATGCCCGATGGCGGTGCCATCACCAACATCAGCGTGGCCACCACCGACACCTGGAAGGACAAGAGCGGAGAAAAGCAGGAGCGCACCGAATGGCACCGGGTGGCCTTTTTCGGCAAGCTCGCCGAAATCGCCGGCGAATACCTGAAGAAGGGCAGCCAGGTGTACCTCGAAGGCCGCCTGCAAACCCGCAAGTGGCAGGACAAGGACGGCCAGGACAAGTACACCACGGAAATCGTGGCAGACCGCATGCAGATGCTGGGCAGCCGTTCCGGTGGCGGCTCCGCCAGCGCCGACATGCCTTCCGGCAACGGCGGCTCCTCCCGCTCTTCCGGCGGCAACGGTGGCAACGGCGGCAAGTTCGACGATTTCCCGGACGACATCCCGTTCTGAGCAACCTTCCGGCGCAAGCCGGAAGCTTCGCAAAAAAAACCGCCGGATGACCGGCGGTTTTTTTTGGGGCCCGGAAAACCTGCTTCAGGCTTCCGGTGCCGCTTCGGCCGAGCCCGTCTGTTCGGGACGGTCCAGCAGTTCGACCAGCGCCATGGGGGCGTTGTCGCCCTGACGGAAACCGAACTTGAGGATGCGCAGGTAGCCCCCGTTGCGGGTCTGGTAGCGCGGACCCAGTTCGTCGAACAGCTTGGTGACCATTTCGCGGTCGCGCAGGCGGCTGAAGGCCAGACGCCGGTTGGCGAGCGAAGGGGCCTTGCCCAGCGTGATCAGCGGTTCAGCCACGCGGCGCAGTTCCTTGGCCTTGGGCAGCGTGGTGCGAATCACTTCATGCCGCAGCAGGGAGTTGGTCATGTTGCGCAGCATGGCCAGCCGGTGACTGGTGGTGCGGTTCAGCTTGCGATTGCTCTGACGGTGACGCATGATGAATTTTTCCTATAGATTCGTGTCGATCGCGCTTAGCGGCGGTCGGTCAGGCCGGCAGGCGGCCAGTTTTCCAGCTTCATGCCCAGCGTCAGGCTCTTGGACGCCAGCACTTCCTTGATTTCGTTGAGCGACTTGCGACCCAGGTTGGGGGTCTTGAGCAGTTCGGTCTCGGTACGCTGAATCAGGTCGCCGATGTAGTAAATGTTTTCGGCCTTGAGGCAGTTGGCGGAGCGGACCGTGAGTTCGAGATCGTCCACGGGCTGCAGCAGGATGGGATCCACCTGCGGCGCCTTGGTTGCTTCCAGGGCCATGGGCGTACCCTGCAGATCGGCAAAAATGTGCAGCTGGTCCATCAGCACGCGCGCGGCGAAACGGATGGCTTCCTCGGGTTCGATGGCACCGTTGGTTTCAATGTCCATGACCAGCTTGTCGAGGTCGGTGCGCTGTTCCACGCGCGCGCTTTCCACGGAGTAGCTGACACGGCGCACGGGGCTGAAGGAGGCGTCCAGCTGGATGCCGCCCACGGCGCGCGATTCCTGGTCAACCGCACGGGTGGTGGCGGGCTGGTAGCCGCGTCCCTGTTCGACCTTGATCTGCATGTCGAGCTTGCCGCCGGCCGTGAGGTGAGCGATCACGTGGTCGGGGTTGATGATTTCCACGTCGTGCTGGGCTTCGATGTCGCCCGCCGTGACCACGCCCGGGCCCACCTTGATGAGCTTGAGCACCGTCTCATTGTGGTTGTGCAGCTTGAGCACCACGCCCTTGAGGTTGAGGAGCAGGTCCACCACGTCTTCCTGGACGCCTTCCACGGTGGAGTACTCGTGCAACACGCCGGCAATCTTGACTTCCGTCGGCGCAAACCCCGGCATGGAAGACAGCAAAATCCGGCGCAGGGCGTTGCCCAGCGTGTGGCCATAACCGCGCTCGAAAGGCTCCATCACCACCTTGGCATAGGTGGGAGAAACATTCTGCACTTCGATACTGCGCGGCTTCAGAAAAGCATTGGTTTGGCTTTGCATCGTCTGTCCTTGTAACTGACTGGTGAAGGAACTCTGTTACTTCGAGTACAGTTCCACCACCAGGGATTCGTTGATGGTCGAGGGCAGTTCGCTGCGCTGGGGACGCGCCTTGAAAATCCCCTTCATGGCCTTGGCATCCACTTCCAGCCATTCCGGAAATCCGCGGCTTTCTGCCGCTTCGACGGAGCCCTTGATGCGCAACTGGGCCTTGGACTTTTCGGCCACTTCCACGGCATCACCGGGGCGCAACTGGAAAGAGGGGATGTTCACCCGCCGGCCATTGACCAAAATACCGTTGTGACGCACCACCTGGCGCGCTTCCGCGCGCGAGGCGCCGAAGCCCATGCGGTAGGCCACGTTGTCGAGACGGCTTTCCAGCGATTGCAGGAGCGTTTCGCCCGTGATGCCGCGAGCACGCTCAGCGGCAAAGTAGGTTTTGCGGAACTGCCGCTCCAGAACGCCGTAAATGCGGCGCACTTTCTGTTTGGCGCGCAACTGGCCGCCGTAGTCCGACTGCCGGCCCTGCTTCTGGCCATGCTGGCCGGGAGCGTAGGCGCGCCGTTCCACTGCGCACTTGTCCGTGAAACACTTTTCGCCCTTGAGGAAAAGCTTTTCGCCTTCCCGACGGCACTGGCGACACTTTGCATCCAGGTTTCTTGCCACGTTCTTTCTCCCGATCCCTGGTTAAATACGACGCTTCTTGGGCGGACGGCAGCCGTTATGCGGCACGGGCGTCACATCCGAGATGCTGGTGATCTTGAATCCGACCGCATTGAGGGCGCGGACGGCGGACTCACGTCCCGGTCCCGGTCCCTTGATGCGGACTTCAAGGTTTTTCACGCCACATTCCTGCGCGGCTTTGCCCGCATTTTCCGCCGCGATCTGGGCTGCGAAGGGTGTGCTCTTGCGCGAGCCCTTGAACCCGTTGCTGCCCGACGTGGCCCACGACAAGGCATTGCCCTGGCGGTCCGTGATCGTCACGATGGTGTTGTTGAACGATGCGTGAATGTGCGCAATGCCTTCGGCCACATTCTTCTTGACCTTCTTGCGAGCGCGGGTTGCTGTGTTGGGCTTAACCATTCAGGATTCTTCCTTCAATTACTTCGTTGTGCGAACAGCCTTGCGCGGTCCCTTGCGGGTGCGCGCATTGGTGCGCGTACGCTGACCGCGGCAGGGCAGGCCACGACGGTGGCGGCTGCCACGATAGCTGCCCAGGTCCATCAGACGCTTGATGTTGAGCGACACTTCACGACGCAGATCGCCTTCGACACTGAACTTGGTCACTTCGACACGGAGCTTTTCCATGTCCGCGTCCGTGAGATCCTTGATCTTGGCATTGATCGGAACGCCCGCCGCTGCGCAAATGTCGCGTGCGCGCGAACGACCGATGCCATAGATCGCAGTCAGCGCGATCTCGGCGTGTTGATGATTCGGGATATTGACCCCAGCGATACGAGCCATAAACGACCTCGGATTCTGTTGCGTTAACGTTTTAGCGAAAGCCCAGGCTTAGCCCTGGCGCTGCTTGTGGCGAGGATCTTCACAGATCACGCGCAACACACCCTTGCGCCGCACCAGCTTGCACTTGCGGCAGACTTTTTTCACAGATGCCTGTACTTTCATTTTTTTCTCCTGCAGTCCGCGCTATTTGGCGCGGAAAATAATTCGGCAACGCGTCAGATCGTAGGGCGTCAGCTCCACGGTCACCTTGTCGCCCGGCAAAATCCGGATGTAATGCATGCGCATTTTCCCGGATATGTGTCCCAATACCACATGATCGTTTTCGAGTTTTACGCGGAACGTTGCGTTAGGCAGGGTTTCCAGGATTTCACCCTGCATCTCGATCGTATCTTCCTTGGCCATTACCTTGTCGACAGCCCCTTAAAATTGGCCTTGCGCAAAAGGCTTTCGTACTGTTGCGACATGACGTAGGACTGCACCTGGGCCATAAAATCCATCGTTACCACGACGATGATCAGGAGTGAAGTTCCACCAAAATAAAAAGGCACGTTGAACTTCACAATCAAAAACTCGGGCAGCAGACACACCAGCGTGATGTAGATGGCTCCCGTCAGCGTCAGGCGCGTCATGATCTTGTCGATGTACCGCGCCGTCTGTTCCCCGGGCCGGATTCCCGGCACGAAAGCTCCGCTCTTCTTCAGGTTGTCCGCCGTGTCCTTGCTGTTGAACACCAGGGCCGTATAGAAAAAACAGAAAAACAGGATGGCCCCTGCATACAGCAGCACATAGACCGGTTGCCCCGGGCTCAGCAGCGAGCTGATGTCCTTGAGCCAGCCAAAATTCTCGCGGCTGCCAAACCAGCCTGCCAGCGTGGCCGGGAACAGGATGATGCTGCTCGCGAAAATCGGCGGAATCACGCCCGCCATGTTCAGCTTGAGCGGCAGATGGGAGCTTTGCCCCCCGTACACCTTGTTGCCGACCTGGCGTTTGGCGTAGTTCACCGTGATCTTGCGCTGGCCGCGCTCCACGAATACCACCAGTGCCGTCACCAGGACCACCGCCGCAAACAGCGACAGCGCCATGAACCAGGAAAATGCGCCAGTCCGGACCAGCTCCAGCGTGCTGCCCACCGCGCGCGGCAGGCCGGCGACGATACCCGCGAAAATGATCAGCGAAATGCCGTTGCCAATGCCGCGTTCCGTAATCTGTTCACCCAGCCACATCAAAAACATGGTGCCCGTCACCAGGGTGACCGCCGTGGTGACGCGGAATGCAAAGCCGGGGTCGAGCACCAGGCCCGGCTGCGCTTCCAGCGCGATGGCAATGCCCGAGGCCTGGAAAAAGGCCAGCACCACCGTGCCATAGCGCGTGTACTGCGTAATTTTCCGGCGACCGGCTTCGCCTTCCTTCTTCAGCGCTTCCAGGCTGGGTATCACGCTGCCCAGCAACTGCATGATGATCGACGCCGAAATATAGGGCATGATCCCCAGCGCAAACACCGTAAAGCGCGACAGCGCCCCCCCGGAAAACATGTTGAACATGCCGAGGATCCCGCCCTGCTGGCTGTTGAACAGCTTGGCCAGCTCGTCAGGATTGATGCCGGGAACCGGAATGTGGGCGCCGATGCGGTACACCACCAGGGCGCCCACGACGAACCACAGACGACGCTTCAGATCGTCCAGTTTTCCGCCCGCCAGGGCATTGCCCGCAGTCGCCAAGTTCAGGCACCCTGTTGCTGCTGTTCTTCAACCGAGCCGCCGGCTGCCTCGATGGCCGCCCGCGCGCCCTTGGTCACGCCGACGCCGCGCAGCTTCACCGCGCGCGACAGCTCGCCCTTCAGGAACACCTTGGCGGCGCCTGCAGCCCCGGACACCAGTCCGGCCTGCTTGAGTGCCAGCAAATCGATGACTTCGCCTTCAACGCGGGCGAGGTCGGCCAGGCGAACCTGTTCGGTGCCATGGCGGGTAAACGGCTCGAAACCACGCTTGGGCAGGCGGCGCTGCAGCGGCATCTGGCCGCCTTCGAAGCCCACCTTGTGGAAACCGCCGGAACGCGATTTCTGCCCCTTGTGTCCACGGCCGGCCGTCTTGCCCAGGCCGCTGCCGATGCCGCGACCGACGCGGCGGCGGGCCCGCTTGGCGCCCGCTGCTGGTTTCAGTGTATTGAGTTCCATGACCGCAATCCTTTATTCGCAACGAACCAAATGGCTGACCTTGTTGATCATGCCGCGGTTTTCCGGAGTGTCCTTGACTTCCACCGTGTGGTGCATGCGGCGCAGGCCGAGGCCACGCACGCAGGCCTTGTGGGCTTTGAGGGCCCCGATCGGGCTTTTGGTCAGGGTGACCCGGATGGTCTTCTGGGCGGTGGCGTTCATGTCGTCACTCCGTGATTTCTTCGATCGTCTTGCCCCGCTTGGCTGCCACTTCGGCAGGGCGGCGGACGGCTTCAAGGCCGTTGAGGGTGGCACGGATCACGTTGTACGGGTTGGTGGAACCGATGCACTTGGCCAGCACGTTGGTCACGCCCATCACTTCGAACACGGCGCGCATCGGGCCGCCGGCAATGATTCCGGTACCTTCGGAAGCCGGCTGCATGAACACCTTGGCGGCGCCATGTTCGCCAACCACCGCGTGGAACAGCGTGCCGTTCTTGAGGTTGATCTTGACCATCTTGCGGCGTGCCTGTTCCATGGCCTTCTGCACGGCCACCGGCACTTCGCGGGCCTTGCCCTTGCCCATGCCGATGCCGCCATCGCCGTCGCCCACCACGGTCAGTGCGGCAAAGCCGAGGATACGGCCGCCCTTGACCACCTTGGTGACGCGGTTCACCGCGACCATCTTTTCGCGCAGGCCGTCGCCGCGCTCTTCGCTATCGTTCTTTGCCATGTGCTATCCCAGTGGGTCTCGCTTATCCGTTAAAACTTCAGGCCGCCTTCACGGGCCGCCTCGGCCAGCGCCTTCACGCGGCCGTGGTAACGAAAGCCCGAGCGGTCGAAAGCCACGCTTTCAATTCCAGCCTTGCGGGCTTTTTCAGCAATGCGCCGCCCCACCAGGGCTGCCGCATTGACGTTGCCGCCATTGGCCATTTCCTTGCGCACTTCGGGTTCCAGGGTCGAAGCGCTTGCCAGCACCTTCGATCCGGTCGCGTCGATGATCTGCGCATAGACGTGCAGGTTGGTCCGGTGCACGGTCAGGCGCACGGCGCACAACTCTGCAATCTTGGCGCGGGTCCGACGGGCCCGACGCAATCTTCCGTTTGCATGCATCATGATCTGTCCGCCTTATTTCTTCTTGGTTTCCTTGAGCACGATCACTTCGTCGGCGTAACGCACGCCCTTGCCCTTGTAAGGCTCGGGTTTGCGGTAGGCACGCACTTCGGCGGCCACAGA
>JAJZPY010000055.1 GCA_021811005.1 Pseudomonadota bacterium
CGATCTCAATGAAGGGCGCAAAGTAGATCCTCAGGAAATTGCGCAGGTACCGCTTCACCTCAATGTTTCGTTTCATCATCACCCTCCCCTCCAAAGTAATCACGGAGCTCCCGCATGTAATCCACGTATTCGTCATCCAGCTGAAAATCCGGCCGGGGGACGTGAACCACGTCGGGCCGGGTGATCCGCATGTACTTCCCGAGGAACTTGTGAAGACAGTGCTGGCAAACCACGCATTCCACGAGACAGCCCTGCGGGATGTGATCTGAGCCAGGTCCTGGTCGATAGCGGATGTGCAGTGCTTCCTGGAATTCCTCGCTGCATTGCCGCGGATCCAGGTCTCTCCCGCAGCAATCACAAAAGCACCAGTTCTGGATGATGTGGGACGCTTGTTCTGGGTCTTGAGAAAACATGAAAGCTCCTTCAAACGCAACGTGGGAAAGAAATCACGTTGATGCAAGGAGCTTGGGTTGAGGCGAAGAAAAACATTGCCACCAGATTTTTGGTCGGTCAAGCACCCGCACCCAGACTGGGTTTCAGGGGCGGTGTGAGATGGGGGAAATGCGGGGATTTTCAGTTACGGTAAGACGCAGAAATGCATTCGGGTTTTGGTGGGACGCATCTGCTCCAATTTCACCAATGTGGGCTGCGAAACTTCAATCGAGTCGCTATACTGACCTCGTCATCATGCAAGCAAAAATGCATGCTGTGAACTACTGCGGAGGCTTCATGAAAGGATACCTTGCCAGCGCAATCGGTTTTCTTGCATCCCTGCCCTTTTACCCGAATCATCTGTTTTTGTTTCAAGCCACCACGATTCTCGTGACGATCCTAACCCTGGCGTTTTGGACGGGGTTCATTCAAATCAGATGGGTTCGTAAGGATAGCCAGACGGGTAAGTAAAAACTCGAATTCGTTCTGGCTAACGATCCCTGTCCGTGTTACCTGGACCAATCTGTTTTCAATCCATCTAGCTAGGCTTGCTGAACCCCACACCACACGGTACTTAAAACTTGACCGTATCCCCTTCAAAATTCGGCAACGATTCTTGCACTGCCTTGGCGTAAGCGATACGGGCTGTTTGAAGAACAGCGATCTGCGCCTGGAGCCTTGCCAATTCGCTATCGACAAACCGGAGGCTTGCCAACTGCTCTTTGGTTGCCTGCGAGAGGGAGTCAATTGCGTATTCCTTGTCGTCAATCCTGATCGTGGTCATTTCAACTTCCAAAGTTAGTTAAGAAAAACCCCACCGCCTTTTGAGCGGTGGGGTTTGATTTGATGCAACCCACGGTGTTCTGTGGGGAGCTACAACTACGCTGGGTTAAGCAACAAACGCAAAGTTGCCTGTAGCCCCTCCAACCAAATGCGTTGTCTGACCTGTAAGAACGATGTCAGTCAGCGCAGTAGCTCCAGTAGTTGCCGTAGCAGCAGCCAAGGTCAAGTCAGCGACGTGAATCTTGTTATCAACGCTGCTGGTGTATTCAACCAGAATCCCCGTACCCGCTGTTGCAGCATTTGTTGAAATTGCCGTAATCGCTGTTGCAGCTGTGGTCAGTAAGGTAAGCAAGTTTGCAGACGTTGTTGCAGCACCTGTGTAATCAATGACGTTCGCACCATTAACACCAACCTCTGTTGCACCGGTGTAGGTTTCTACAAGGACTGTTGTACCACTCGTAACAGCGACAGGAGCAGTAGTCGCCGCCGTAGTCATGCTGACCAGATGACCAGTCCCAACACCAGCGACTGAAACATCGATCACATCTTTGCTGGCTCCAGCCACAAAGTTGGTAAGGGTATCGTTGTTCGAAGTGCTGGTAGATGCGTTCCACACAATGGTATCCGTACCAGTGTGTCCGGATCCCAAAGTGATGGTGTTGGCACCAGCTCCAGCCGTAATCGTATCGGTACCTGTACCCACAGTGATGGAGTCACCGCCTGCGCCTGTAACCAGTGTAAGAGCTGAGTTATCGCTGCTTGCGCTGACTGTTACGGCTGAAGCACTGGAACTCGTTATAGTTGCCGCAACACCAGCCGACAGCGTAACACTCGTCAGTGCACTGCTTGTCACACCGCTGAATGTCAGCGTGCCGGTACCGGTATTGCTGCCAGTCAACGAAGTCAGCGCGTTGTCTGTGAAGGTGCTCACGGTCAATGTATCGGTTCCGCTATTGTTGACAGTAAGGCTCGTCATTGCGGTTCCGCTATGGGCCAGGGTGTCACCTACGGTGCCTTTGGCGCTTGTATCGTTGAATGTCACGCTCGTCGTCCCCGTACCATCGGTAAGAGTCTGAGTAAATCCACCTGCGGTGGCTCCAGACATATTGACCGTGTTGGCACCTGCCACGAGAGTAACGCCGTTTGTGCTACCAGCACTGATGAAGAAGTCGGTCGGCAACGCGGAGGCAGTCGTGCTACCAGCCGTGGAGCCCACGGTGACGTAACCCGTCGAAGCCGTGATGGAGCCAGTGTAGCTGGCCAGTTCAACAACAGACGTTGTCGTTGCACTGTTGGTACCAGACTGATCTTCAACGACGTACGTGTTACCGCCATACACACCGTATGCAACGCTGTGAGCCGCGCTAGCAGCAGACTCGAGAGCTGCAATTGCTGAAGACAGCGTGTTGTAGGAGGTCAGTGTCGTCGCGGTCGGGGTCGTGCTGGTGGACGATGTATCGGCCCCGAAGACCACCATGTCACCGGAAACAGCACCGGTAATCACGTAGTTAGCAGCTGATGCGTAGTTGGAACCAGCGGTACCCACCACAACCACGTTGGGGTTGGTGTTTGCGGAGCGGGAACCCATTGTGACGCTGTAGCTGGCGGTCGAAGCGTTGCCCGTGTTGGTACCCAACATGATGTAGTTGGAACCAGTGCCAACCGTCACCTTGACCGTTCCGGCAGAAGACTCGTCAACGATGTAGTTATTGGCGTTGCCAACAGTAATCGTGTCGGTTTTGCCCGACGCCGCACCAGCAACCTTGAGGCTCAAGTGAGCGTTGTCGGTTCCTGCTGCGATGGTCACTCCATCCGTGGAATCCGAGAAGGCAACCGGGGTATCCCCGGACACCGTCGAGCCAGCCGTGCCAATGCCGATGTTGCCCTTGACCGTCAGCGAAGAGGTGGTCGAAAGGTTTGTCCCATCATTAATTGCAGTGATGGTATCGGTGGCTGTACCGGAGTTGGTGTAGGTCAGCGCCGCCGAGTTAGCCGCCATGGTCAGGGTGCTGATTGTGGTGGCGCCGCTGCCGGTAAACGTCAGGTTCGACAGACCGGTGTGGATTACCTTGTTGGTGTTCGCGTCTGTGGACAACGTGGTAATTGTTGCACCACCCGAATTGTTGTCAGCAATGGTCAAATTGACCGCATTGTTGTCATTCAGGGTGGTGATCGTGTCCCCATTGGTGCCGGCAAACGTCAAGGTACCCAGCGTGTCGTCAGTGAAGGTCGTGATTGTGCTTCCCACGGCGCTGCTGCCTGTGTTGGAGTAGGCAACGCTGTTGTCCGTCAGGGTAAACGAGGCAACGCCAACCGGGGTGGCTTGGCCAGGCTGACCCAGAGAAATGGTTCCGACGTTCAGCGCCGCATTACCGGAAATGCTCAGCGCAGTCAGACCAGTGTCTGTCAACGTGGTAATGGTGTTGGTAGTCCCTGTGGCTTGAGCGGCATCCTTGGCATTGCTCGTCACATTCAATGTTGCCACGCCATCAGCGTTGCTGTCGTTGAGCGACAGGTTGTTAACAGTGATGCCCGTGTCCGTGGACGTTGTGTTGATGGTAGCGTTAACGACTGCTGTGCTGCTGGCCGGAAACAGCGTATAGGCTACTGTCCCTGTCTCGTTTGTTTCAATCGCCAGCGATGTGCCAGCCGCAACGCCCGAGAAAGTGGTTGTGTTGGCACCCATGGCACTTTGCAGGTCGATTGCATTGTAGCCCGTGAAAATACCATGCATATCGTAGGTGTTAGCACCCGCACTGGCATTGACACCCAAGGTCGTGAAGCCCGTCACATTCGTTCCGAAATTGGCAGCAGTATAGGTGCTTGCTGCAGCCGTCAGAACCACTTCGTTGTTGGTTGCCGAACCACCGGTAATCGCCTTGGTGGCATCGCCCGCGAGGCTGATGACGTCTTGACCGGTTGAACCTTTGAAGGTTTGGGTGGTGTCATCCAGGGTAGCGGTAATGGTCCCACTGGAAGTGGTGGTAAAGCTCTTCAAAGTTGCGCCCAGGCCATGAAGGTCAGCATTCAAGCCTGCAGCACCGCTGACGGTGACCGTAGCCAGCTTGGTCGAGCTGGGTGCGTTCGTCAGGATCAAGTTGCTGGAGCCTGAAACGGTCAAGGTGGTCAGCGCCGAATCCGTAAGGTTCGTCAGGGTGGAATCCTTCGCACCGGTGGTCACATTGATTGTCTTGAACTGGTTTGACTGATCAACCAAAGTCGACGAGGACAGATTATTGACAGTCAGACCCAGCGTCGTATTGGTGGAAGCGTTGGAACCGCCTTCGTAGGTGTTTACCGTCGCCCCAGTACCAGAGAGGTTCAAGCTGTTCAATGCCGCCGAGCTGATGTTCGCGGTACCAAAGTTGGCAAGGGTTACGGAGCTGATTGTGCCTGTCTTGGTGTTGGCAGTTGCCGTAGTTGAGTTGGCAGCGTTGGCATCCGCAATGTTCACGGTACCGTCAGCGGTGATGGTGGGAGTGCTGCTCACTGCCGCCGTTGCAGCTGAGGAATTGCCGCTATTCACTGCAGTTACTGCGGTCACAGCCTCAACACCAGGGCCAGCCGTCACGCCTGTGACAGATGCCACACCCGTGACTGCAGCAGCCGCTTTGGCAGCAATGGCACCCGTCGCCACCGCGTCTTGATTCACGGTAACGGTGGTTGTGGTGGAGTCGCCGGTAACACTGACATTGCCATCGGTGATGCTGGATACGCCAGTCGCTGCGGAAGTCGTGGTGGTGGCTTCCGTCACGGTCACGCTGGAACCGCCGGTTACCGAAACCGCATCTGCAGTGGTGGCAATGGTCGTTTTGCTGGTGATGGCGGTGTTGTCATTCACCGTCACCGCACCAACGGCACCGGAAACAGTGATGGTCGCCGCTTTGTTGGCGGTTTCTGTGCCAGTCGAGGCACTCAGGGCAATGCCGTCATTAACCGTAGATGTAATCGTTACGGCACCACCGCCATTGACGGAAATGTTGCCCTGCGCGCTGCCGGCAGTAGCGAGTGTGACAGTGTCTGTCACAGTGTCGGCGCCGCCAGATGCGGTTGTACCGCCAACGTTAATCCCGCCAAGAAGAGTCGCTCCGCTATCTTTGGCAGTCACTGTCAATCCAACCGTAGAACCACCATCAACCGTTGTCGTACCTGTAGAGGCGCCCGCGGTTTCAGTTACGGTTACAGCCGTGGTTGTTGCAGCAGTGATCTGGTCAGAGGTCGAGCCTTGAGCAGTACTTGCCGAAACAGTCAATGATGTCAGGCCTGTCCAGCTCGACGCATCCAGAGTAAGCGCGGAGGTGGAGGTAAATGTTGCGGTTTGCACGCCGGACACGGTCACTGTGGGAACCGTAGACTGGGTACCGACAGCAGTTTGGTCAACGATACTCATCGCGTTGCCTGTGCCGGTAGCTTTGATGGAGTCCAGAGCATTCAGCGTGGCGCTGCTGCCCAGCACACCATTGATGGTGCTGTTACCGCTCGGGGTAATGTTGTCAATACCTGTAGTGAGCGTAAAGGTAACTGCAGGCGTGGTCGTGCTCGGCGTCCCGGCGCTTACGTTCGTCGAAACCGACGAATAGGTAATGCCGTTGGAGATCATGTTGTTGAGGTTGGTCTTTGCCGTGCTGTAGTTGGAGTAGTTGGCATCGCTGCTGGACAGGGTGGCCAGCGCGCTCGTCAGCCAGTTGATGGCGTAGGCCAGCGAATTGTTGCCGTTGGCGGTCACAACAGCGCTGGTGGGCGAATTCAGGATCGACACCATGGCGTTGTAGAGGCCGGCTTGGGCGGCTGCGGCACCGGAGGTTCCGGTGGTTGCCAGGCCCAGGTTGGAAAACACGGAAGCCAGCGTGGTGGAAGCGACGGTTCCAGGGGCGGCCGCGTTGTAGCTGATGCCGTTCTGGGTCAACAATTGCTGGGCATAGTTGATGCCGCTCGTGTAATTGTTGTTGTTCATCTCGCTGGTGTACTGGGTGTACCCAGGTGTTTCGTTGTTGATCGCAATGTAGAGACCAACGATATTCGATGAAGGGGTCAGCTGACTCATTGTTTTCCTCTCTGGTTTATGGTGATCCGAAATTTCTTTTCGGAATCAGCCGGTTAACTTTTTTATTGCCAGTGGTGGCAACCAATTTTCGGCAAAGAACTCTGGGGTTCCAAAGCGCTTTCCCCAACTCTGGGCGCCGAGCGTACGACTTCATTGTTCCCTTTCCCATGCTTGTGATCTGTGACTGCAATCACACCAGCTTTAAAAACGGAATCCCCCCGCTGGTTACACGTCCGGCCAGTTTACGCAATTTTCAAAAAAAAACAAGCAACCCAGCGTTTTTATGGGGTTTTCCAGCGCAATCCGGCATAAATGGCACGGTCCGTGACGGAAAAAAGCGACACGTTGCTGTCCTGCCGGTTGAGCTCCCCGTACACCAGCCCTTCCCACTGTCCGGTGATGGGGTGGTCGTACTCCAGCCGCAGGTACTGGCGGTTCACCGTCCGGCTGGCCCCGTTGGCCAGAAGGCTGCTGTAGCCGCTGGCGTCCTGCATGCCACCCAGGATGCCTTCCAGGTCCATGCTGCCGGCCCCCAGGGGGCGGTGCCAGCCCAGGGTCAGCTCCCGCACCTGCTCGTTGCCGCCCGGCCGGTCGGTGTAGGCCGCCTGGTCGTGCCCGGCGCTCACCTGGCCGCGCAGCTGGTTCACCCCCACGGCGCAGGCGAGGCCCGCCACCCCGCCCAGGTAGCGCCCGTCCAGTTCGTGGCTGACCGGATAGGTGTAGGCGTTGTAGAGCATGCCCAGCCGGGGGGAACAGACCTTGCCGCCCCATTCAAAACCCGGTTCCAGGCGCAGGCTCTGGTAGAGCTGCTGCCCGCCATAACGCAGGGAAATGGTGTCGCCCCGCAGCAATGTGCCGTTGTCACCCAGGGCATGGCGCCACACGCCCCCCAGGTCCACCTGCTGGAAATTGGTGCTGCTGTCCGCCCCGTTGCGGGTCTGGGCCTGGCCGATCAGCACGAAAGCGTCGCTGCCCGTGTCCTTGCCGGCAACCCCGGAAAACACCACCTGCCCGGCGCTGCCCCCCTTGGCCTGAAACTGGGGGGCCAGCTGCAGCAGCAGGTTGCCGGAGCCTAGCGTCAGCGTCACGAAGGGATTCTGGGGCGCGCCGTTGAGGTTGGTTTCATACCCCCCCAGCACCGCAATGCTGAAGCGCGTGATCCAGGCTTCGCTGCTGCGCCAGTCCTGGTACTGGCGGGGCAGCCAGGCCGCCACCGTGGGCGGCAGGTCGGAGCGGGCCAGCAGGGACTGGGCCAGGTTGGCGGCGCTGGCCTGGTCGCCGGCCAGGGCCAGGGCCCGCAGGTAGTCCACCTGCACGCCGGCCAGATCCGGGTTGAGCAGCAGGGCCCGTTCCAGCCATTCCGCCGCGCCCCGGGCATCGCCCTGCTGCAGGGCCACCAGGCCGCGGTAGTTGTAATAGTCGGCGCGGTTCTGGCAGGCGTCTTCCTGGCCCTTGAGCTGCTGCATCGCGGCCGTCAGGGCGGCTTTGTCCGCCGGCGGATTGAGGGGAAAGGACGAAGGACAGGGTTCGGCCAGTGCCATGCGGCAGGCCAGGAGGGCCAGCACACCCAACAGGAGGCAGAGTTTTGACACGAATTACAGACTGGGCAGGGACAGTGGGTTCAGGCTGCTTCCGGCTTTACCAGTTTGAGGGGACTTGCGTGCCGGGTCCGGTCATCATCCAGCGGCACTCGCAACGAATAGACCACGCATTCATGGGACAACCCCTCAAGCAGGAAAAGCCCCAAGTCTATCAGGTCTGCCCGGGGAACGCGCCGTGCGGCTGCTTCGCCCACCAGCACGGGGGCTGCGAGATCCGCCGTCATGGCCTGCAGGCGCAGGGCCACGGACACGGGTTCGCCCATGACGGTGTGGGTGCGCCGGCCCGAAGGCCCGAAGGAACCCACCAGGGCCAGGCCCGATTCCACGCCCACGCCCACGTCCAGGGGCTCCAGGCCAAAACGCTGCGCATCCGGCAGTTGGGCCGTGCAGCGCAGCCACAGGTCCTTGGCTGCGGCCAGGGCCTTGGCTTCATGTTCCGCGCAGTCGGCTTCGCCGTTCCACACCGCCAGGATGCCGTCGCCCACCATGTGCTCTACCACCCCACCGTGGGCTGCAATCACTTCCGCCGCCGTGGAAAAGAACACGTGCAGCAGCAGGGCACTTTCTTCGGCCGGGCGCGCCTTGCAGAACGCAGAAAAATTCCGCAGGTCCGCGGCCAGCACGGTCACGTCGCGGTGCACGGCCTGCACCTGGCCGGTCTGCGCTTCGAAGGCCACCCGGGCCGCCACGTCCGTGGGCAGGTAGCTGGCCAGATTCTGGTACACCCGTTCGCGTTCCACGCGGGCGCGCGCATGTTCCACGGTGGCCAGTCCCGCCGCGGCCAGCAGGGCAAACAGGGAGGGCGCCGCCCAGGAGAACCACAGGTTGGCCTTGAGCAGCAGCAGCGCGTGCAGCCCGAAGAAGCCCAGCGCCAGCACCAGGGCCGCCAGCGGCAGCAGCGGCGGCGTGGCGCGGCGGCGCACCAGCAGGGTCAGCAGCAGGGCCGACAGCGCAGCGGCCGCCCACGGCCACAGACGCGCGGCGCGCGGGGCGTAGGGCACCCGCCCGTCCAGCAACGAGGAGAGCAGTTCGGCATGCACGAACAGGCCGCTTTCCGTGCCGCCGCGGGCGGTGGGCACGGCATCGCCCACGCCGAAGGCGGTGGAACCCACCAGCACCCAGGCGCCCTTGAAGCGTTCGGCCGGCACCTTGCCCTGCAGCACGTCGGAAGCCGATACGGCCTGGAAGGCGCTGCGCGGCAACCGGAACGACACCCGCAGGTTGCCCTGGGCATCCAGGGGAATGTCAAAGCCCGGCAGGCGCAGGGTCCAGTCCGGGTCCAGCAGGCCCTGGCCGGGCACCACCTCCAGCGGTCCGGCAAAACCCGTGGCTTCGATCAGGCCGGCCAGCACCAGGGCCGGATAGGTGGCGCCGCGGTAGCACACCAGGGCCGGTACGCGGCGCACGGTGCCGTCGGGGTCCAGCCGGGGCGTGAGGTGTCCTGCCTTCTGCACCACCAGGTCGGTGGCATTGGCCAGATACCCGTAAGCCGGAGCAGCCGCTTCCGGGCAGGCCTCGTTGGGCAGGGCACCGGCCAGCCGACCGCTCTGCAGGCGGTTGGCTGGATTGAGCGAAAACAGTTCGCCCATGACCGTGGAACCGGTGAAGGCCTGGCGCAGGCGGGCGTCTTCCGGGCGCGGGTTGGCCAGCACCACGTCAAACAGCTTGAGCTGCGCGCCCAGTGAATCCAGCCCGCGGGAGAGCGCGGCCAGGCGCTCGCGCGGCCAGGGCCAGGGGCCCAGGGCCTGCAGGCTTTTCTCGTCGATATCCACCAGCACCAGACGGCGCTCGGCCGCAGCGCCTTGCGCGCCATGCCAGATCAGGGTGGCGGAACGTTCTTCCACGCCCTGCAGCACGCCGGGCAGGGCCCACACCGCCAGCAGGGTGGCGCCGGCCGCCAGCAGCAACGCTGCCAGGCGGGCACGGCCGCGCCGCAGCAGGAATTCGGAACAGGCGGATCGCCAGGCGCTCATGACTCAGCGCCCCCAGAGCGTGATGCCGGACAGCGTGCCCGCTGTCACCGGCAACTGGAACAGGTAGCCCGCACGGCGCAGGTCCTGCGCCACGGCGCCGGACACCAGGGCCGTGCTGTTGGACGCCGTGTAGAAGTAGCCGTTGGGGGTCACCTTGCCGCTCGCCAGCAGGTTGACCGCGCCGGTGGGGGCCGAGGTCAGGCTGAGCGCGGTATTGAAGACGCTGTTGGCAAAGTCGATGGAGAGCGTACCGCCCAGGGCCGTGGCCGCCTGGGCCACGCCGTTTTTGCCGGTGAAGGTGGCGCCCGCGTCCAGCAGCACAAAGCTGGCAGTGCCGAGATTGGAGGGGAAAACCACCGGACCGTTTTCCGTGCGGAACAGGCCGGCGTAGAAATTGCCCACGGTGGGATTGCGCCCGGCCACCGCCTGGTTCCAGGGCACGCTCAGGTTGTCACCCGGAGCTGGCGTGGCACCGCCCTGCATGAAGGTCCAGCGTCCCCACACCAGGGAATTGTCCGGTGGCAGGGCGGCCTGGTAAGTGGCCGTGACGTGGTTGGTGGCGGCCGTGCCGTTGACGGCGGTGGAAGCCTGGCTGGCCGGCAGGGACGACTGGGAAGACTCTTCCGGCACGGTGAGCGCCGGCGTGTCCAGCGACTTGGGAATGCCGGGGCGCAGCACGGGCGCCAGCTGGTGCTGTCCGTATTCGATCACGCTGGCCATTTCGGCCGTCAGCAGGCGCGCCCGCACGCCGCTGCAGGCGCCCAGGCCGGAGGCCATGCAGCCGGCATCGAAAGGCGCCACCACGATGGCCCCTTCATTGACGGCGGCCGTCACCGAACTGGACAGCACGCGCGTGACAAAGTCCGTGCCGCGCACGCCAATGGCCACCAGCGGCGTGTTGAGGCGGAAGCGGTCGCGCGCCTCATGCGCCGCCTTGCCGGAAATGGCCCTTATGGTGCCCTGTTCCAGGTTGAACTTGACGGTGGAGTTTTCCGGGTGGGCTGCGTCGTAATGGTACTGTTCGATCACCAGGCGGGAATTGGGGCGCACGGCCACGAAAGCGCCGTCCTGGAAGCGGATGTGCACGTGCCCGCCTTCGGGCGTTTCCACCACGTCGCCGGACTCCAGCGCCGCGCCCTTGGCGGCATCGAGGTGTGCCGCACCGCGCAGGATCTTGGCCTGCCCGATGGCAAAGGACACCGTGCCCACGGTCTCGGCCGCCTGCGCCGCCGGCGCGAGCAGCATCACCTGCAACGCCAGCAGGAGTCCAAGCCCTGATCGAAACACACGCTTGCCCATTGTTTTGACTGATTCTTTGCCTGGTTTTCCGGGGGGATAGCCCCGATGTTATGTTATTGTAAAAAGTCTTAAAAAACAAAAGATGTGCCCGGAATCACAATTGGCCCCACTCCAGCCCCTATAATTCCGACACCATGGCTGTTCCTGTCCTGCTGCTGAAAGGCTTTCCCCTGCTGCACGACCTTCCCGACGACACGCTGGCCGCCCTCGCCGGCGAGGCGGGCGACCTGGTCTTTGCCAAGCGCGGGGTGGTGCTGCAGAAAGGGCCGCCCACGCCATCGCTGTGCCTGCTGGCGGAAGGACGGCTGCAGGCGGTGGATTTCACCCTGGACGGGCGGGAAGTGGGCCTGTACTTCATCAACCCGTGGGAATACGTGGGGGAGCTGAGCGTCCTGGACGGCGGCGAGCAGCCTGAATTCATCATCGCCCTCGCCCGCTCGCGCGTCATCACCCTGCCGCGCGAAAGCGTGCGGCGCGCGGTCTTTGCCACCCCGGCCGCCGCCGAACGCATGGCCCTGCGCCTGTCGGCCCGGCTGCGCGGGCTGGGAGCCCAGCGCACCATCCTGGCCCTGGCCAACCCCATGCAAAAAATCTGCGCCCAGCTCCAGCTGCTGGTGGTGCCGCCCGCCCCCGGCGGCCAGCCCACCCTGCAGCTGCGCATCGCCAATGCCCCCACCCATCAGGAAATCGCCATCATGGTCAACACCAGCCGCGAAACGGTGACGCGCGTGTTCCAGGTGCTGCAGGCCCACGGCGCCGTGCAGCGCCAGGGCAACGACCTGCTGGTGAGCGACCCCCAGCTCATTGAGCAGGTGGCACGGGGTTCCAAGGAACTGCCGAAGGCCTAGCGGCGCAGGGATTTGAGCGCGCAGCGAAGCAGGCGCCCGGCACAGCGCAACGGCCGGGTCACGCGCCAGCTGGTGCTGGCGAACACGGAATCCAGCCGGGCCTGCGCTTGCTGCACTTCCGCCTCGGCCCGCTGCAGGGCGCGGGAGAGGTCGGCCGGTGCGTGGTCCAGCCCGAAGGCTTTCAGTTCTTCGGGGGTCAGCACCAGGTAGGCTTCGGCCGCCTGCACGCGGTCAGGCAGGGTGTAGGTGCGGTAGCGGTTCAGGGCGTCGATTTGCCAGTCGTAGCGCTGGCGGCGGATCTGCGAGGCAAAGCAGGCCATGGCGCGCGCCTTGGTGTCGCGGTAAGGCGTGATGTCCAGCAGCGTGTTGGGCAGGAGCGGCTGGCCGACTTCGTAAAAGGCCACGCGCAGGTCGCTGCGGCCGCTCTCCAGCACGGCGGCCATTGCGGCTTCGGCCAGCGCCCGGTGGTCGCGATGCATTTCCGTGAAAGCGCTCACCAGCACCAGGTCGGCCCCCGTCTGCTGCAGCCAGTCGCCGATTTTTTTAGAGAGGTGGGTTTCAGCCCGCAGTCCACCGTCGGGCAGGCCCCAGAATGTTGGCGTGCCGTAGCCGAGCACGGCCGCGGCCGCCAGCGACTCCCCGTGGCGCACCGCCACGGCTTCTTCAGTGCCTTCGTCCGTCACGATGGCCACGTGCACCGGCACGCCCTGCGCCACGAAGCTGGCCAAGGCGCCGCCGCAGCCAAACACTTCGTCGTCGGCATGGGGCGCCAGCACCGCCACGCAGTGCGCCGGCAGTTGGGTAAGCGCGTGATAGGGGACGAAAAACCGTTCCATGGAATCCTAGTTCTGAAATTGCCAGCCCAGGCTGTGCCGGGGCCAACGGGTATCCGGCGTCAGCCGCAGATGATACACGGCTCCCGTCAGGCGCCCATGCAGGGCGGCCGGCACGCGCGCCACCGGCCCGCGCCCCAGGTGCCCGATGGCCGGCACGAAATCCCGGCTGGGGCTGATTTCCAGCAGCCAGCCCCCCTGCCATTCGGATGGCACGGGCAGCACCAGGTCGCCGTTGTCCCGGGGCGCTTCGTGCAGCGTGGGCCACGGCGCAGCTCCCGGCGCAGGCGCCAGGACGCGCTCGAGGGTGGACCAGGGCAGCCAGCCCGGTGCGAAATGTTTTTCGAAATAGGCGGGCCAGCCCGCCCCGATCAGGCGGCCTTTTTCCGGGGAATGGGTGTAGGCATGCACGGCCTGCGCCTGCGGCACCAGCCACAGGCGGTAGCCAGCCGCGCGCAGGCGCTGCATGAGGTCGGAATCTTCCCAGTACAGGAAGAACCGCTCGTCGAACAGGCCACCTGCCGCCTCCAGCGCGGCACGCTTGAGCAGCACGTGGCCGCCGGACAGCGCGGGCACCGTGACCGGTTGGTCGGTGTGCCAGGCGCGCCAGGCGCGCGCCCGGAACAGGCGGCTGCGCCAGCGGTCGGCCCAGGGCCAGTGCCGGGCCATCAGGTCGCCCAGGCGGCTTGCCGTGGAAGGAAACGTGCTGGGCGGCATCAGGAACGCGCGCCCTTCGTCCCAGTAGGTGCGCGGGCCTGCGGCACCGGCCTGCGCATCGCGCACCAGGATTTCCGTGAGGGACGCCAGGGCGCCGGGCAGCAGGAGGGCATCGGGGTTGAGCAGCAGCACGAAGGGGGCGCGCGAACCCGCGAAGGCGCGGTTGCAGGCGCGCGCAAAACCTTCGTTGCTTTCGTTGACCGTGAGCGTCGCCTGCGGCGGCAGCATCTGGCGCAGGCGCGCGGCTTCCGCTGCGTCCGCGCTGTTGTCCACCACCCGCACGTCCAGCGCGCCGGGCAGTCCACCCCCTTGCGCCAGCACCGACTGCACGGCGCGCGCCACCAGCGGCGCCGAAAAATAATTGACCAGGATGGCGCACACGGCGGGCATCAGGCGCCCTCGCATTTCATGGTGGGCAGCAGGTCGGCCGCCCACCAGCGCCCGGGACGCTTGAGATCGGA
>JAJZPY010000056.1 GCA_021811005.1 Pseudomonadota bacterium
CATCATGCCACTGGATTCGTTGCCACGGACTTTTGCCGCCTTGATTTCCAGCCCTCCCGGAAGGCGGGCTCCCACCAGGGCGCAGGGGGCTTTCATGCCCACCGTCACGTTGGGTGCGCCGCAGACAATCTGGAGCGGAGCCCCTTGCCCGGCATCCACGGTCAAGAGCTTGAGCCGGTCGGCCTGCGGGTGTTTTTCCGCGGTCAGGACATGGCCGACCACGACCCGGCCAAAAGGCGGGGCCACGGACTCCAGCGCTTCCACTTCAAGGCCTGCCATGGTCAGGGCATGCGCCAGGGCATCGCTGTCAAGGCCGGAAGGATTGACAAGGCTACGCAGCCAGGATTCAGAGAATTTCATTTGAATTAGCGGAATTGCTTAAGGAATCTAATGTCGTTTTCAAAAAACAACCGTAAGTCATTGACACCATAACGTAACATGGCCAATCTTTCCACTCCGAGACCGAAAGCAAACCCCACGTGGGCTTCGCTGTCGATACCCAGGGGCGTCAGCACGTTGGGGTGCACCATGCCGCATCCAAGGACTTCCAGCCATCCGGTGTGACTGCAAACGCGACACCCTTCGCCATGGCAAATGACGCAGCCGATGTCCATTTCAGCCGAAGGCTCCGTGAACGGGAAGAAGGAAGGCCGGAAGCGGGCCTTGAGTTCATCCTGCTCAAAAAAGCGGCGCATGAAATCGATCAGGACCCCTTTGAGGCTGCTGAAAGTGGCCGCCGGATCGATCCACAGCCCTTCCACCTGGTGAAACATGGGGGTATGGGTCATGTCCGAATCGCAGCGGTACACCCTGCCCGGCACGATCACCTTGACCGGCGGGGGGTGGGCTTCCAGATAACGGACTTGCATGGGCGAGGTGTGGGTCCGCAAGACATGGGTGGGATCCAGGTAGAACGTGTCATGCATGGCCCGGGCCGGATGGTTTTCCGGAATGTTGAGGGCTGTGAAGTTGTAGGCATCCGTCTCGATTTCAGGACCGTCTGCCACGTCGAAGCCGAGGGAATGAAAAAGGGCCTGGATGCGTTGCAGGGTTCGGGTCACCGGGTGCAAACCACCTGTCCCCGCGCCACGTCCGGGCAACGTCACATCCAGGGCCTGGGCTTGCAGCTGGCCTTCCATCTGGCGCGCGGCAATGCGTTCACGCTGGGCCTGCACTGCGGCTTCCAGCGCCACCTTGACACGGTTGATTTCGGCACCGGCAGCCGGGCGCTCGGCGGGCGGCAATTTGCCCAGCGCCTTGAGGCGCTCGGTCAACAAACCGCTCTTTCCCAGATAACGCGCCTTGGTTTCTTCCAGCAGTGCCGGCTGTTCGACGGCGGCCAGCGAGGCCAGCGCCTCGTCCATTAGGGATTGAAGGTCTTGCATGGGAATATTCGGGAAAGGCGCCGGCCCCTGCAGAACAGCAGGGGCCGGCGGTTATCAGGCTGCCAGGGTGGCGCGGGCGGTATCGACCATTTTGACGAATGCAGGCTTGTCAAAAACGGCGATATCAGCCAGAACCTTGCGGTCCACCTGGATGTCGGCCTTTTTCAGGCCGTTCATGAATGCGCTGTACGTCATGCCGCACTCGCGCGCTGCTGCATTGATACGGGCAATCCAGAGCACACGAAAATCGCGCTTGCGACGGCGCCGATCACGGTAGGCATACTGCCCCGCTTTCATCACCGCTTCTTTGGCGATGCGATAAACGTTTTTGCGACGACCGCGGTAACCCTTGGCCTGGTCGAGAATTTTCTTGTGGCGTGCGTGCGCCGTAACGCCGCGTTTGACTCTTGGCATGTCCGGGCTCCTTACGCGTAGGGCAACATGGCCTTCACAGAGCCCATGTTGGTGGAATGGATTTCAGCGGTACCGCGAAGCTGACGCTTGTTCTTCGTCGTTTTCTTGGTCAGGATGTGGCGCTTGAACGCCTGCGAACGCTTGACACTGCCGCTGCCGCGTACGCGGAAGCGCTTGGCTGCGCCGCTCTTGGTCTTCATTTTGGGCATGATAGCTCCTGCTGTTTTTAAACCGCGTCGGGTGGCCGAGGAGGCCTCAGCACTTGATGACCCGAACACGCCTTGTGTTACTGCGACTTATGCTGCTGCCGGCGCAGTATCGGCTTTGGGCTTGGAGGGCTTGCCCTCCTTGCCGGATTCGATTTTCTTTTTGGGGGCCAGGACCATGATCATCTGGCGCCCTTCCATCTTGGGAAACTGCTCGACCACCCCGTAAGGCAGAAGGTCGGCTTCCACCCGCTTGAGCAGGTTGTACCCCAACTCCTGGTGGGTCATTTCACGACCCCGGAAACGCAAAGTGACCTTGGTTTTGTCACCTTCGTTGAGAAACCGGATCAGATTGCGAACCTTGATCGCATAATCGCCCTCATCGGTTCCCGGCCGAAACTTGATTTCCTTGACCTGGATCTGCTTCTGCTTGATCTTCGCTTCGTGCTGGCGCTTGCTTTCGCGGTACTTGAACTTGCCGTAATCCATCAGCCGGCACACTGGGGGGACCGCCATGGGCGCAATCTCCACCAGATCCACTTCAGACTCTTCAGCCATACGCAGTGCTTCAGGCAGCTTGACGATACCCAACTGCTCCCCTTCCACACCCACCAGACGAACCTCGGGTACATTGATTTCCCCGTTGATCCGGACTTCCTTCAACTGAGCAATAGCAACAGTCTCCTTGAAAATTAAACTAAAAGTGCCATTCCGCGCTCCTCAAGGGAGGGCGAAGGCACCTGCCTGCGGCTAACCGGAAATACCCGACCGCGCCGCCAATTCTGCCTCGAAGCGCGCAATCAAGGCCTCCAGGGACATTTGCCCCAGATCCTCGCCGCCGCGACTTCTAACCGCCACCTGCTTCGACTGCGCTTCCTTGTCGCCAATAATCAGCTGATAAGGAAGTTTTTGAAGGCTATGCTCTCGTATTTTATAGGTTATTTTTTCATTCCGCAAGTCAGCTTCCACTCTGAATCCTTGATCTTTCAAGGTTTTTACCACAGTGCCCACATAACCCGCCTGCCCTTCCGAAATGTTCATGACCACCGCCTGGGTTGGCGCCAGCCAGAATGGCAGCGCTCCGGCGTAATGTTCGATCAGGATGCCGATAAATCGTTCAAGCGAACCCAGAATGGCCCGATGCAACATGACCGGAACCTGTCGCGTGTTGTCCTCGGCCACATAGCTGGCTTCAAGACGGCCCGGCATGGAAAAGTCCGCTTGAATCGTGCCGCACTGCCAGGTCCGCCCAATGCTGTCACGCAAATGGAATTCGATCTTGGGTCCGTAAAAAGCCCCTTCGCCCGGCAGTACCTCAAACTGGACGCCGGTCGCCTCCAGGGCAAGCTGCAACGCTGCTTCCGCCTTGTCCCAGATTTCATCCGAGCCCACGCGCTGCTCGGGACGGGTGGCCAGCTTGTACTGGACGTCGGTAAAGCCGAAATCCCGGTAAACCTTGCGCAGCAGCCGGATAAAGTCCGCCACTTCTTCCTGGATTTGCGCTTCGGTGCAGAAAATATGGGCATCGTCCTGGGTGAAGCCGCGCACGCGCATGACGCCATGCAGGGCTCCGGACGGCTCGTTGCGATGGCAGGATCCAAACTCCCCGAAGCGCACGGGCAGGTCGCGGTAGCTTTTGATTCCCTGGTTGAAAATCTGCACGTGCCCTGGGCAATTCATGGGCTTGATGGCGTAGTCGCGCGATTCCGACTCGGTCGTGAACATGTTCTTGTGGAAATTGGCCCAATGGCCTGATTTTTCCCACAGGGTCCGGTCCAGAATCTGGGGGCAGCGCACTTCCTGGTAACCGTTTTCACGATACACACGCCGCATGTACTGCTCGACTTCCTGCCACAGAGCCCAGCCCTTGGGGTGCCAGAACACCATGCCGGGCGCTTCGTCCTGCAGGTGGAAAAGGTCAAGCTGCTTGCCAAGGCGCCGGTGGTCGCGCTTTTCAGCCTCTTCCAGGCGGGTCAGGTAGGCTTCCTGCTCTTCTTTCTTTCCCCAGGCAGTGCCGTAGACCCGGGTCAGCATTTCATTGCGCGAATCTCCCCGCCAGTAGGCGCCGGCAACACGCATGAGCTTGAACACCTTGAGCTTTCCGGTGGAAGGCACATGGGGCCCGCGACACAGGTCGATGAAATTGTCCTGGCGGTAGAGGGAAATGGGCTCGTTTGCAGGAATGCTGGCGATGATTTCCGCCTTGTAGGCTTCGCCGATCCCCTTGAAAAAAGCCACGGCGTCGTCGCGCGGCATCAGTTCGCGCCGCACCGGAATGTCGCGCTTGGCGATTTCATTCATGCGCTTTTCGATGGCGGCCAGATCTTCTGGCGTGAAGGCACGCTTGTAGGCGAAATCGTAGTAAAAACCGTTTTCGATGACCGGGCCGATGGTGACCTGCGCATCGGGGTAGAGCTCCTTCACCGCGTGAGCCAGCAGGTGGGCCGTGGAATGGCGGAGGATATCCACCCCTTCGGGGTCCCGATCCGTGACAATGGCCAATTCCACATTGTCTTCAAGCACGGTGGACGTATCCACCAGGTGGCCGTTGACCTTGCCGGCCAACGCCGCCCGGGCAAGTCCGGAACCAATGCTGGCAGCCACCTCGGCCACCGTAAGCGGGGCGGGATAAGTCCGCTCCGAACCATCGGGCAATCGAATCGTGATCACGGCAATCCTCAAGATACAAGATGCGGAATTTTAGCACAGCAAGCTTGACTGGCCCGGCCAGGAAAGGCGGCGGTGACCGTACGGAAGAAAAAGGAAGGTAAAGAAAGAAATGGTAGGCGCGATTGGACTCGAACCAACGACCCCCACCATGTCAAGGTGGTGCTCTAACCAGCTGAGCTACGCGCCTGCAGAACTTGGAATTCTACTATTAACCCGTGGGTTGCTGCAAGAAATTGCCGCGCTTTTGCTAAAGCAGGTCCCCGTGCCACGACTCTCCGTTCCCTATGCCCGCAATCCTGCGGATGCGGGGCATGTCCAGCAGACGGATTTCGCCGTGCGGCGCATCGATCAGGCTGTTGCGCCGCATTTCAGCAAAGACGCGGCTCACGGTTTCTTCGCTCAACCCCAGCAACTCGGCAATTTCAAGGCGGGACAACACGAGTGGGAAGGTTTCCTGATGATTGGCCCCTGCCGGAATCAATGAAAGGATGAAAGACGCCACGCGAGCGTGGGCAGGCTTGATGCCCAGATTGCGGATCATGATCTGGGCCTGCACCAGTTCGTCACGGAAGCGCTGGATCACGCTGAGCGCCACGGCGGGATTCTCTTCCAGCACCCGCAGCATCTCCTTGTGCGTGATGCAGCAGGCTTCGACCGGAGTCAGCGCGGTGGCCGTGTAGGGATAAGTGGCATCTGAGGTTTCAAAGCCGACCAGTTGGCCCGCAACCAGCAATCCGAGGATTTGCTCGCGCCCGGTCAACGGCATGGTGGTGAGTTTCAGTTGTCCTGTGCGCAGGACCAGGAGTTGGGTGCAGGGGGTGCCTTCCCGGAAAACAACTTCCCCCGCCGCATATCTGCGTCGATTCAGCACACCGCGGATTTCGCATACCTGCTCTTTTCCGTGGTCGCCGGAGGTGACCAGTGCACCGCAAAGCACGCACTGACCATGTTGGCAGCGACAGTTCAGCATGTTCCTTACTGGCCACAAGCCCTATGGCCATTCAGCGAGACTTTTCAGTCATGCCATTATTTTTATTTTTTAATTATATCCCTTTTCATCACAATCGTGGCCCATTCCAATCGAAAAAATTCAATTGTTTTTGGCACCCTGGGCTACCCAGGTTTTGATTGTGTCGATATTTTTTTGCGGCAACAGGTTGCGCTGGTAGGGCATGTGTATGGAAACATCGGCCCGGTTTTCGATCAGCATCACCAACACGCTGGTCAGCGTGTCTCCCGGTTTGACCACGGGCCCGAACTGCGTTCCCTTCATCAAGGTATCGTAGCTGCTCATGTCAAGCTTGCTTTTTTCATAGCCCACGCCCCCTGGCGTGTGGCATTCAAAACAGTTCGCCTTGAGAATGGGCAACACCTCATGCTGGTAACTCACTTCATGTTGGCCGCAGGCTGACAGAACCGTTGCAGACAGTGCTGCGCAAACCCCAAGTAACATGGAACTCGTTTTCATGATGAAACCTCCTTCCCTGCTTCAGGCTCCCATGGCGACAGAAAACGGGTGATCAGCCACAGGACGACAAAGGGGCACAGGAAAATGATCGCAACGGCAAGCAGTCCTTCGTGCCCCAGAATTTCAGGGTAATAAGTCAACAAGCCTTTCGTGGTCTTGGAGAGTTCCTGCCCACCAATCACCACGTTCCAGCGCATGGCCAGAACGCCGATCATCATGGCAATGCCCGCGACCGTCATCCCGACAACCAGAAGCCGGCCACGCACTTTGGCCAGGATCAGAACGCTCAGCAGCACCAACACGCCCACCGAGCACCCCCATTGCAGGAGCATGCCGTACCGTATCGGCCCTTCGATCAGGCGCTGTACGGCATCAATACCCTCCAACCGCTTGTAAAACATCTCCAGCAGCTCAAGCCCTTCAATCAGCAGCACCACCAGAAGAAAGGCCCAAAGGGTTTTTGCAAGCCCCATCAGGACACTTTCATCTGCCGGAACTTTGCGGGCCTTCGAATAAGCCACGTACAAAACGACCAGCAGGCCGATTCCCGAAACGATGGCCGACAAGAGGAAAATGATCGGCATCAGGTCTGATGACCACCATTCGCGCGCCTTGACCGATCCGAACAGGAACCCCACGTAACCGTGAAGGCCGCCTGCAGAGGGAATGCCGATGATGGCGAGCGCCGTGGCGAAGCGATGGTCAATGGCGAGGGCCCGTGATGACACATCATCCGACCCCAGGCTCAGCAGGCGGTAAATGCGGCCCGCAAGGCCCGCCTTTGTTTTCGCCAGGGCAACGATATCCGCGCGAAAAGCAAACCATATTTCAAGCAGCAACAGGCACACATAAAAGCCTGCCACATAGCTGAAGGCGGACATGGCTGAAGTCCAGTGGGGCGTCAGTACCGCATTGAATGCCCTTTGGGGATTGCCCAGGTGGAACAGCAGCGGCATCGGAACGAAGAACATGAAGCTGACGGCGGTGAGCAGCGCAAACCGGGCAACCGGCTTGAACTGGCTCATGCCAAAAACGTGGTAAAGGCTGGAGACGATGAAGGCTCCAGCCACCAACCCCGTGATGTAAGGGTAAATGACAATGAGGACGCTCCAGGGAATGTCCGTCTCGTTGGGGTAAACGTAGCCGACGTAAGGAGCGGCTTTTGCCAGAGTTCCAATCATTCAAGACACCTCCTTGTCGATGCCCACATAAAACACGTTGGGCGCGTTTCCTGTGTAGGGCTTCAACACCGAGACCCGGTTGTTTTTGATGAAACGGCTGATGGGGCTTTCCGGATCATTCCGGTCGCCAAATACCCGGGCTTCCACAGGGCAAACTTCCACGCAGGCCGGCTGCAGCCCCTTGGTGATCCGGTGATAACACCAGGTGCATTTGTCCGTGACGCCCATGGCGTGATTGAATTCGCGCGCGCCATAAGGGCAGGCCTGCACGCAGTACTGGCAGCCAATGCAGTAGGAATGGTCGATCAGGACCACCCCGTCCTTGGTCTGGTAGGTTGCGCCCGTGGGGCACACCTGCACGCAGGCCGGATGGGTGCAGTGGTTGCAAAGCTTTGGAACGAAAAAGGCTTTTTCCACCGGCGCGTTCTGGTAGCGGTTGTCAAAGCGAAAGGCCTGCTCCGATCCTGATGCCGCGATATTTCCGGGCTCGCTTTGACTGTCCACATGCGCCTGGTCATCGCCTTGCAGATAAACGTAGCGTTCGACCCAGGTCCGGAAATGGTGGGCATCGCGGGCCACGCCATTTTCAGCTTTGCAGGCTTCCACGCAACGCAGGCAACCGATGCAGCGCGTGGCGTCCACTCCGAAAGCCCATTTGTGCTTGCGCCAGTCGTACCCCGGAATGTCCGGTATGGGCGTTTCATCCGCCAATGACTTGGCGGGCAACGTCTTGCTTACCCAGGCACCAGCACAGGCTGCCCCGACGCCTACGGCACGCAGAAAATTTCGCCGCAACGCGTTTTCCGCCTTTGGTTTTTTTTCTTCGTCCTGATGGTCCATTTTATTGCTCCAAGACTTAAGGTCACTTGCAATTGGCGCTGGCATAAAAAACCGCCAGGCGATCAATGTCATCATCACTGAGGGTCTTCGCCACGCTGGTCATGACCGGATGCGAACGGCTGCCGCTCCGGAACGACTTCAGGGAAGCGGTCAAATACGATGCATTCTGTCCCGCCAGATTAGGCCATGAGGGGTTCCCTCCAACGCCTGCCGCACCGTGGCACAAGGCGCAGGTATTCGAACGCGCCTTACCCAGGGCAGCCAGGGCCGGGTCTCCTGCCGATTTTTTGCAGCTTTCCCCGGAGAAATAGGCCGCCAGGTTTTCCATGTCCGAGTCGCTCAGTCCGGCTGCCATGCCGGACATCATTTCGTTGGCACGGGTTCCTGCCTTGAAAGCCTGAAGCGATTTGAGGAGATAGCCAGCATGCTGCCCCGCGAGATTGGGCCATTCGGGATTGACGCTGTGCCCTGCAGGGCCATGGCAGGCCGCGCACTGTGCTGCCAGCGTTTTGCCCGCCTGAACATTTCCTTTTGGCGGTGCCTGCAAATTGGAGAAATAGATTTTGGGCTCGTGGGGATCGTGACAGGTGCTGCACTCGGCGGTCCCTGAATGCGCGGCCAATGCCACCTGGCGCTGCGCTGACGGGCGCCCGGGCATGGCTTCATGACACTGGATGCACAGGGTCTTGTCCCTGGGCAGGGACGATTGCCCGGACGGAGCCCCTTTGTCCGTGAGAACGGCTGCGCGCGAACCGAGAGCGATCCGTTCGTCAAAACTGGGCGTGGCCACCGTCGAAGGATGCGGGCCGACCGGCCCATGGCAAACTTCGCAGACCACATGCTTCCCTGCGGCGGGATTGTTGTGCGGGCTGCCTTCCCAAGCCGCATATTGTTTCTGGTGGCAGGATTTGCAGTAGGCGTTTCCGCGGAACCTGGGGGTATCCCCGGCGATTTCCGCAACGGAATCGCCACGGTAATGACCGTAGCGGTAATACGATTTGTCCGTGAAATAGGCCTTGGCACCCAAGGCCGCAGCAGCAGCCACGGCCACCAGGAGCATGAGGCGAACAATGTGCTTTGGCATGCCTTTCTCCGAAGTTGTATTGGAGCTGAAGAAAGGCTAAAAGAGATTTGTGGTGATTACATTGAGAACACGCAATCGCAACATTGATATTTCGCAATCGGATTCTTTTTCCGTGAGCGAAAAAATATTGAATTTAATTGAGGCAGATCAAAACACGACAGCACGGAAGCGTCTAGCATGGAGAACATCTGCTGGGCCTGTGTCTTGATACCAGCGTAATGGTCCCCCTCAAGCACAGGCAGCCCCCGCTCAACGCAATGGGGTTGCCTGTGTTCTTTTCCTTTTGTCTTGATTTCCGGAGAACCCCGGAAGCAACCGCAGTGTACTCAGAAAATTGGCTTCAGCCTGATCTCCAGCGCTGGCATTGACGCTGCACCACTTCGGGAAACGATCGGGTCAGGGCATGTTCGTCGCGCAACAGCGTCGCATCGCTCAAGCCTGCACGCAGCCCCTGCAGCAATTCGGCACAGGCACCCTGCGCCCCCAGCGCCACGGCATGGGGTTCGATTTTTGAAAACGTGCCAACCAGTTCATCCGACAGCACGCGGTGCTCATTGGTTTGCGGATCCACATAAATGCCCTGGTTTCCAAAACGGCAAGCCTGAAAGCGGTTGAAGGTATAGACCAGGTAATCGCCTTCGCCCGGCATGAACGGTCGCTCCACAATCAGGTAGCGCGCCACCGACTGGATGAACGCGGCCAGTTGGGCCGCACGGCCAATGGTCAACGGCGTATCCATGACCCGCACTTCAACCGTTCCAAATTCCGGCTTGGGTCGGATGTCCCAGTAAAAATCCTTCATGCTTTTCACGACGCCCGTGTTCACCATGGACTCGAAATAAGTTCCGAAATCCTCCCAGGTTTCCACGAAAGGGGCGCGTCCACTTAAAGGGAAGGCAAACACGGAATTCAGGCGTGCCGAATGAAAGCCGGTATCGTGCCCCTGGACAAAAGGAGAGGAAGCGCTCAGGGCGATGAAGTGCGGCACGTACCTCGACAGCCCATGCAGGAGGTACAGCGCCAGATCGGCATCAGGGCAACCGACGTGCACGTGCTGCCCGAAAATGGTGAACTGCTTGGCAAGATACCCGTACAAGTCCGAAAGATAGTCAAAGCGCTCGGTCGGGGAAATTTTCCGTTCGCTCCAGTGCTGGAAACTGTGGGTTCCGCCGCCGGCGATGCCGATATTGAGGCTGTCTGCGCATGAAACCAGCGCATCGCGAATTTCCGCAAGCTGATCATGCACCTCGGCGTAGCGATGGCAAACGCCGGTGGCAATTTCGATCATGCTCATGGTGATCTCGGGTTTGATGTCCCATGGCGCTCCCTTCCGGGACAAAAGCCGCAAAAGATCCGGAGCCGACCCCACCAGGTCATAGTCGTGGGTATTGACGAGCTGCAGTTCAAGCTCGACGCCCAGGGTCAATGCATCGGATTGTGCGAACGGACCGAGTCCCATCAACGCCCTCCTTCGCGCGTTTCGCCTGCCTTGTGCAAGGCCCACTGGACAGCAATGGCACCGACAATCTCCAGCACGACCATGAGGGTGAGCACCACCGCAGCCGCCTTGTCGCCAAAGGCCGGATAAATAAGGCGAACATCCTGAACCAGCAGCAAGGCCATCGCGGCCATGGGGGAAAGCGCGGCTCCCACCAGCAGCGACTGCTTCAGGCTGAGGCCGCTGAGAGGACCAAACGCCACCACGCCGCACCCTTTCGCCAAGCCGCGCACCAGCAGCAGGGCGCCCGCCATTCCGCCCCCGATGAGGAGGTCATGCCAGGTCACGGCCGCGCCCGTCAGCACAAACAGGAGGATGAACAGAACCGCCCCAGCCGTGCCGAAATAGCGGGGCCACAGGTGCGGTCGCGGATCGATGAATTTCACCATGATGCCGCCCACCAGCGGAGCAAGTCCTGAAGGCAGGTTCAGGGCTTCCAGGGCCGCCAGCGTGAGCAGCAGGAGCGCGAACAGGAGCGCCCCGCCCTGCTCGTCGGAAAAATCGAAGTGGCGCCGCAACAGCTTGAAAGCGATGGCCAGCGCCGCTCCCATGCCAAAGGAACCCAGCACCAGATAGAGCGGATGCATGACGGCCAGCACCCAATCTTCCCTGAATGCGCCATGCAGTCCGCCGATGATGAGCTTGGACGCGATGATGGCATAGGCCGTGTTCAAGGCGGTCATGACCAGAATGCGCTGCGAAACCTGCCCCTGCGCCTGCAGTTCCGCCGCAACACGCATGACCACTGCCGGCGAAGTCCCCATCGCGATGGCCGCGATGACGGCCGACAGCTTGCCATCCACGTGAAATACAAAGCGCAGCAGCCCGAACACCGCTGCAAAGGCCAGGCCTGACTCCAGCAGGCTTCCAGCCACCACCCACAGGTTGGTGCGCAGCCAGCGCAGGTTCACCTGCACCCCCAGTTCAAACAGCAGCAGGGCCAGGGCCAGGTCGATCAACATCCGGAAACGCAGCATGTCCTGGCCGGCAAACCATCCAAGGCCCATGGGACCCAACAGCAGGCCTGCCAGCGCGTAGCCGGCAATGCGCGGCAAGCGGATGAAACGACGCAATGCCTCGCTGACGAGAATGGCCCCAAACAGGGCCAATGCGAGGCGCAGTACTTCACCGAATTCGAAAGGCCCTGCAGGCCAGGGTGTGTCGATCATTCAGAAAAACAGGATGGCGGCACTGAAGCTCCGCCCAGGGTCAGAAGAGAAAGTCATTCTGCCACAAGCTGGGCAGAAAAATGTTTCTAATCTTGTTTCACGCAATCCACGTAAAAACGGGACGTGCCGTTCTGCCCAGTTTTCGAGAGGCCGTGAATGTCCGTTTCGAACCCGGGGAACTGTTCGTTGAATTCCCGCGCAAACTTGAGGTAGCGCACGATCGTGGCATTGAAGCGCTCGCCGGGAATCAGCAATGGAATGCCGGGCGGATACGGCGTGAGCAGGACGGACGTGATGCGCCCTTCCAGCTCGTCGATTTCCACGCGTTCCGTCTCGCGATGGGCCATGCGTGCAAACGCATCCACCGGCTTCATGGCCGGCACCATGTCGGACAGGTACATTTCCGTGGTGAGGCGCGCCACGTCATTGCTTCGGTACACTTCATGAATCTGGTCGCACAGTTCCTTGAGGCCCCAGGTTTCGTAGCGCGGATGCTTGGCAACAAACTCGGGGAGCACGCGCCAGAGCGGCTGGTTTTTGTCGTAATCGTCCTTGAACTGCTGCAGTTCGGTCACCAGCGTGTTCCAGCGGCCTTTCGTGATGCCGATCGTGAACATGATGAAGAAGGAGTACAGCCCCGTCTTCTCGACCACCACGCCGTGTTCGGCCAGGTACTTGGTGACCACAGCCGCGGGAATGCCCATGTCGTGGAAATCGCCGTCCACGTCCAGCCCGGGCGTGATGACCGTGGCCTTGATCGGGTCCAGCATGTTGAATCCCTGGGCCAGATTGCCGAAACCATGCCAGCGCTCCCCGGGCTTGAGCATCCAGTCGTCCCGGTTGCCGATGCCTTCATCGGCCAGATATTCGGGGCCCCACACCTTGAACCACCAGTCCGCGCCCCATTCCTCGTCCACCTTGCGCATGGCGCGGCGGAAATCCAGCGCCTCGTTGATGGATTCCTCCACCAGCGCGGTTCCGCCGGGCGGTTCCATCATGGCCGCCGCCACGTCGCAGGAAGCGATGATGGCGTACTGGGGACTGGTGGACGTGTGCATGAGGTAGGCTTCGTTGAAACAGTCCCGGTCCAGTTTTCGCGTCTGGCTGTCCTGGATCAGGATTTGGGAAGCCTGGCTCAACCCCGCCAGCAGCTTGTGGGTGGATTGCGTGGACATGACCATGGACTGGGCGCAAATGGGGCGATCGCGGCCGATGGCATGCATGTCCTTGTAAAAATCGCTGAAGGCGGCATGGGGCAGCCAGGCTTCGTCGAAATGAAGGGTGTCGATTTCGCCGTCCAGCATGCCCTTGATGGTTTCCACGTTGTAGATGATGCCATCGTAGGTGCTTTGCGTGATGGTCAGAACCCGTGGCTGGGAGGTGCTGCCCTGGGCAAACGGGTTGGCCGCGATCTTGCGCCGGATATTCTCGGGGCGAAACTCTTCCAGGGGAATGGGCCCGATGATGCCGTAATGATTGCGGGTGGGCATCAGGAACACCGGAATGGCCCCGGTCATGGTGATGGCATGCAACACCGACTTGTGGCAGTTGCGGTCCACCACCACCACGTCGCCCGCGGCGACGGTGGAATGCCAGACGATCTTGTTGGAAGTTGACGTGCCATTGGTCACGAAAAACAGGTGGTCCGCATTGAAAATGCGGGCCGCGTTGCGCTCGGATGCGGCCACCGGCCCGGTGTGGTCCAGCAGCTGCCCCAGTTCATCCACGGCATTGCAGACATCGGCCCGCAGCATGTTCTCGCCAAAAAACTGGTGGAACATCTGCCCCACGGGGCTTTTGAGGAAGGCCACGCCTCC
>JAJZPY010000152.1 GCA_021811005.1 Pseudomonadota bacterium
GGTGGACCTGGATTACCGGCGCCTGGCCTTGCCGGCCGAAGGCATCGTGCTGTCTTCGAAGCTGGCGGAAAGCCTGGGCGTGAAGGCGGGCGACCGGGTGACGGCGGAAGCGCTGGAAGGGCGGCGGGACGTGCAGTCCTTCGTGGTGGCGAGCCTGGTGGACGATCTGGTGGGCGTGAGCGCCTACATGCCCCTGGACAATCTCAATCGCTTCACGCACGAAGGCCATTCGGTGAGCGGCGCCCTGCTGCGGGTGGACCCTCAGTTCAGCGCGGCGCTCTACGGCCTGCTCAAGCAGCTTCCGGCCGTCAGCAGCGTGAGCGTGAAGCAGGCCATGCTGGACAACTTCAGGAATGTGATTGCACGCACCCTTCAGGTCCAGACATTCCTCAACATCCTGTTCGCCTGCGTCATCGCCGTCGGCATCGGCTACAACAGCCTGCGCATCGCGTTGTCCGAGCGCAGCCATGAACTGGCCAGCTTGCGGGTTCTGGGCTTCACGCAACGGGAAATCGCGGTCATACTGCTGGGCGAACAGGCCTTGATCACGCTGGCGGCAGTGCCTGCCGGATTTCTCATCGGTTTCGGCATTTGCGCCGCGGTGGCAGCCGCCATCAACGCCACGCAGGAAATGTTTCGCATGCCGCTGGTGCTGTCATCCCGGACGTTTGCTTTTGCGCTGCTGGTGGTGACGCTGGCGGTGGCTTTTTCCGGCATCCTGATCTGGCGCCAGCTGCAGCGGCTGGATCTGATCGCCGTGCTCAAAACCCGGGAGTGACGCATGGAATGGCTCAGACGACACGCGTTGTGGATTGCACTGGGGGTGCTGCTGGTTGCCCTGCTGGCCTGGGCCCTTTTGCCTGCGGCGGTTCCGGTGGAAACGGCGCTGGCAGAAAAAGGCGCGCTGGAAGTGACCATCGACGAGGATGGCGAAGTGCGCGCCCATGACCGCTACGTGGTGGCCGCACCCATTGCCGGAAAACTGGCGCGCATGACCCTGGAGGAAGGCGATGAAGTCCAGGCGGGGCAGGGGGTGGCCCGCATCGAGGCTTCCCCCTTGTCCGTGAGAGAGCGCGAGGAACTCGCCGGCCGGGTTGCGGCGGCACAGGCGCAGGTGAAAGAGGCGGAGCAGCGTGTCGCCCATGCCCAGGCCGATTTCGAACAGGCCCGGCGCGAGCGCGTGCGCAGCGAGCAACTGGCGGCGAAGGGATTCCTGCCTTCGCAGGCGGCCGAACAAGCCCACAACAACGAAACCACCCAGCGCAACGAACTGGACGCGGCCCGTTATCGCCTGCAGTCCGCCCAGGCCGACCTGCGTGCTGCCCGGGCGCCGCTGGCCGTGAGTGAGGCCGGGACCGTGCTGGCGGTTCATGCGCCGGCCACGGGCCGGGTGCTGCGCATCGTGGACAAAAGCGAGCGCGTGGTGGCCGCCGGAGCGCCCCTGCTGACCTTGGGTGATCCCGCCCGCCTTGAAGTGGTGATCGACGTGTTGTCCTCCGATGCCGTGAAAATTGCCCCCGGCATGCCCGTGTTGCTCGACCACTGGGGCGGTCCCGGCGTGTTGCACGGTCGCGTGCGGCGCGTGGACCCCGCGGCCTTCACCAAGGTGTCGGCCCTGGGCGTGGAAGAGCAGCGCGTCAACGTGGTGGTGGATTTCACCAGCCCGCCGGACACGCTGGGTGACGGTTACCGCGTGGAAGGCCATGTGGTGATTGCCGCCAAGGCGGACGTGCTGAAAGTGCCTTCCACCTGCCTGTTCCGCAATGGCGATGGCTGGAGCGTGTACGTGGTGGAAGGCGGCCGGGCCCGCCTGCGCCGGGTGACAGTGGGCCTGCACAGCGCGCAGGACGCCGAAATCGTGACCGGGCTTGCCGCCGGCAACCGCGTGGTGCGCCATCCTTCCAACCAGCTGTCCGACGGGGTGCGCGTCAAAGTCCTTTGAGCGCATGGCATAATTTCGCGACCCCGATTGTTCACACGAAGGAGACTCCTCATGACCCTGAAACATTCCTGGCTGGCTGGTGGCCTGGCCTTTCTGGCCTTTGGCGCCATTGCCGGCGATTTCACCCTGGGCAGTCCGGCCATCGAGCCCGGCGCCCGCCTGACGTCGGCCCAGGTGTTCGACGGTTTCGGCTGCACCGGCAAAAACGTGTCGCCGGCGCTGCAGTGGCACGGTGCGCCGGAAGGCACGCGCAGTTATGCCCTGACTGTTTATGATCCCGACGCGCCGACCGGTTCGGGCTGGTGGCACTGGGTCGTGGTGAACATTCCGGCCACAGTGCAGGAACTGGCGGAAGGAGCGGGGGCATCCTCGGGCGCCGGAATGCCCGAAGGCGCCCTGCAGGTGCGCACGGATTTCGGACAGCCCGGTTTCGGCGGAGCCTGTCCGCCCATCGGCGACAAGCCGCACCGCTACATTTTCACGATCCACGCGCTCAAGGTGCCCAGGATCGATCTGCCGCCCAATGCCACCGCTGCGCTGGCGGGCTACATGATCCACGCCAACGAACTG
>JAJZPY010000057.1 GCA_021811005.1 Pseudomonadota bacterium
GGGCCATGCACTGTGCTGTGCCCTGTGGCGGGCGCCTTGCTGCTGTCCGTGCTGTCCGAGGTGCTGGCAGCCAAAGTCACCAACATCGCCGGGCTGTTTTTCGGGCTGGTCATCATCGCCGCCGTGGTGCTGATGCCGCGCGGGCTTGCTGACCTGATGCAGAAATTCCGACGTTCCGGCTGGCGCTACTTTGCGCAAAACATTCGCGACCATCGCCTGTGACCATGACCCGGATCCTGCAAGGCCATCACCTGACCAAACGCTTTCGCGGCCTGGTGGCCCTGCACGACGTCAGCTTTGAGCTCAACCGCGGTGAAATCCTGGGACTCATCGGACCCAACGGCGCCGGCAAATCCACCCTGGTCAGCCTGATCAGCGGCACGCTGACCCCCACGTCCGGAGAGCTGACCTTCGAAGGCCGCTCGCTGCTCAACGTGGCCACGCACCGGCGCGCCCATCTGGGCATAGGCCGCACCTTCCAGGTGATGAAACCGTTTCCGGGCTTAAGCGTGCTGGACAACGTGTGTGTGGGCGCCCTGTTCGGACGCGATGGCGGCGAGCATCGGCTCGAGGCCGCGCGTGAAGCGGCGCGCGCCTGCCTGGAATTCGTCGGCCTGGGTCACCGCATCCACCAGCGGGCCGAAGCACTGGGCGGTCCGGACCGCAAACGCCTGGAACTCGCCAAGGCACTGGCCATGAAACCGAAGCTGCTGTTGTGCGACGAAGTCATGGCCGGGCTCAACCACGTGGAAATCGAGGAAGTGATCGAAGTCATCCGCAAGGTGCGCGACCAGAGCATCAGCATCCTGGTCATCGAACACGTCATGAAAGCCATCCAGAGCCTGTCGGACCGGCTGCTGGTGCTGCACCATGGCGAAAAAATCGCGGACGGCCCACCGCGCGACGTGCTCTCGGATCCGCGCGTGGTGGAAGCTTACCTGGGGCGTCGCCGCTCATGAACGCTCCCCTGTTGGCCGTAAAGAATTTGCGCTCCGGCTACGGCGAGATGCAGGTGCTGCACGACCTCAGCCTGGACGTGCACCCAGCGGAAATTGTCGCCCTGGTGGGCAGCAATGGTGCCGGGAAAACCACCCTCCTGCGCGCCCTGTCGCATCTCCTGCCCTGGCAGGGCGATGTCCGCTTCGACGGGCGTTCGCTCCAGGGCCTGTCGCCCAACCGGCTGTTTGGCCTGGGCCTGGTGCAGGTGCCGGAAGGGCGCCAGCTGTTCGACCGCATGTCGGTGGAGGAAAACCTGCTGCTGGGCACGCTGGCCGGAACCGCCCGGGATGCCCTGCAGCGCAATCTGGAACGCTGCTACGGCCTGTTTCCCATCCTGGAAAAGCGCCGCAAGCAGCTTGCTGGAAACATGTCCGGCGGCGAGCAGCAGATGTGCGCGGTGGCACGAGCGCTGATGTCCGAACCCAAGCTGGTCATGATCGACGAAATGAGCCTGGGGCTTGCCCCGGTGGCGGTGGATGCCCTGCTCGACACCTTGCGCCTGGTGCGCACCCAGGGTGTGACCGTGCTGCTGGTGGAACAGGATGTGCATTCCGCGCTGCACGTGGCGGACCGCGCTTATGTGATGGAATCAGGACGCATCGTGCGCGAAGGGCCGGCATCGGATCTGGCCGATGATCCGGAAGTGCAGCGCGCCTACCTGGGATTGTAACGGTCTAGCCGTAGCACACCACGTGCACCCGGTAGGGGCCGTGGGCACCGATGACGATGGTCTGCTCGATGTCAGCCGTGCGCGAGGGACCCGACACGAAATTGACCGCCCTCGGGGGCGCTCCCCGTTCCGCTTTCATCAGCGCCCAGGCTTCTTCCATGCCAGGCACGATGCGCGTGACGTCCACCAGCGCAATGTGGGTTTCCGGCAGCAGGCTCACCGTGGCCGGCGTGTCTTCTCCCGACAGCAGCATGAGCGTGCCGGTTTCCGCCACGGCGCAGAAGGCCCCCGTGATGCCCACCAGATCGCTGCCCCGGGCTGCGCGGGCCTGCACTTCAAGTCCGGCAGCGCTCCATGGCATGTCCTGCAGCGCGGGCCACGCCACGGCCGACGTGGGCAGCCCTTTCGACTGCAGGTAGCGCGCCACGGCCTGCGGCACCTCCGCAAGGCTTGCCACGCGATCCACCGTGCTGCCCAGCTTTTCCGAGCGCTCGCAGAAACGCGCCACGTTGTCGCTCCAGCCATAGGTGGGGCGGGGTCCGCGCGCCTGTTGGGCCATATAGGCACGGGCCTTGTCGCTTTCCGCACCGGGAATGTTGCCCGGCAGGCCCAGGCCTTTCCTCACCCGCGCCAGAATGTTGTCACGCGCACTCATGCCTTTCGCTTCCGGTAGAGTTCGCGGAATGTTTGCCCGGAAGGCGCCGGCATGTCGCGCCCCTCGGTCCAGCCATCCAGCCCGGGCAGGCGGTGCAACAACCGATCCTTGCCCCCCAGGCGCCGCAGCAGGCGTGCTGCCAGGCGCGTGAGCCCTGCATACAGGCGCGGGTGGCTGGCCGCGGTACGCCACAGCATGATCGACCAACGCTCATGCCAGGGACGCAGACCCTGGCTGAAAGATTTTTCGCGCAGCACCCGCATCAACTCGGGCAATGGAATCTTGACCGGGCACACCACCTGGCAGGCGCCACACAGGGTGGACGCCTGGGGCAGATCGAGCGCGTTTTCGAGTCCCACATAGGAAGGCGTGAGCACGGCACCGATGGGTCCGGGATAGACCCAGCCGTAGGCGTGCCCGCCGATGTTCTGGTAAACAGGGCAGTGGTTCATGCAGGCGCCGCAGCGGATGCACCGCAACGCCTGCTGCAGCTCGGTGCCCAGCAGGCGCGAACGTCCGCTGTCCACCAGGATGATGTGGGATTGTTCCGGCCCGTCAGGGTCACCTTCCCGCCGTGGCCCGGTGAGCATGGACACATAGTTGGTGATGGACTGGCCCGTGGCCGAACGGGTGAGCAGGCGCACCACCGTGGAAAAATCGTTGAGCGTGGGCAGGACTTTTTCGATGCCCGTGATGGCCACATGGATTCGTGGCAGGGTGGTCACCATGCGACCGTTGCCTTCATTGGTGACGATGACCACGGAACCGGTTTCCGCGATCAGGAAATTGCCTCCGGAAATACCCATGTCCGCCGACAGGAAATGCGGGCGCAACTGCTCGCGCGCCTCCCGGCACAGCGCCGGAATATCGGTTTGCCGGGGCGTGTGGTGTTTTTCTGAAAACAGTTCGGCCACCTCTTCCACGCTTTTGTGGATGGCGGGCGCGATGATGTGGGAAGGCGGCTCTTCAGCGAGCTGCAGGATGTATTCGCCCAGGTCGGTCTCGATGGCTTCCATGCCGGCTGCCGCCACTGCGTCGTTGAGACCCGACTCCTCGCTCACCATGGACTTGGATTTGACGATTTTTCGCACGCCGTTGGCACGCGCGATTTCGATCAGGATGCGATTGACGTCCTGGGCAGTCTCGGCCCAATGGACTTGCGTGCCGCGGGCCTGGGCCTGCGCTTCAAATTCCACCAGGTAACTGTCAAGGTTGGCCAGGCTGCGATCGCGAATGGCGGCTGCGGCGACCCGGATTTCCTCGAGGTTGTCCACTTCCGTCATGACGGCCGCACGCGCTTCCACAAAACGGCCGCCGAAACGTTTCATGTTGCGCTGCAGGCTGGGATCTTCCAGCTTGCGCCGCACGTTGCGCTTGAACGAAGACGAGGTGAGCAGCATCAGTCGCCCTCCGGTTCCGGTCCGGCCAGGACTTCTGCCACATGCAGCACGCGAGTGTGTTGATCGCCCAGGCGACGCAGGCGTCCTTCGATGTTGAGCAGACAGCCCAGGTCTCCGCCGACGATGGCATCAGCACCTGTCGAAAGAACATCCTGGCACTTGTTGTCGGCCATGCGGGTGGCGATGTCACCCAGCTTGATGGAAAAGGTGCCGCCGAAACCGCAGCAGGTTTCCGGCTTGTCCATTTCGCGCAATTCGGCAGACGGTATGCCGGCAATCAGTGCGCGCGGTTGTTCCTTGATGCCCAGTTCGCGCAGCCCGGAACAGGAATCGTGATAGGTGCAGCTGCCGGCAAACGTGCTGTCCACGCGTTCCAGGCGCAGCACGTCCACGAGAAACTGGGTGAGTTCGTAGGTGCGGGCAGAGAGCGCATTGAGGCGCGCCTGCAGTGAGGGATCTTCCGGAAACAGCTCCGCGTAATGACAGCGAATCATGCCGGTGCAGGAGCCGCTGGGCGCCACCACGTAATCGAAGGCTTCGAAATCTCCGAGAAAGCGCAACGCCATGGCCCGCCCCGATTCGCGGTCGCCGGAATTGAAACCCGGCTGCCCGCAGCAGGTTTGCTGCGGCGGCACCACGACGGTGCAGCCGGCCCGTTCCAGCAGCTTGAGGGTGGCAAAGCCGATGCGGGGACGCATCAGGTCCACCAGGCAGGTGACAAAAAGACCAACTTGCATGTTTGCTTCCCGGCGACCGCCGTCAGATCAAAGCTGTCCGACCGTCACCTGATGGTTATGGGCTTCAAGCCATTTGCGCACGCGGGTCGCGTCGATGAAGCGCGCATGGTGTCCATGCGCATCCAGCAGCACGATCACCATCGGATGGTTGTTGATGGTGGCCTGCATCACAAGGCATTGGCCGGATTCGTTGATGAAGCCCGTCTTCGACAATCCGATTTCCCAGCCGGCTTTGGCCACCAGGGGATTGGTGTTGCGGAACGTGATGCGACGTCCGCGGAAACCCACCGGCACTTCCACCGAGGCCGTGGTGGTGATTTCGCTGATGAGGGGATACGTGCCGGCCGCGGACACCAGGATGGCGAGGTCGTGTGCGGTGGACACGTTGTCGCTGTTGAGTCCGCTCGAATCCTCGAAATGGGTGTTTTTCATGCCCAGCTTGGCCGCTTCTTCATTCATGCGCGCCACAAAAGCCTGGATCCCGCCGGGATAGGAACGCCCCAGGGCCGAGGCCGCGCGGTTTTCAGAGGCGATCAGCGCCATGCGCAGGAAATCAAGGCGGCTTGCTTTGGCCCCCACACGCAGGTGTGAATGGCTGAAGCGCAGGGTGTCCACATCCTCTTGTGTTACGGTGAGCTGCTCCTGCAGGTCCTGACCGGATTCAAGCACCACCACTGCCGTCATCAGTTTGGTGATGGAGGCAATGGGATGGACGGGATCGGGGTTTTTTGAATAAACCACCTGCTGGGTGGTCTGGTCGATGACCAGCGCCGTGGAGGCGGTCAACGCCATCCGGGTCGGGTCGCTGACGGCGGACGCGCTGTGGTGCCGATGGTGATGGGCGGCTTGGGCCGTAGGCAAACCCATGAAGCATAACAGGGTGAAGACCGTACCGAGCCGGAATGCTCTGCTTGTTATGTGATTCATCTACCCCTCACGGCTGTTTAGCCACAACAATACTTAAAATCAGCCGGTTACGCAACATTATTCTGCTTTTGCTGCAAGATCCACATGCGCGCGTACGCGCCACCCGCTTCCAGCAGTTCCTGGTGACGGCCCCGTTCCACGATCCGGCCGTCTTCCATCACCAGGATCAGGTCCGCATCCACAATGGTGGACAGGCGGTGTGCAATGACGAGCGTGGTGTGGTGGCGGGCAATGCTCGCAAGCTCCGACTGGATGTCCTTTTCCGAACGCGAATCGAGTGCCGAAGTCGCTTCGTCGAACACCAGGATCTGGGGCCGCTTGAGCAGCGTGCGCGCAATGGCCACGCGTTGCTTTTCGCCGCCGGACAGCTTGAGGCCGCGCTCGCCCACGATCGTGTCATAGCCGTCAGGAAGGCTGCGGATGAAATCGTGGATGTGGGCGGCCTGCGCAGCCCGGATCACTTCCTCCTGCGAGGCCCCCGGGCGCCCGTAAGCGATGTTGTAGTACACCGTGTCATTGAACAGCACCGTGTCCTGCGGCACGATGCCGATGGCGGCACGCACGGAACGCTGGCGCACCGTGCGAATGTCCTGGCCGTTGATCAGGATGCGCCCGCCATTGACGTCGTAGAAGCGGAACAGGAGGCGCGAAAGGGTGGACTTGCCGGCACCGCTCGGCCCCACCACGGCCACCTTGTGGCCAGGCGGAATTTCAAAATCCACCTGCTTGAGAATCGGCCGGCGCGGATCGTAGGAGAAATCCACGGCCTCGAAGCGCACGCCGCCCTGCCCCACGTCGAGATCGGGAGCACCGGGCGCATCGCTCACTTCCGTATGCACCGACAGCAGCCGGAACATGCGGTCCATGTCAGCCATGGCCTGCTTGATTTCACGGTAGATCACGCCCAGGAAGTTGAGCGGAATGTAGAGCTGCAGCAGCAGCGCATTGATCAACACCAGGTCGCCCACCGTCAGCCGCCCATCGGCAACGCCCTGCGCGGCGCGCATCATGAGCGCCACCGAACCGATCCCGATGATCAGGCTTTGCGCCGCGTTGAGCGCGGCAAGCGAAGTCTGGCTTTTGACGGCGGCGCCTTCCCACTTCTGGAGATTGTCGTCGTAACGGCGAGCCTCCCATTCTTCGTTGCCGAAGTATTTCACGGTTTCGTAGTTGAGCAGGCTGTCGATGGCCCGGGTATTGGCTTTTGAGTCCAGCTCGTTCATGCGGCGGCGGAAGTTGGTCCGCCACTCCGTGATGACGACCGTGAGCGCGATATAGATGATCAGGGTGACCAGGGTGATGAGCGCAAACCACAGGTCGTATTTCCACCCCAGGATACCCGCCACCATCAGCATTTCCACCAGCGTCGGCGCGATGCTGAAGAGCGTGAAGCGCATCAGGCTTTCGATGCCGCGCGTCCCCCGCTCGATGTCGCGCGACATGCCGCCCGTCTGGCGTTCCAGGTGGAAGCGCAGGTTGAGGGCATGGAGGTGACGAAACACGCTGAGGGCAACGCGTCGTATGGAACGTTGCGTGACCTTGGCGAATACACCATCACGCAGTTCGTTGAAGAGCGTGGTGGAAAAACGCAGCAGGCCGTAGCCCACGATCAGCAGCGTGGGCACTGCAAGCATGGCCTGGCGGACATCAAGCCGGTCGATGATCTCCTTGAGCGCGAGCGGCACGCCCACGTTGGCGAGCTTGGCCACAATCAGGCAAAAGAAGGCGAGCGCCACGCGCCCCTTGAATTCCAGCAGGTAAGGCAACAGGCTGCGGATGGCCCCCCAGTCCCCGGCAGTGAAGCGGTTGGGCGACAGTCCGTCCGAACGGTGGGTGGGGGCGTGGTGGCGCATCGTCTAGTCTCCCGCCATCATGCGCGCCGGATGCAGGCGCCGTTCCGAGGTGAGTTCACAAATGCCAAGAAAGCGGTTGCCCGGGTTGTAAACCCGGAAACGCTGTCCCGGCGGGTCCGGTATGCTGCAGGCCGGCCTTTGTCCGCGCTGCACGGCCAGGCTTTGGGCATCGTCCAGCTCCAGGCGCGGCATGCCCTGCAACAGGGCATCGGCCGGAAGCAGCAGGGCATCGCGCCCCGGGGAATCGAGGGATTCGAGGGTTTCCATCGTGGTTGCCGCGTCCAGGGTAAACGGCCCGGCTCCCGTTCTGCGCAGCCCGGTCAAATATCCGCCGCACCCCAGCGCTTCGCCGATATCCTGGGCCAGCACGCGAATATAGGTGCCTTTGCTGACCGTGACCGAGAGGGACAGGGTTTCACCATCCCAGCCTTCCATTCGTTGGGCCAGCACTTCGATACGGCGTTCGGCCCGCGGCACTTCGAGTCCGGCACGTGCGTAACTGTAGAGCGGGCGCCCTTCCACCTTGAGGGCCGAATGCATGGGCGGGCGCTGGACCTGGATTCCTTCGAACTGTTTCAGGGCTGCCTGCAGATCCGATGCGCTCCCCGGAAAAGGCTGTTTGCGCGCGATCTCGCCTTCGCCGTCTCCAGTGCTGCTGGTGTAGCCCAGGCGAATCTGTGCAAGGTAGGTTTTGGGCGCATCGAGCAGCCAGCCGGAAAATTTGGTGGCTTCTCCCAGGCAGATGGCAAGCAGTCCGGTGGCATGCGGATCGAGGGTGCCCGTGTGACCCGCCTTCTGGGCGCAGAAAAGGCGACGCACCCGCTGCAACGCGGCGTTCGAGGAAAGACCGAAAGGCTTGTCGAGCAGGAAAACGCCCGTTATGGCGCGGCGCGGCTCACGACTTGGGGTGTTTGGCATCCGATGCGACCGCCTCGTCGATCAGGCTGGTGATGGCCATGGCGCGGTCGAGCGTCTGGTCTTCAAGAAAATGCAGCTGCGGCTGGGTGCGTGTGGTCAGGCGCTTCCCAAGCTGGCGACGCAGGAAGCCGGCGCTTTCGCGCAAGGCTTCGAGGGAACGCTGCAGGGATTCTGGGCCTTGCAGTGACGCAACGTACACCTTGGCATGACTGTAGTCAGCCGAAACCTCCACGGCGGTGATGGTCACCATGCCCACACGCGGATCCTTGAGTTCGCGCCGGATCAGATCCGACAGGTCCTTCTGGATCTGGTCACCGATACGTCGACTGCGCGGGAAAGCTGCCACTGGGTACCTCCGCTTACAGCGTTCTGACCACTTCCACCACTTCGAATACTTCCAGCTTGTCGCCCACCTGGATATCGTTGTAGTTCTTGAGCGAGAGACCGCATTCGAATCCGGCTTTCACTTCGCGCACGTCGTCCTTGAAACGCTTGAGCGAGTCCAGTTCGCCGCTGTAGATCACCACGTCGTCGCGCAGCAGGCGCACACCGGAGCCCCGTTTGACGAGGCCTTCGAGCACGTAGCAGCCCGCCACGGTCCCCACCCGGGAGATGCGGAACACTTCCCGGATTTCCACGAGGCCGGTGACGTTTTCCTTGCGATCGGGTGTCAGCATGCCCGACAGGGCCGCCTTCACGTCGTCCACCACGTTGTAGATGATGTCGTAATAGCGCACGTCCACGCCGCTTGACGCAATCAGCTTGCGGGCAGTGGCATCGGCGCGGGTATTGAAACCGACAATGACCGCCTTGGAAGCAAGTGCCAGGTTGACGTCGGATTCGGTGATGCCACCCACGGCCGCATGCACGATGTTGACCCGGACCTCGTCCGTGGACAGTTTCAGCAGTGACTGGATGAGCGCCTCGTAAGAACCCTGCACGTCGGCCTTGATGATGAGCGAAAGGGTTTTCACTTCCCCTTCCCCCATCTGCTCGAACATGTTTTCAAGCTTGGCTGCCTGCTGCTTGGCAAGCTTCACGTCGCGGAACTTGCCTTGGCGGAACAGGGCGATTTCACGCGCCTTGCGTTCGTCGTTGAGCACCATGACGTCTTCGCCCGCCACGGGTACTTCGGTCAGGCCCTGGATTTCCACCGGAATCGAGGGGCCGGCCTCTTCCACCGGATGACCGGCCTCGTCCACCATGGCACGCACGCGGCCAAAGGAGGCCCCGGCAAGCACCATGTCGCCACGATGCAAGGTGCCGGACTGAACCAGCACGGTCGCCACCGGACCGCGCCCCTTGTCGAGACGCGCTTCGATCACGATGCCCTTGGCCGGCGTGTTGCGCGGCGCCTTGAGTTCCAGCACTTCGGCCTGCAACAGCACGGACTCGAGCAGATCGTCGATGCCCTGCCCGGTCTTGGCGGACACCTGAACGAACTGGGCGTCACCGCCGTATTCTTCGGGCAGAACGCCATGGGCCACCAGCTCGCTCTTGATGCGCTCGAAATTGGCTTCCGGCTTGTCGATCTTGTTGACAGCCACCACCACCGGCACCTGGGCCGCCTTGGTGTGGTGGATGGCTTCGATGGTTTGGGGCATCACGCCGTCATCGGCGGCCACCACCAGAATCACGATGTCGGTCACCTTGGCTCCGCGCGCCCGCATGGCGGTAAACGCCTCATGGCCAGGGGTGTCGAGGAATGTCACCATGCCGCGCGCTGTTTCCACGTGATACGCGCCGATGTGCTGCGTAATCCCGCCGGCTTCGCCGCTGGCCACCCGCGTGCGACGGATGTAGTCGAGCAGCGAGGTTTTCCCGTGGTCCACGTGACCCATCACGGTCACCACCGGGGCACGCGGTTCGGGCACGGCATCTTCGTGATCCTGGCCGGATTCCGCCAGCAGCGCTTCGGGATCATCCAGCTTGGCCGGTTTGGCCACGTGGCCCAGTTCCTCCACCACGATCATGGCGGTTTCCTGGTCCAGCACCTGGTTGATGGTCACCATCATGCCCATTTTCATGAGTGTCTTGATGACTTCAGCCGCCTTGACGGCCATTTTCTGGGCGAGCACCGCCACGGTGATGGTTTCAGGGACCAGCACTTCGTGCACGATCGGCTCGGTAGGCACGGAGAATGCGTGCGCGCCCTGCTCGCCTTTGTGATGCTTGGCATGGCGAGCCTTGGGATCGCGCCACCCGGCGGTCGGCGCGGCATCGCCCCGGGTTTTCAGGCCGCGGCGCTTGTTGCCGTCATCCATCCAGGTGGATGGTTTCTCGACTTTTTTACCGGCTTTCTTGACCGCACCCTTCTCTTCGGGCTTGGCGGCCGGACGATGCAGGGTCCCGGTTTTTTCCGCAGCGGCTTTGGCGCTGGCCTTTTCGGCCTGGGCTCGTTCCGCTGCCACCCGGGCTTCCGCCTGGGCCTTTTCTTCCGCTTCCTTCTTGGCGCGCAAACGCGCCTGCTTGTCCTGTGCATCAGCCGTCTGCCGGGCTCTCAGCTCGGCCTGGCGCCGGGCTTCCTGCTCGCGCAAAGTACGCTGGGCTTCATCGATCGGGCTGAGCGGCGCTGCTGCGGGCGAACTTTCCGCGGCCATCTCCACCACTTCCGGTTCCTCTTGCACGGGAGCGATGACTTCAGGCTCCACGGCTTCCACTTCCGGGACCGGGGGAATCACCGGAACTTCCGGCTCCGGCATCGGCGGCGCCGCTTCCGCGACCACTTCGGGTTCGGCCACCGCTCCGGATTCGGAGACGTCGCGCTTCACCAGAACCCGTTTCTTGCGCACTTCCACCTGGATGGTGCGCGCCTTGCCGGTGGCGCTGTCCGCTTTCTTGATTTCGCTGGTCTGCTTGCGTGTCAGCGTGATGCGCGTCTTGGGCTCGGACCGGCCATGCTGCTCACGCAAATGGTCGAGCAGTTGTGCCTTGTCCTTTTCGCTGACGGCATCTTCGGCCGCCGACTTACTGACTCCCGCGGCACGCAACTGCACCAGCAGCGTATCCGGGGTCACTTTCAACTCAGCTGCAAGATCAGCAACCGTTGCTTTTGCCATTCAAATTTTCTCCGAATCCCTCTCACTCAAACATCGGGGCACGTGCCGCCATGATGAGCTCCTTGGCCCGTTCCTCATCGATCTCCGTCAGTTCGGACAGTTCGTCCACGGAGAGATCAGCCAGGTCCTGCACCGTTTTGATGCCCTTGGAAGCCAGCAGCAGGGCTGTTTCAGAATCCATGCCGGCCATGCTTTGCAAATCTTCGGCTGCGTGTTCCACCTGCTCTTCGGATGCGATGGCTTCCGTCAGCAGGGCATTGCGTGCCCGACTGCGCAGTTCGTTGACGGTGTCTTCGTCAAACGCTTCGATTTCGAGCATTTCATTCTTGGGAACGTAAGCCACTTCTTCCAGGGAGCTGAAACCTTCCTGGATGAGGATATTGGCCACTTCTTCATCCACGTCCAGCCGTTCCACGAACAGGTTGCGGATTTTCGAAGATTCCACCTCATCCTTTTCCTGGGCCTGGTCCTGGGTCATGATGTTGAGCGTCCAGCCGGTCAGTTCGGAGGCCAGCCGCACGTTCTGTCCGCTGCGGCCGATGGCCTGGGCGAGCTGCTCTTCATCCACCACCACGTCCATGCTGTGCGCGTCCTCGTCCACTCGGATGGAATTGACTTCAGCCGGAGCCAGGGCATTGATGACGAACTGGGCCGGGTCTTCGGACCACAGGATGATGTCCACCCGTTCGCCCCCCAATTCGGCCGTCACGGCCTGCACGCGCGAACCGCGCATGCCGACGCAGGTGCCGATGGGATCGAGACGCCGGTCGTTGGACTTGACGGCGATTTTGGCGCGGATGCCGGGATCGCGCGCGGCGGATTTGATTTCAAGCAATCCTTCCTCGATTTCAGGAACCTCGAGCTCGAACAGCTTGATGATGAACTCCGGGGCCACGCGCGACAGGATGAGCTGCGGGCCGCGTCCACCGCGTTCCACGCGCGACAGGTAACCGCGCACACGATCGCCCACGCGCAGGTTTTCGCGCTGGATCATCTGGTCGCGCGGCAGCAGCGCTTCAATGCGGCCGGATTCGATGATGGCGTTGCCGCGGTCAACACGCTTGACCGTCCCGGTCACCAGGCTTTCCTTGCGCTCGAGAAAATCATTGAGAATCTGCTCGCGTTCGGCATCGCGGATTTTCTGGAAAATCACCTGCTTGGCCGCCTGGGCGCCAATGCGGCCGAAATCCACCGGCTCGAGCGGTTCTTCGATGACGTCGCCGGGCTGGACATCGGGTTTGCGCAGCACCGCCTGGGACATCGGCATTTCCTGGAATTCCAACAGCCAATCGGCGTCGTTGACCACCCGCCAGACCTGGAAGGAGGTGAAGTCGCCGGATTCACGGTCGATCTGGACCCGCACGTCGATGTCGTCTTCGCCGTGTTTTTTACGGGTTGCCGATGCCAATGCCAGTTCCAGCGCGACGAAAACGATGTCGGGATCGACATTTTTCTCGCGGGCCAGCGCATCCACCAGCATGAGCACTTCCTTACTCATAACGCCTCCAATCAAATCTCCGGAACGAGGTTGGCGCGGTCAATACCCGCAACCTCCACTTCAATGGCCGTGCCATCCACATCCAATACCAGCTTGCCGCCCGCAATGGACACGATGCGGCCGACAAAATTCCGCTGCCCTGCCCGCGGCACGCGCAGGCGCAACTTGACCTCGCGACCCGCAAAGCGCTCGAAATCGGCTTCCCGCTTGAGTGGCCGATCCAGCCCGGGAGACGAAACTTCCAGCCGGTCGTAATCGATGCCTTCCACGGCAAACAGACGCGTCAGCTGGTTGCTGACCGCCACACAGTCCTCGACGCCAATGCCGCCGGCCTTGTCGATGAAAACCCGCAGCAAACCGCGCCCGGCACGCTCGAAATCAACGAATTCGTAGCCCAGACCGGTCACGGTTTTTTCGATCGACCCAGCAACATCCATCCTGACCAGCCTCTCCAGCGCCCTGAACAAATAAAAAATGGGCTCGAAGGCCCACTTTTTTACGTCTTTCTCTATCGAGCTTATTATTATAAGGGATTTTTGGACCAGCTGTCCAGAAACTGCACGCCCCAGCTTACCCCGAAGCCCGTCACATCCGTACCCAGCGCCCCCAACCCGCCTTCGTTGCTGGAAGCAGACAGGTCCATGTGCAACCAGGGACGATCGTCCCGGAAACGGGACAGAAAACGCGCGGCCAGAATATGGTCGGCCGTGCCGTCCGGGGTGCATTGCTTGACGTCCGCAATCTTGCTGTCGAGCGCCGGATCATAGTCG
>JAJZPY010000058.1 GCA_021811005.1 Pseudomonadota bacterium
CCGATCTCTGGAAACCGGTTGCGAATACGTGCTCATTACCGGGACGCACAGCAATTCGGCGCAGGTCATCAATACGCTGTACGGACGCGAAGGCGTGATCCGCTCCGATGGATGGGAGCGCCTGATGGGCAGCTACCATGGTTCGGGGTGCACGCTCAGTTCAGCCATTGCCGCCGGCCTCGCGCAGGGCCTCGACATGGCGGAAGCCGTGGCCGAAGCCCAGGAGTATACCTGGCAGACGCTCAAGGACGGATTCCGCCTGGGCATGGGCCAGCCCATCCCCGACCGCCTGTTCTGGGCCCGGGAAGAGCCGCCAGCCGGGGATGTCCACTGAGCGCTGCGCGATCCGGGGCCTGTATGCGATCACCCCGGACATCGCCGACACCCATCGCCTGCAGTCGCTGGTGCAGCACGCCATTGATGGCGGCCTGACCCTGCTGCAGTATCGGGCCAAGACCCTCCCCCTGCCGTTGCGGCAAGCGCAAGCCCAGGCACTTGCCGCACAGTGTGCCTTCCAGAGCGTGACCTTCATCGTGAATGACGATGCCGCCCTGGCCCAGGCTTGCGGTGCGGCAGGCGTCCATCTGGGCCGCGACGATGATCACATGGCATATCTGGAACACAACGGCGGCAAGCGCTCACTTTTGGTGGGGGTTTCCTGCTACGATTCGCTCCCCCGTGCCGAGCAGGCCGAAGCCTCAGGTGCGGATTACGTGGCTTTCGGCAGCATGTTTCCTTCCAGCACCAAGCCCGATGCCGTACGGCCACCCTTGTCCCTGCTGGGCGAAGCCAAGCGCCGGTTGCACGTTCCGGTGGTGGCCATCGGCGGCATCACGCTATCCCGCATGGATCAGCTCAGGAATGCCGGAGTGGATGCCGTGGCCGTCATCACCGCCTTGTTCGACGCTCCGGACATCAAAAAAGCCGCGCAACAATTCAATGCCTATTTTGAGGAAACACCATGACCAGCCGCAACGACCAGTTGTTTGAACGCGCCCAGATCCGCATTCCCGGAGGCGTCAATTCTCCTGTGCGGGCTTTCCGCGCTGTCGGCGGCAGCCCGCGCTTCTTTACGCGCGGGGTGGGGCCACGCGTCTGGGATGCCGATGGGCGGGAATACGTGGATTACGTCTGCTCCTGGGGTCCGCTGCTGCACGGGCATGCCCACCCGGCCGTAGTCGAAGCGGTCAAAAAGGCCGTCGAGAAAGGCCTGAGCTTCGGAGCCCCCACCGAACTGGAAATCGAGCTGGCCGAACTGATTTGCCGGCTGGTGCCTTCCATGGACCAGGTGCGACTGACAAGTTCGGGAACCGAAGCCACCATGAGCGCCATTCGCCTGGCACGGGGCGCCACGGGTCGGAAAACGATCGTGAAATTCGACGGCTGCTATCACGGCCATGGCGATGCGCTGCTGGTCAAGGCAGGATCCGGTGCCCTGACCTTCGGGCAACCCGACTCCGGCGGTGTGCCCCCTGAGCTGGCAGCCCAGACCCTGGTCCTGGAATACAACAACGTGGCGCAACTGGAAGCCCTTTTTGCCGAACGGGGCGAGAGCATCGCAGCCGTCATCGTGGAACCGGTGGCCGGAAACATGAACATGGTCCTGCCGCGTCCTGAATTCCTGGCACGCCTGCGAGCGCTCACCAAAACCCATGGCAGCCTGCTGATTTTCGACGAAGTCATGTCGGGGTTCCGCGTCGCACTCGGCGGGGCGCAGGCCATTTACGGCATCACCCCCGATCTCACCACGCTGGGCAAAGTCATCGGCGGCGGCATGCCCCTGGCCGCCTTTGGCGGACGTCGGGACCTGATGCAGCAACTGGCTCCCCTGGGGCCCGTTTACCAGGCCGGCACACTGTCCGGAAACCCGGTGGCTGTAACGGCCGGGCTTGAAACGCTGCGACTGGCCATGGCAAGCGGACTGTACGAGCGCCTGGGGGAAATGACGCATGCGGTGACCGAAGGCATCGCCGAAATCGGAAGGCACCACGGCTTCCCGGTCACCGCCTGTTCGCTGGGCGGCATGTTCGGCATTTACTTCCGCGAAGCGTTGCCGGCCAACCTGTCCGAAGTCATGACATCGGACAAGGAGCGTTTCAAGCGTTTTTTCCATGGCATGCTGGATGCGGGCATCTACCTGGCGCCTTCGGCTTTTGAGGCTGGTTTCGTTTCTTCCGTGCACGGCACGCGGGAACTGGAGCAGACGCTGGAAGCAGCCGAATCGGTTTTCCGTAAACTCGACTGAACCGAGATGAATTTCTTTCAGCAAGCCAGCTTTTTCACCACGGTCAACGACTGGGCCGGGCTGCCGCCCGACGATGTCGTGGAAGTGGCCTTCGCAGGCCGATCCAATGCGGGAAAATCCAGCGCGATCAATACACTGGCCAATCGTTCCCGGCTGGCGTTCACCAGCAAGACCCCGGGCCGAACCCAGCACATCAATTATTTCAGCCTGGGAGACCAGCGCTACCTGGTGGATTTGCCCGGCTATGGCTATGCAGAGGTGCCGCTGGCCGTCAAACGGCACTGGCAGCAGCTGCTTTCCGACTACCTGACACATCGCCAGTCTTTGCGGGGGCTCGTGGTGCTGATGGACATCCGGCATCCCTTGACCGAACTGGATCGCCAGTTGCTGGAATGGTATCTGCCCAGCGGAAAACCGGCGGTCATCCTGCTGACCAAATGCGACAAGCTGGGGCGCGGGGCCAGGCTCCAGGCCCTGCGCGAAGTTCGGAATGCGCTTTCTGATTTCACTCAACCCATTGAAATCATTGCGTTCTCAAGCGTGACACGGGAAGGGTTGGAGACGGCGGAGGCGGCCATTGCCCGCCTGTACGAGCCTGCGCAAGCCTGACCAAAAAAAACCCGTGCCTGCTGTTTTAAGCGGCACGGGAACAAGTGCCATGCGTACTGGCATCAGCCTGCCCTAGGGAGGAAGGCAGGCGTTGGACTTGCACCAACCAGTTGATCAGAGTGCCCTTGGTCGGTTAAGTTCCCTAGAATTCACTTTGTGTCCCTTTTTTGGAAATTTCTCAGCATGGAAACTTTAGGCCGTTTTCCGGAACGCAGAATGCGCCGCAACCGTCGTGACGCATTTTCCCGTCGCCTGGTTCAGGAACACCGTTTGAGCACGGACGACCTGATTTACCCCGTTTTTGTCATCGATGGCAAAAACCGGGAGGAGCCGGTGGCTTCCATGCCCGGTATCGCGCGCCAGACAGTGGACCGTCTGGCGGTCACTGCGGAACGCTGCCTTGAGCTTGGCATTCCGGCGCTGGCCCTGTTTCCGGTCATCGATCCGGCCCTCAAGTCCCTGGATGCCAAGGAAGCCTGGAATCCCAACGGGTTGCTGCCCCGTGCCGTACGCACACTCAAGCAGCAATTTCCCGAACTGGGACTCATCACGGATGTGGCGCTCGATCCTTACACCAGCCATGGTCAGGACGGCATCGTCGACGAGAACGGCTACGTCATCAACGACGTCACCATCGATGCCTTGGTGCGCCAGTCCCTTGCGGAAGCGGACGCCGGTGCCGACATCGTGGCCCCTTCCGACATGATGGACGGTCGCATCGCCCGCATCCGGCAGGCCCTGGATGCCGAGCAACACATCCACACGCGCATCCTGGCTTATTCCGCCAAGTACGCTTCGGCGTTCTACGGTCCTTTCCGGGATGCGGTGGGATCCGCAAAAAATCTGGGCAAAGGCAGCAAGGAGACGTACCAGATGGATCCGGCCAACAGCGACGAAGCGCTGTGGGAAGTGGGGCTCGACCTGGCTGAAGGCGCTGACATGGTGATGGTCAAGCCCGGCCTTCCCTACCTGGACATCATCCGGCGCGTGAAAGACGAATTCAAGGCACCCACCTTTGCCTACCAGGTCAGCGGCGAATACGCCATGCTGAAAGGCGCCATCGACGCCGGCTGGCTGGACGAACGCTGCATCCTCGAAAGCCTGCTGTCCTTCAAGCGTGCCGGGGCAGACGGCGTGCTCACCTACTTTGCCGTGCGGGCCGCTGAACTGATCAGGTCACTGTAAGCGGGGAAGCAGCAAGCAGCGCTTCCACCTGGGCCAGCCGCGCCCGTTCCACCACACGGCCATCGCTGGTTTTCTGCACGATGCGCTGCAGATCCAGCGGCAGCAGGGTGGCATTCACCGGAAAGCCCTGGACCGAGAAACTGACGACGGCCGCATCCAGCGTGCGGTCACCCATGCGCACTTTGCGTTGCCCCATGTGATATTCCTGCTCGCCGTTCAGAAAGAACAGCTCCAGTGCCTTGCCGTCATCCGTGAAGAGCTGCAGGTTGATGTCGGAATGCGGTCCCGCCGTTCCGGACCATACGGAACCGGTCAGCCACGGATTGAAAGGGGCCAGCCATTTCATGGCAGTGACCGCGGCCTCCCGCAAGGCCTGCAGACGCGAGGCATGGCTTTCCCGCTGGTAAAGGGCCTGCCAGCTGCGCAATGCCGCTTCGATTTCGCGATTGTCGGGCAGTTGCTGCGTGCTGGGAGCGCCGGCCTGTCGCGCGGCTTTCCGCTTGGCTGACGCATAGTCCTGGGTGCCGTCTTCGGCCAGGATGCGCGCAGCCAGATAGGCCAGATGTTCGCGGTGGTGATTGCGCTTTCCGGAAGCCATGGGCTCCTCCTGGCGTCTCAGTTGACCGGCGCGGGCTGGGAGTAAAAATACTCGTCGAGATGACCGGGCCCGTTGTCGGGTTTGCCCGTGGACGGATCGATGCCGACCACGTTCACGCCCGGCGGCAGCACGAGCGGGCTTTCGGGTATGGCTTTCAAGGCCCGGCCCATGTACGAAATCCAGATCGGCAGTGCCGCCTGGGCTCCGGTTTCATTGGCCCCGAGCGAGGCCGGCTTGTCGAAGCCAACCCAGGCCACGGCCACCAGGCTGGGCTGAAACCCGGTGAACCAGGCATCCACATGGTCGTTCGTCGTTCCCGTCTTTCCTGCCAGATCGCTGCGCCCCAGGCTCTGTGCCCGCGTCGCGGTGCCCATCCGGATGACATCGCGCATCATGCTGGTCATGATGAAAGCATTGCGCGGATCGATCACGGATTCCGCTCCCTCTCCCGCAATGGCCGGATGGGCTTTGCTGATGACGCTGCCTTTGCCGTCCAGAACGCGGTCGATGTAATACGGCTTGACCCGGTAGCCTCCGTTGGCAAATACCGCATAGGCCGTGGCCATCTGCAGCGGACTGGCCAGACCCGAACCCAGGGCCATGCTGAGATAGGGCGGGTGCTTTTCAGGGTCGAAGCCAAAGCGCATGGCATAGTCATGCGCATAGTCCGGACCGATGGCCTGCAGCAACCGAATGGCCACCATGTTCTTGGACTTGGCCAGCGCCACGCGCAACCGGATGGGCCCCAGATATTCGTTTTCGTAGTTGTGGGGCTCCCAGGGCTGCCCGTTGTTCTGGGTGGGATCCACGATGCTGATGGGCGTATCGTTGACCAGGGAGGCCGGAGTGAAGCCCTTTTCCAGGGCGGCAGAATAAATGAACGGCTTGAAGCTGGACCCCGGCTGTCGGAATGCCTGGGTCACGTGATTGAACTTGCTCTGGTTGAAATCGAATCCGCCGACCAGGGCCCGGATCGCGCCGTCGTGGCTGTCGATGGACACCAGTGCCGCCTCCACGTCAGGATACTGGGTGATTTCCCATCCCCCGCTGGCCATGCGGCTCACGCGGATGATCGAGCCCCGCTGGATCTTTTTGTTGGCGGATGCGTTGGGAACAAGGCCTGCCTTGGCAAAAGCGAGTCCTTCCCCCTTGATGTCAACCAGGCCCACTGACTTGACGTAGGCCTTCACTTCCTTGTCGGTGGCATGCACCACCACCCCGGGGTAAAGGTCGTCGCTGATTTCCGCATCGGACAAGGCGTCTTCAAAGTCTGCCTCGGTTGCCTCCGGCGCGGGCAATTCCGAAAAGTCTTCCGGGCCACGGTAGCCATGGCGATGATCGTAATCGAGCACGCCCTGGCGCACCGCCTGGTAGGCGGCCTCCTGATCGGACTTGAGGAGGGTGGTGACCACCTTGTAGCCTTTGTTGTAAACCTCTTCGCCATAGGCCTGCACCATGTACTGGCGCGCCATTTCCGCCACGTAGTCCGCTTTCAGGGGAAACCCGGCGTGGAACGGTTCCACCCGGCCCGGATTGCGCAGGGCCTGTTCGTATTCGCCATCGCTGATGAACTTGAGTTCGTGCATGCGCCGCAGGACATATTGCTGGCGCTGGGCCGCCCGTTTCGGGTTGATAATGGGGTTGTAGCGCGAAGGAGCCTTGGGCAGCCCGGCCAGCATGGCCATCTCCGCTACGCTCAGCTGGTCCAGCGGCCGGCCGTAGTAAACGTACGCGGCCGCGCCAAAACCATAAGCGCGCTGCCCCAGATAGATCTGGTTGATGTAGAGCTCAAGAATCTGGTCCTTGCTCAGGTTGCTTTCGATCTTGAAGGCCAGCAGGACTTCCGACAGCTTTCGCGAAAAGGTTTTTTCATTGCTCAGAAAAAAGTTGCGGGCCACCTGCATGGTGATGGTGCTTGCCCCTTCCTTTGCACGGGCAGAAAAAAGGTTGGCCAGGAAAGCGCGGGCTACGCCCTGGTAATCCACCGCCCCGTGCTGGTAAAAACGGTCGTCTTCGGCAGCCAGGATGGCCTGCCTCATGCGCAGCGGAACCGCCTGCAGCTTCAGGACGGCCCGCCGCTCTTCTCCAAATTCGCCAATCAGCTGGTCATCGGCGGTAAAAATCCGCAACGGCACCTTGGGACGGTAATCCGTCATGGACTCCAGGCTGGGCAGGTTGGGGTAGATGAGCGCAAGCGCCAGCACGAGAACACCCAGTCCCACCAGGGCCAGTGTGGCAAGAACAGCCAGCGGATACAGAAGGCTTCGCATGAATGTAGGGAAAAGGCCGGAAATAGGGGTTGACCCGCATTATAAGGGGTCAGTCGGCTACAATGGGGGGATGAATGCGGAGCGGAACTTTTTCCTGGTGGGATTGATGGGCGCAGGCAAAACCACGGTAGGACGTGCCCTGGCCCGCCGAATGAATCTCACGTTCGTGGATTCGGACCATGAAATCGAAGCCCGGACCGGTGTGCGCATAGCCACCATTTTTGAGCTGGAAGGCGAAGCGGGTTTTCGTGTCCGTGAGGAAGACGTGATCGCCCAGCTCGTCACCCGCAGGGGCATCGTTCTGGCGACAGGCGGCGGAGCCGTGCTGAGCGCCAAAACCCGCCAGCGGTTGCGGCAGCAAGGCACCGTGATTTATTTGCGCGCCTGCACCGAGGATCTGTGGCAGCGCACCCGCCACGACCGCAATCGACCGCTGCTGCAAACCGAAGACCCCAAGGCTCGCCTGCGGCAGCTCTACGAAGAGCGCGACCCCCTGTACCGGGAGGTGGCTCACATCGTTCTCGACACGGCGCACCAGAGCGTCCAAAAGCTCGTGACCCAACTGGAAGCGGAAATCGAACGGCAAAGCACGAATGAAAACACTGAACGTTGACCTGGCAGGCGCCCCCTACCCCATCCACATCGGGGCGGGACTGCTGAGCCGCGCGGATCTGATCCTGCCCCACCTGGAACAGCGGGACACCGCCATCGTCACCAACACCACGGTGGCCCCCCTGTACCTGGAACCGCTTCAACAGGCGCTGGCACAAGCAGGCGTCCGCTCCTTTCCCATCACGCTCCCTGACGGGGAAGCCTATAAAACGCGCGAATCCCTCCACCAGATCCATGACGCCCTGCTGGCACACCACTGCGAGCGGAAAACCACGGTCATTGCGCTGGGCGGGGGCGTCATCGGCGATCTGGCGGGTTTTGCGGCCGCCACCTTCCTGCGCGGCGTCCCGCTGATCCAGATCCCGACCACCTTGCTGGCCCAGGTGGACTCTTCGGTTGGGGGCAAAACCGGCATCAACCACCCGGTGGGCAAAAACCTGATCGGTTCGTTCCACCAGCCGCGCCTGGTGCTGGCCGACACCCGCACGCTCGACACGTTGCCCCCCCGCGAGTACAGGGCCGGCGTGGCGGAAATCATCAAATATGGCCTGATCCGCGACCTTCCCTTCCTCGACTGGCTGGATGGGCACCTGGAAGCCCTCATGGCGCGCGATCCCGAAACCCTGGCCCAGGCCATTTTCGATGCCTGCCGCAACAAGGCCGAAGTGGTGGCCCAGGACGAATTCGAAACCACGGGCCTGCGTGCCCTGCTCAACCTGGGCCACACCTTCGGTCACGCCATCGAGGCCGGTGCCGGTTACGGAACCTGGCTGCATGGCGAAGCCGTGGCTGCCGGCACCCTGCTGGCCGCAGCGCTTTCAAACCGGTTGGGATGGATCGACGGGGCAGCGCTGGCCCGCGTCGAAGGACTGATGACGCGCGCCGGTCTGCCGCTGCGCGCGCCGGACTTTGGCCCGGATCGGTACCTCGAGCTGATGGCTTCCGACAAGAAAGTGGAAGCCGGAAAATTGCGTTTCGTGCTCCTCAAGCGTCTGGGTGAAGCTGTTCTGACGCGGGATGTCCCGCACGAAGCGGTGGTTGCCGAGCTTTCCCGCGGCAGCGGTCGCTTCATCGGCAGCCCGGACGAATTGCCGCGCTAAACCTTGCCCCGCCGGGGGGATGGCTGTATCATCCTATGCCCGGTGCGTACACGTACAGCCCTGCCTTTGCCTGTGGTTTGACTCCGGCGCTCCCTTGCACTTGATCACTTGAAACGCGAGGTTACTCGATTGAATCACCCTACACCGCCCCGCCAGGGCCTGTATGACCCTGCACTCGAACATGACGCCTGCGGCGTCGGTTTTGTGGCCCACATCAAAGGGGTCCAAAACCATGACATCGTGCGGCAAGGCCTTCAGATTCTCGAAAACCTGACCCACCGGGGCGCAACCGGTGCCGATCCGCTGGCCGGTGACGGTGCCGGCATCCTGATTCAAATGCCGGACGCCTTCCTGCGCAAGGCGGTGGCCCCCCTGGGTTTTGAACTGCCCTCCCTGGGCGAGTACGCCACAGGCATGGTTTTCCTGCCGCGGGATGCGGGCGACCGCACCCTGTGCGAATCCCTGCTCGAACAATGCGCCCGCGAAGAAGGCCAGGTCGTCCTGGGCTGGCGCGATGTCCCCACGGACAACAGCGGCCTGGGTGAAAGCGTCAAGCTGGTGGAACCGGTCATCCGGCAGATTTTCCTGGCTCGCGGCCAGGCAACGCCCGACCGCAATGCCTTCGAGCGCAAGCTGTTCGTGCTGCGCAAGCGCGCCGAACACGCAGTGGCTCAAAAAGGCATTGATCGCAAATGGTTTTATTTGCCTTCCCTGTCCTCGCGCACCCTGGTTTACAAGGGCATGCTGCTGGCGGACCAGGTGGGCCATTTCTATCTCGACCTGCAGGATCCGGCGCTGGTTTCTGCGCTCGCCCTGGTTCACCAGCGATTTTCCACCAACACGTTCCCGACCTGGGACCTGGCACATCCTTTCCGCATGATCGCCCACAACGGCGAAATCAACACGCTGCGCGGCAACGTCAACTGGATGGCAGCACGGCGTGGGACCATGGCGTCCACCCTGCTGGGCGACGACCTGGACAAGATCTGGCCCCTCATCGTGGAAGGCCAGTCGGATTCCGCCTGTTTCGACAATGCGCTGGAATTGCTGGTGGCGGGCGGTTACCCCCTGGTCCAGGCCATGACGATGCTGATTCCCGAGGCTTGGGCCGGCAATCCGCTCATGGATGAAGAACGGCGCGCCTACTATGAATACCATGCCGCCCTGATGGAACCCTGGGATGGCCCTGCTGCCGTGGCCTTCACGGACGGCCGCCAGATCGGCGCCACCCTCGACCGCAACGGCCTGCGTCCGGCCCGTTATCTTCAGACCAGCGACGATCTGGTGCTGATGGCGTCGGAAATGGGGGTTCTCGACATTCCCCAGGAAAAAATCGTCAAGAAATGGCGCCTTCAGCCCGGCAAGATGTTGCTGATCGATCTGGAAGAAGGACGGATCGTGAGCGACCTGGAGCTGAAGCAGCAGCTGTCCAAGCAGCAGCCATACCGCCAGTGGCTGGCCAGCACACAGACCCGGGTCGAAGACCTGCCGGATGTGGTGCCCACGGCCGCCGAACCGGCAGCCCCCCTGCTGGACCGCCAGCAGGCCTTTGGCGTGACCGAAGAGGAACTCAAGTTCCTGCTGGCGCCCATGGCTTCCACCGGCCAGGAAGCAGTCGGCTCCATGGGAGACGATGCCCCGCTGGCCGTGTTGTCCAGCCGGCCGAAATCGCTGTACCAGTACTTCAAGCAACTGTTCGCCCAGGTGACCAACCCGCCGATCGACCCGATCCGCGAAGAGCTCGTGATGTCGCTGGTGTCCTTCATCGGACCCCGCCCCAACCTGCTGGGAGTGGATGCGCAACAACCGCAACCCCGTCTGGAAGCCAGCCAGCCCGTGCTCACGACGGAAGACATGGAGAAAATCCGCTCCATCGAAGGCCCCACCCAGGGCCGTTTCCGTTCTGTCACCCTGTCCATCTGCTATCCCGTCGCACAGGGGTCGGCCGGCATGGGCGCCGCCCTGCAAACCTTGTGCCAGTCGGCCCTGGACGCCGTGCAAAAGGGCAGCAACATCCTCATCCTGTCCGATCGCGATTTGAGTTCGTCCCGGATCGCCATTCCGGCGCTGCTGGCCACTGCTGCCGTTCACCATCACCTGGTGCGCAACGGCCTGCGCACCCGCACCGGCCTGGTGGTGGAAACCGGTTCAGCGCGCGAAGTGCACCATTTCGCGCTGCTGGCAGGCTACGGCGCCGAAGCGGTCCACCCTTACCTCGCCTACGAAACGCTGGGCCAGATGGGGCATTACCTGCCGCACGACCTGGATCCGAAGGACGCCTGCAAGCGGTACATCAAGGCCGTATCCAAAGGGCTGCTCAAGGTCATGTCCAAAATGGGCATTTCCACCTACCAGTCCTATTGCGGAGCCCAGATTTTCGAAGCGGTCGGCCTCAACAGCGCGTTCGTTGCCCATTACTTCACAGGCACCGCAAGCACGGTGGAAGGCATTGGCCTGGAAGAAGTGGCCGAAGAAACCTTGCGCCTGCACACGCTGGCCTTTTCCGATGCGCCCCTCTACCGGGAACAGCTGGATGCAGGCGGCGAATATGCCTACCGCATCCGCGGCGAAGCCCACATGTGGACGCCGGAAAGCATCTCCAAGCTGCAGCACGCCACGCGCACCGGCAGCTACAGCACTTTCCGGGAATACGCAAAGACCATCAACGACCAGTCCCAGCGCCTCATGACCCTGCGCGGCCTGTTCGAAATCAAGTCGGCGGAACATGCGATTCCCTTGTCCGAGGTCGAACCCGCCCAGTCGATCGTGAAGCGTTTTGCCACGGGCGCCATGTCGCTCGGGTCCATTTCCCACGAAGCGCACAGCACGCTCGCCATCGCCATGAACCGCATCGGGGGCAAGTCCAATACCGGTGAGGGGGGCGAAGACCCGCAGCGCTTCAAACCGTTGCCCAACGGCGACTCCATGCGCTCTTCCATCAAGCAGGTGGCTTCCGGCCGCTTTGGGGTCACCGCGGAGTACCTGGTCAACGCGGACGACATCCAGATCAAGATGGCCCAAGGCGCCAAGCCGGGCGAAGGCGGCCAGTTGCCGGGCCACAAGGTGAGCAAGTACATCGGCAAGCTGCGCCATTCCGTGCCTGGCGTGGGCCTGATTTCACCTCCGCCACACCACGACATCTACTCCATCGAGGATCTCGCGCAGCTGATTCACGACCTCAAAAACGTGAACCCGAAAGCGCGCGTGAGCGTGAAGCTGGTTTCCGAAGTGGGCGTTGGCACCGTGGCCGCCGGGGTTTCCAAAGCCCATGCGGACCATGTCACGATTTCCGGCCACGACGGTGGCACCGGCGCTTCGCCGCTTTCCTCCATCAAGTATGCCGGATCGCCCTGGGAACTCGGCCTGGCCGAAACCCAGCAGACGCTGGTGCTCAACCGGTTGCGCGGTCGAATCTGCGTGCAGGCCGACGGCCAGATGAAAACCGGCCGCGACGTGGTCGTGGCCGCCCTCCTGGGCGCCGACGAATTCGGGTTTGCGACGGCCCCTCTGGTGGTGGAAGGCTGCATCATGATGCGCAAGTGCCATCTCAACACCTGTCCGGTGGGTATTGCCACGCAGGATCCCGATCTGACCCGGAAATTCAACGGCCAGCCTGAACACGTCATCAACTTTTTCTTCTTCGTCGCCGAGGAAGTCCGCGAATACATGGCGCAAATGGGCTTCCGGACCTTCGATGAAATGGTGGGACGAGTGGACATGCTGGACATGAGGCATGGCATTTCCCACTGGAAAGCCCGCGGCCTGGATTTTTCCCGCATTTTCCACAGCCCCGACATGCCGAGCGAAGTGGCCCGGTCCTGGAAAGAACGCCAGGACCATGGCCTGGGACAGGCGCTGGACCATACCCTGATCGCCCGGGCCAAGCCAGCGCTTGAACAGCGCCAACCCGTCACCATCGAAACCCCTGTGCGCAACGTCAACCGCACTTTCGGGGCCATGCTGTCGGGCGAAGTGGCACGACGTTATGGTCATGCCGGCCTGCCGGACGACACCATCGTCATCCGGGCCCATGGCACCGCAGGGCAAAGTTTCGGCGCATTCCTCGCCCATGGCGTCACCCTGGAACTGGAAGGAGAAGCCAACGATTATGTGGGCAAGGGACTTTCCGGCGGGCGCATCGCCATCTATCCGTCACCCCGCTGCCCGATCAAGGCCGAAGAAAACATCATCGTCGGCAACACGGTGCTGTACGGTGCCATCAGCGGCGAATGCTATTTCCGCGGCGTGGCCGGTGAACGCTTTGCCGTTCGCAACTCCGGCGCAACCGCCGTGGTGGAAGGCGTCGGCGATCACGGCTGCGAATACATGACCGGCGGCACGGTGGTCGTCCTGGGCGAAGCGGGGCGCAACTTTGCGGCCGGCATGAGCGGCGGGGTGGCTTATGTCCTGGACGAAGCAGGCGATTTCGAGCGGCGCTGCAACCTGGCCATGGTCGAACTCGAGCCCGTGCCGGAAGAAGATTCCGCTTCGGAAGAAACGCGCGGCAATCTGGACAGCCACGGCAAGGTCAGGGTCAACCATCTGGGTGAAAAGGATTCCGTGCTGCTCAAGCGCCTCATCGAAAACCACATGCACTACACCAACAGTGCGCGGGCCCGGATGATCCTGGAGCGCTGGGACCACTACCTGCCCCTGTTCGTCAAAGTCATGCCCATGGAATACCGGCGTGCACTGATGGAACTGGCCGCGGAACAACAACGGGAAAAAGAACAGAGAGTGGAACACCATGGGTAAGATCACCGGCTTCATGGAAATCGAAAGGCAGGAACCCCAGTCCCAGCCTCCGGCCGAGCGCATCCGCTCCTATCATGAATTCACCCTGCCTTTGACCGAG
>JAJZPY010000059.1 GCA_021811005.1 Pseudomonadota bacterium
CTTCGGCCCGCCGCAGGAACTGCGGCGCGTTCTTGGCCACGCGCAAGGCGTTGGTTCCCACGGCGCGCACCGCGTCGCGCGGCACGCCGCGCAGGCGCTCGCCGAAGCGCTCGAGGCAGGCCAGGGCCCGCTGCTGGGACGGCTCGCTCAGGGTTTTGTCGGGCAGCAGGCCGGCTGCCAGGCGCACCGGCTCCTTGAGGGCATCGAGGGTGTAGGGTTGCCCCTGCACCACCCGGGAGACCTGCAGCCGGAAACTGTTGGACCCGAGATCCACCGCAGCGATGACTGAATGGGACATGACGGGTTAAGGCTGGTGAAAATCTGACTTTACCAAAAAAAAGCCCGGCAGGCTCCGGGCATGCGTGACGGGAAGCGCACTCAGAACATTTTTTCTGTGAGGGACTGTTTCAGGAAATGGCGCGAATAGCGGTGGTCCATCTGCGACGTGGGCAACAGCAGCAGGCAGTCCGCGGTGTTGAAATCGGGATCCCAGGCCGGGTCGCCGCACACGTAGGCCCCCACCCGCAAATAGGCCTTGATGAGGGCCGGCACTTCCGCCACCATGCCGTCGTCCAGCTTTTCCAGGGGCAGCGGGCAGTGAGGAAACACGCGCCATTCGGCCGGCGCCGCGTGGGTTGCGTGCAGTTGCCGGTAAATGCTGGCGGCCGCGTGACCGCCATCGGCCATGCTGATGCTGGCACAACCCATCAGGTATTGCACGCCATGGTGCTGGATGTAGTCGGCCAGCCCCGACCACAGCGCCGCAATCACGGCGCCGCTGCGATAGTCCGGGTGCACGCAGGCCCGCCCCACTTCCATGATCTGGCCGCGCAGGTGCGCCAGCCGCGAGAGGTCGAATTCGCCGTCCGAGTAAAAGCCGCCGGCACGCTCGGCCTGGGCGGCATTGACGATGCGGTAAGTGCCCACCACCTCGTTGGTGCGCGTGTCGCGCACCAGCAGATGGTCACACAGGGCATCGAACCGGTCCTGGTCCAGTCCCGGTTCGGGGCTGGCGAGACGCGCCCCCATTTCCTCGGCAAAGACGCGCCAGCGCAGCTTCTGGGCCGCGCGCACGTCGGCTTCGGAGCGTCCGTACTGAAAGGCCAGGCGCGGGCGGCGCGCCTCCTGTGGGCTTTTTTCCAGTTGCAGCATGAGCCATTCACCTGTGTCACAAACTGTTGCCACTATGTGCACACCCCGTGACAAGGCCATGATGGTTGCGTGAAGCTTTTGTTAAACCGGCCGTACGGCCCTTGCTTCCCTGCCGGCAGCGGCGCAAGATGGCCGTATCGTCCATCCTTGTTCCGTTTGGCCCACGCCGTTGACCCCAGCGCGCTCCCCCTCTCCTTTCCTCAACCGCGAGTTGGGCCTGCTGGCTTTCAACCGGCGCGTGCTGCGACTGGTGGAATCGGACAGCACGCCGCTGCTGGAACGCCTGCGCTACCTGTGCATCGTCAGCAGCAACCTGGACGAATTCTTTGAAATCCGCGTGGCCGGGCTGCTGGAACAGATCCACCAGGGCATCGCCGTGTCCGGGCCGGACGGCCTCTCTCCGGCCGAAGTCTATGCCAAGGTATCGGCGGAAGCCCATGCCCTGATCGAACACCAGTATGTGCTGCTCAACGAGGTGGTGCTGCCGCGGCTGGCCGAAGAAGGCATTGCGTTCCACCGGCGCGGCCACTGGACCGAAGCCCAGAGCGCCTGGGCGCGCGACTATTTTTTCCGGGAAGTGATGCCGGTGCTCACGCCCATCGGGCTCGACACGGCCCATCCCTTTCCCCGCATCCTCAACAAGAGCCTCAATTTTGCGGTGGAGCTGTGCGGGCGCGACGCCTTCGGACGCAACACCTCCAAGGCCGTGGTGCAGGCCCCGCGCTCGCTGCCCCGCTTCATCCGGCTGCCTGCCGCCATCGCCGGCTGCCCGTACGGTTTCATCTTCCTGTCGTCCATCCTGCACGCCAACGTGGGCGAACTGTTCCAGGGCATGGACGTGCAGGGCTGCTACCAGTTCAGGCTCACGCGCAACAGCGAACTGTTCCTGGAAGAGGAAGAGGCCAAAAACCTGCGCCTGGTGCTGCAGGGCGAACTGAGCCACCGCCAGTACGGCGACGAAGTCCGCCTGGAGGTGGCGGACAACTGCTCGCAAGCCATGGCCGGCTTCCTGCTGGACACGTTCGAGCTGGACGAAACGGCGCTCTACCGCGTCAACGGCCCGGTGAACCTGGTGCGCCTGATGCAGGTGGCCGACCTGGTGGAGCGACCCGACCTGCGCTTCCCGCAGTTCACCCAGCACACCCCGAAGGAACTGGAAAAACGCGGCGACCTGTTCGCCGCCATCCGCCGCAAGGACATCCTGCTGCACCACCCGTTCCAGTCCTTTGCGCCGGTGGTGGATTTTGTGCGCCAGGCCGCAAACGACCCCCACGTGCTGGCCATCAAGCAGACGGTGTACCGCGCCGGCGCCGATTCGGAACTGATCGAAGCCCTGATCGACGCCGCACGCCAGGGCAAGGAAGTCACGGTGGTGGTGGAACTGCTGGCACGCTTCGACGAGGAAGCCAACATCAACTGGGCGGCCAAGCTGGAAGAAGCCGGCGCGCACGTGGTGTATGGCGTGTTCGGCTACAAGACCCACGCCAAGATGTGCATGGTCATCCGGCGCGAAGCCGGCGTGCTGCGCCGCTACGTGCACCTGGGCACCGGCAATTACCACTCGAAGACCACCAAGCTCTACACCGACTTCGGATTGTTCACGGCCGACGCCGAAATCACGACGGACGTGAACGAAGTGTTCCTGCAGATCACGGGCCTGGGCCGGCATGCCGGCCTCAAGCGCCTGTTCCAGTCTCCCTTCACCCTGCACACGGAACTGGCCGCCGCCATCCAGCGCGAAACCGGACATGCGCGGGCCGGACGGCGCGCCCACATCATCGCCAAGATGAACGCCCTGACCGAGCCCCGCATCATCGAACAGCTTTATGCGGCCAGCCAGGCCGGCGTGCGCATCGACCTTCTGGTGCGCGGCGTGTGCCTGCTGCGTCCGGGAGTGCCAGGCCTGTCCGAGCACATCCGCGTCATTTCCATCATCGGCCGTTTCCTGGAACACCACCGGGTGTTTTACTTCCGCAACGACGGTGCGGAAGACGTGTTCATTTCCAGCGCCGACTGGATGGAGCGCAACCTGTTCCGGCGCATCGAAGTGTGCGTGCCGATCCTCGATGCCGGCATCAAGCGCCGCGTGATGGCCGAAGGGCTGCGCCCCTACCTGCGCGACAACGTCCAGGCCTGGGAAATGGACGGCAACGGACACTACCGCCTGCGCAGCTCCCGGCGCGGCCGGCGCTTCTGCGCCCACGATTTCCTGCTGGACAAGTTTTCCCGCCGCGCCGAGTGAGGGACTTTTCCTGAAAATCGAAATCGAACTCAAGCTCGCCGCCCCGCCCGAAGTCCTGGAACGGGTCCTGGCGCTGCCCCAACTCGCCCCCCTGATGCGCACGCCGGCCAGCGAAAGCACGCTCACCAGCCATTACTACGACACACCCGAATGCGCCCTGCGCCGCCACGGCATGGCGTTGCGCCTGCGCCTGGCGGACGGACAGTGGGTACAGACCCTCAAATCCAAAGGGCACGTGGAGGCGGGACTGGCCACCCGGCTGGAGCTGGATCTGTCTTCCGACGGCACCACCCTGGATTTTTCGCAGGTGCCCGACGCCGCCTTGCGCGCGTTCCTGGAATCCCCGGCCGTCCAGCCCCGGCTTGCCCACCGCTTCACCACCGAATTCCGGCGCGTGGCACAACGACTGGACTGCCCGGACGGGAGCGTGGTGGAATTGGCGCTGGACCGGGGCGAAGTGCGGGCCGGACCCGCCACCGCCCCCATTGCCGAAGTGGAACTGGAACTGCTGTCGGGAAACCCGGACCGGCTCCAGGAACTGGGCGCGCTGCTGCAGCATCACCTGCCGCTGGTTCCGGAAACCGTCAGCAAGGCCGAGCGCGGCTACCGCCTGCTGCCCGGCTGCCCTGCGGAGACCTGACCATGGACCTCATCCTGTGGCGCCACGCCGAAGCGGAAGACAGCCTGCCGGACCACGAGCGCGAACTCACCGCGCACGGCCGGCAACAGGCCCGGCGCGTGGCGGAATGGCTGCACCATTCGCTGCAGGGACCCTGCCGCATCATCGTCAGCCCGGCCCGCCGCGCCCAAAGCACGGCGCTGGCCTACGCTCCCGATTTTGAAACCGTGCCGCTGGTGGGCGTGGGCGCCACGCCAGCGCAGATCCTGCAGGCGGCCCACTGGCCCGAGGCGGAAATGCCCACCATCGTGGTCGGTCATCAGCCGTCGCTGGGGCAGACGGCGGCATTGCTGCTGTCGGGAAAGGAAGACGAATGGAGCGTGCGCAAGGGGGCCGTGTGGTGGCTTTCGCGACGCGAGCGGCGCGGCCTGCCGCAGGTGGTGTTGCGGGCGGTGCTGAATCCCGATCTGGTTTAGGCGCGCTTCAGCCGGCAGCGAGTGCCTGCACGGCCGCCGCGATGGCCTGCGCCCAGTGTTCCACCCGCCCGGCATCGGCCCCTTCCACCATGACGCGGATGAGCGGTTCCGTGCCCGAAGGGCGCAACAGCACCCGGCCCGTTCCGTCCAGGTCCCGTTCCGCCGCTTCCACCGCGGCACGCACGGCAGGCGACTTCGCCCAGTCCACGGGACCGGCCGTGCGCACGTTGACGAGGCGCTGGGGAAACAGCTTCACGTCGGCCGTGTAAGCGTCCAGGGTGGTCTTGCGGTCCACCAGGGCGGCCAGCACCTGCAGGGCGGAAATGATGCCGTCGCCAGTGGTGTGCTTGTCGCGGCAGATGATGTGCCCCGAGTTCTCCCCGCCCATCACCCAGTCGCGTTCCACCAGCGCTTCCAGCACGTAGCGGTCGCCCACCCGGGTGCGCACGAACGGAATCTGGCGTGCCGCCAGGGCTTTTTCCACCGCCAGGTTGGTCATGGCGGTTCCCGCCACGCCGCCGCGCAACAGGCCCTGTTCCTGGCGATGGCGGACGATGGCGTAGAGCAGCTGGTCGCCGTCGTAAACGGTGCCGTTGCGGTCCGTCATCATGAGGCGGTCGCCGTCGCCGTCGAGGGCGATGCCGAGGTCCGCCTGGTGCTGCAGCACGGCCTCGCGCAGCGTCGCCACGTGCGTGGCGCCGCAGCCCTCATTGATGTTGAGGCCGTTGGGCGCATTGCCGATGGCCACCACTTCGGCGCCCAGTTCATGGAAAACGAGGGGCGCGATGTGATAGGTGGCCCCATGGGCGCAATCCACCACCAGCTTGAGCCCCTTGAGGTCCAGGGTGGACGGAAACGTGCTTTTGCAAAACTCGATGTAACGGCCCGCGGCGTCGTCCATGCGGCGCACCCGGCCCAGGCGGGCAGACTCGCTACAGGTGAGCGGCCCTTCGAGCAGGGCCTCGATGTCCTGCTCCACGCGGTCGGGCAGCTTGGTGCCCGCCGCGGAAAAAAACTTGATGCCGTTGTCGTCGTACGGGTTGTGCGACGCGCTGATCATGATGCCTGCCTGCAGGCGCAAGGCGCGGGTCAGGTACGCCACGGCCGGCGTGGGCATGGGGCCCAGCAGCACCACGTCCACCCCGGCCGCCGACAGGCCGGCTTCGAGCGCGGATTCCAGCATGTAACCCGAAACCCGCGTGTCCTTGCCGATCACCACGCGCGGACGCTGGCCATCTGCCGTGCCCGCCCGGGTCAGAACCGTGCCGGCCGCAAAGCCCAGCTGCAGCACCAGCCCCGGCACGATGGGATGCTGCCCCACCCGCCCGCGAATGCCGTCCGTCCCGAAATACTTGCGACTCATGCCGTCTCTCCTTGCACTGCCTGCCACACGTCGAGGGCATCACGCGTGGCAGCCACGTCGTGCACCCGCAGCACCCTGGCGCCGCGCGCCACGGCGGCGAGCGCCGCCGCCACGCTGCTGGCCACACGGTCCGAAACCACGCGGCCGGTGACCGCTCCCAGCACGGACTTGCGCGACAGGCCCACCAGCAGGGGGTAGCCTGCCGCCGCGAGCCGTTTCAGGCCGCGCAACAGGACCAGATTGTGCGCCACGGTCTTGCCAAAACCAAATCCGGGATCAAGCAGGATGCGTTCGCGGGCGATGCCTGCGGCCTGCGCGGCCCCGGCCCGCTGCAGCAGGAAGGCTTCCACTTCGGCCAGCACGTCGTCATAGACGGGGTTGTCCTGCATGGTCTGGGGCGTGCCCTGCATGTGCATGAGGCACACCGCGACGTCGGATGCGGCGCAGATCCCGAGCGCACCGGGTGCGCGCAAGGCATTGACGTCGTTGACGAGGGTGGCGCCGGCCGCGAGGGCGGCACGCATCACTTCGGGATGGCGGGTGTCGATGGAAATGGGCACCGGTCCGCCGGAAAGCTGCTCGATGACGGGAATGACGCGACGCAGCTCTTCCTCCAGCGGCACCGGCGTGGCGCCCGGGCGGGTGGATTCACCGCCCACGTCGAGCAGGGCCGCGCCCGCTTCCATCAGGCTGAAGCCGTGTTCCACCGCGCGCGCCGCTTCCGTGAAGCGGCCGCCGTCGGAAAAGGAATCCGGCGTGACGTTGATGATCCCCATGATGAGGGGGCGATCCAGCGGCAAGCGGTATCGTCCGCAATGCAGTTCGGTCATGGATGGAAAAGGATAAAAAAACCCGGGGGCGCACCCCCGGGCCGGATCAGGTTTCCTGGGCCGGACGGGGGGCACCGGGTGCCGGTCCGGGGCTGGAGCCGGTCGCAGCCGGCGGGGGCGAGGCCGGAGCGGCCGCCGAAGGTTTGGGAGGTCGGGGCGGACGGCCCGCCATGATGTCGTCGATCTGCTCGGAGTCGATGGTTTCCCATTCCAGCAGGGCGTGCGCCATGGCTTCGATCTTGTCGCGGTTGGACTCGATCAGGCGCCGCGCCAGGGCATACTGTTCGCCGATGATGCGGCGGATTTCCCCGTCCACCTGCTGCATGGTGGCTTCGGACACGTTCTTGTGGGTGGTGATGGAACGGCCCAGGAACACTTCGCCTTCGTTTTCGCCGTACACCATGGGCCCGAGTTCCGACATGCCCCACTGCGTGACCATGCGCCGAGCCATTTCCGTGGCCCGTTCGAAATCGTTGCTGGCCCCGGTGGTCATCTGATTCATGAACACCTCTTCCGCAATGCGTCCGCCAAAGAGCACCGCAATGTTCTGCAGGATCTGGTCGCGGTTCATGCTGTAGCGGTCTTCCGTGGGCAGCTGCATGGTGACGCCCAGCGCCCGTCCGCGCGGAATGATGGTGACCTTGTGCACGGGGTCGGTGCGGTCCAGCAGGCGCGCCACCACGGCGTGGCCCGACTCGTGGTAGGCCGTGTTGCGCCGCTCCTGTTCCGGCATCACGATGGAACGCCGTTCGGCGCCCATGATGATCTTGTCCTTGGCGCGCTCGAAGTCTTCCATGTCCACCAGGCGTTTGTTGCCGCGGGCGGCAAAGAGCGCCGCCTCGTTGACCAGGTTGGCCAGGTCCGCGCCGGAAAACCCGGGCGTGCCGCGGGCAATGATGTCCGCCCGCACGTCGGGAGCGATGGGCACCTTGCGCATGTGCACCAGCAGGATCTGCTCGCGCCCGCGAATGTCGGGCAGGGGCACCACCACCTGGCGGTCGAAACGCCCCGGGCGCAACAGCGCGGGGTCAAGCACGTCCGGCCGGTTGGTGGCGGCGATCACGATCACGCCCACCGTGCCTTCGAAGCCGTCCATTTCCACCAGCAGCTGGTTGAGCGTCTGTTCGCGCTCGTCGTTGCCGCCGCCCAGGCCGGCGCCGCGCTGGCGGCCCACGGCATCGATTTCATCGATGAAGACGATGCACGGGGCGCTTTTCTTGGCCTGCTCGAACATGTCGCGCACACGGGCCGCGCCCACGCCCACGAACATTTCCACGAAATCCGAGCCGGAAATGCTGAAGAAAGGCACCTTGGCCTCGCCCGCAATGGCGCGCGCCAGCAGCGTCTTGCCCGTTCCGGGGCTGCCCACCATGAGCACGCCGCGCGGAATGCGCCCGCCCAGCTTCTGGAACTTGCCCGGGTCGCGCAGGAACTCCACCAGTTCGGACACTTCCTCCTTGGCTTCATCCACGCCCGCCACGTCGGCGAAGGTGACCGGGTTGGTGTTTTCGTCCAGCATGCGGGCCCGGCTCTTGCCGAAGGAGAAGGCGCCGCCGCGTCCCCCGCCCTGCATCTGGCGCATGAAAAAGATCCAGACCCCGATCAGCAGCAGCATCGGGAACCAGGACATGAGGAGGTTCATGAAGACCGAAGGTTCTTCTTCCGGCTTGGCGGAAATGGCCACGCCGTACTTGAGCAGGTCGCTCACCAGCCAGGGATCGGACGGGGCAAAGGTGGTGAACGGCTTGCCGTCGGACTTCTCGCCGCGCAGGGAACGCCCGTCGATGACCACCTTGGCCACATGGCCCGCCTTCACTTCGTCAAGGAAAGACGAATAGGTGAGGACATCGGTGGTGGGCTGGCGGCCCTGGAACTGGCTGACGAGCAACATCAGCACGACGCCCACGAAAAGCCAGGCCAGAATGTTTTTCACGATATTGTTCAAGAGAGACTCCCTCCAAGCGGACACATCGCCCACGGACCTGCGACAGGTTCGCAAGTCCATTGTAATCCCAAAACGGCCGTCATTCGGGGTAAAAAAGCTGGCGCAGCTGCTCGCGGGCACCCGGTTTGAGCGTTTTTCCCAACAGATAGACTTCCGGACTGCGGTCCCGCGATGCTGCCGGCTTGCGGGTGGTCACCGACTCGAACAGCAGGCGCAGGCGCCGCACGTAAGTTTCGAAATCGCTGCCATGGAACACTTTGACCAGAAACTTCCCCTTTGGTTTCAGGGTATTAACCGCAAATTCCAGGGCCGCGTCCCAGAGTTCGGCGGCCCGCGCCTGGTCGTACAGGGCCACACCACTGATGTTGGGGGCCAAATCCGATAAAACAAGGTCTGCCCCGCCTTCGGGCAGGACCGCGGCCAGCGCGTCCCGCACTTCCGGCGCGTTGAAATCGCCCTGGATGAAGGTCACTCCTTCCAGCGGCGCCATGGGCAGGAGGTCGATGGCCCATACCCGGCCCTGCGCCCCCACGCGCATGCGCGCCACCTGGGACCAGCCGCCGGGCGCCGCCCCCAGGTCCACCACGGTGGTTCCGGGCAGCAGGAGCCGGTCGCGGTCGTCGATTTCCATGAGCTTGTAGGCCGCGCGGGAACGGTAACCTTCCAGGCGGGCTTTCTTGACGAATGGATCGTTGAGGTGCTCCCGCATCCAGGCTTTGCTGGTCCGGGTGGGTTTCATTTCGGGCGATAGAGAACCAGGATGCGGCCGATCTGCTGCACCGGCGCCGCCGACAGGCGTGCGCACACGGCCGCCAGCATGGCCTCGCGCGCGGCGCGGTCGCCTTCGGCCACCTTGAACTTGATGAGCTCATGGGCACGCAGGGCGCGTTCCAGTTCCAGCAGCACAGCGTCCGTCAGCCCCCCCTGGCCTGCCATCACCACCGGATGGAGGGCATGGGCCCGCGCGCGCAGGGCGCTGCGCTCGGCCGGCGTGAGGGAGCGCGCGCGCCCGGGCGGCGGCAGCCGGAGTTCAGACGTAGCGGACGTCGAGGATTTCATATTCCTTCACTCCGCCAGGTGCGTTCACTTCCGCCACGTCCCCCGCGTATTTGCCGATGAGGGCGCGGGCAATGGGCGAACTGATTGAGATTTTCCCTTCCTTGATGTCGGCCTCGTCGTCCCCCACGATCTGGTAGGTGAACACGTCGCCCGATTCCACGTCCTCCAGCTCCACGGTGGCCGCGAACACGCAGCGTCCGTCGGCGTCGAGCAGGGTGGGGTCGATGATCTGTGCATTGGACAGTTTCGATTCGAGGTCCACGATGCGCCCTTCAATGAAGGACTGGCGTTCCTTGGCGGCATCGTATTCCGCGTTTTCGGAAAGATCGCCCTGGGCGCGTGCCTCGCTGATGGCCTGGATCACGGCCGGCCGTTGCACATGCTTGAGGTGATGCAATTCCGTCTTGAGTTTTTCCGCGCCGGTCACCGTCAGTGGAACCTTGTTCATGCCCTACTCTCCTGCCTGTTGAATCTGACCTTGCAGCGACTGCAAATCGTAAACGCCCAGGCGCTGCGTCAGCTGCATGCCCAGGCAGGCGGCGCGCGCCCCCGCCACGGTGGTGTAATACGTCACCCGCCCCTGAAGCGCCGCGTTGCGGATGGACCAGGAATCCTGGACCGCGCGCGAATGCTCTTCCACGGTGTTGATGATGAGACTGATCTCGCGGTTCTTGATCATGTCCACGATGTGCGGACGTCCTTCCGTCACCTTGTTGACGGCCGTGGCCTTGATGCCGGCCGCCTCGAGCGCCGCGCAGGTGCCGCGCGTGGCCACCAGGGTGAAGCCCATGGCCGCCAGGCTGCGCGCAATCTCCACCACCGGCGGCTTGTCGGCGTTGCGCACGCTGATGAAAATCTTGCCGGAGGACGGCAGCTTGACGCCGGCGGCGAGCTGCGATTTGACGAAGGCTTCGGCAAACGTGGCGCCGACCCCCATCACTTCGCCGGTGGATTTCATTTCAGGGCCCAGGATGGGATCCACGCCGGGGAACTTGATGAACGGGAAGACCGCTTCCTTGACGGCGAAATGGGGCGGCACGATTTCACCGGTGACGTTCTGGCTGGCCAGGCTCTGCCCCACCATGCAGCGCGCCGCGACCTTGGCGAGCTGGCGCCCGGTGGCTTTGGCCACGTAGGGCACGGTGCGCGAAGCGCGCGGGTTGACTTCGAGCACGTACACCACGTCGCCCTGGATGGCGAACTGGACGTTCATGAGGCCCACCACGCCGAGCGCGCGGGCCATGGCCACGGTCTGGCGTCGCAGCTCGTCCTGGAGCGCAGCCGGCAGGCTGAAAGGCGGCAGCGAACAGGCGGAATCGCCCGAATGCACGCCGGCCTGTTCGATGTGTTCCATGATGCCGCCGATCACCACGTGCTCGCCGTCGGACACGGCGTCCACGTCCACCTCGATGGCGTCGTTGAGGAAACGGTCGAGCAGGATGGGCGAATCCTTGGTCACCGCCACGCCGGTCATGCCGTCCGTGTCCGTGATCACTTCGCGCATGTATTTTTCGAGGTCGGCCTGGGTGTGCACGATCTGCATGGCGCGCCCGCCCAGCACGTAGCTGGGACGGACCACGAGCGGATAACCCAGCTCGCCGGCCAGGGCCAGCGCCGAATCGCGGTCGAAGGCGGTGCGGTTTTCCGGCTGGCGCAGGCCCAGTTCATGGAGCATCTGCTGGAAACGCTTGCGGTCTTCGGCGCGGTCGATGCTGTCGGGCGCCGTGCCGATGATGGGCACGCCGGCCGCTTCCAGCCCGCGCGCCAGCTTGAGCGGCGTCTGTCCGCCAAACTGCACGATCACGCCCTGGGGTTTTTCGATGGCGACGATTTCCAGCACGTCTTCCAGGGTGAGCGGTTCGAAGTACAGGCGGTCGGAGGTGTCGTAGTCGGTGGACACGGTTTCCGGATTGCAGTTGACCATGATGGTTTCATAGCCGTCCTCGCGCAGGGCGAGCGCGGCATGCACGCAGCAGTAGTCGAATTCGATGCCCTGCCCGATGCGGTTGGGGCCGCCGCCCAACACCATGATTTTCTTGCGGGACGTGGGCTGCGCTTCGCACTCTTCGTCGTAAGTGGAGTACTGGTAGGCCGTGCCGGTGGCGAATTCCGCCGCGCAGGTGTCCACGCGCTTGTACACCGGACGCACGCCGAGGGCCTGGCGACGCGCCCGCACCTGGTGCTCGTCGGTGCCCAGCAGGGCCGCCAGGCGCCGGTCGGAAAAGCCCTTGCGCTTGAGCGCGTACAACGCCGGCGCATCGAGCGCCTGCAGCGACTGGCCGCGCAGGAGGGATTCTTCGCGCACCAGGTCCTCGATTTCCGCCAGGAACCAGGGGTCGATGTGCGACAGGCGATGGATCTGGTCGAGGTCCAGCCCCACCCGGAAGGCGTCGGCCAGATACCACAGGCGATGCGGGCCGGGATCGGCCAGCTCGGCTTCGATGACGGTGCGGTCCGAGCTCAGCTCGTCCAGTCCGTTGGCCCCGGTTTCAAGGCCGCGCAAGGCTTTCTGCAGCGACTCCTGGAAGGAACGGCCAATGGCCATCACTTCGCCCACCGATTTCATCTGGGTGGTGAGCCGGTCGTTGGCCTGCGGGAATTTCTCGAAGGCGAAGCGCGGCACCTTGGTGACCACGTAATCGATGCTGGGCTCGAAGGAGGCCGGCGTGGCGCCGCCCGTGATGTCGTTCTTCAGCTCGTCGAGGGTGTAGCCCACGGCCAGCTTGGCTGCCACCTTGGCGATGGGGAAGCCGGTGGCCTTGGAGGCGAGGGCCGAGGAACGGGACACGCGCGGGTTCATTTCGATCACGATCATGCGCCCGTCGGCGGGATTGACCGCGAACTGCACGTTGGAGCCGCCGGTTTCCACGCCGATTTCGCGCAACACGGCAATGGAGGCGTCGCGCATGATCTGGTATTCGCGGTCCGTGAGCGTCTGGGCCGGCGCCACCGTGATGGAGTCGCCCGTGTGCACGCCCATGGCGTCCAGGTTTTCGATGGAACAGATGATGATGCAGTTGTCGTTGCGGTCACGCACGACTTCCATCTCATATTCCTTCCAGCCGATCACCGACTCTTCCACCAGCAGTTCGCGCGTGGGCGAGGCATCCAGGCCGCGTTCGCAGATGGCCAGAAATTCTTCGTGGTTGTAGGCGATGCCGCCGCCGCTGCCGCCCATGGTGAAGGACGGCCGGATGATGGCGGGGAATCCCACCACGGCCTGCACCTGCAGCGCTTCCTCGATGCTGTGGGCAATGGCCGAACGGGGCGTGGCCAGCCCGATGCGGGTCATGGCCGCCTTGAACTTCTCGCGGTCTTCCGCCTTGTCGATGGCTTCCTTGCGGGCCCCGATCATTTCCACGCCGTATTTATCGAGCACGCCTTCACGCGCGAGGTCGAGCGCGCAGTTGAGGGCCGTCTGCCCGCCCATGGTGGGCAGCAGCGCGTCCGGCCGCTCCTTGGCGATGATCTGCTCGATGATCTTCCAGGTGATGGGCTCGATGTAAGTGACATCGGCCATGTCCGGGTCGGTCATGATGGTGGCCGGATTGGAATTGACCAGGATGACCCGGTAGCCTTCCTCGCGCAGGGCCTTGCAGGCCTGCGCGCCGGAGTAGTCGAACTCGCAGGCCTGTCCGATGACGATGGGGCCGGCGCCGATGATGAGGATGGAACGGATGTCGGTACGCTTGGGCATGGTCAGGCCGCTTTTGCCTGCATCAGGCGGATGAATTGGTCAAACAGGCCGCCCGCATCGTGCGGGCCGGGGCTGGCTT
>JAJZPY010000060.1 GCA_021811005.1 Pseudomonadota bacterium
TGTTGTGCTGGCTTGCCCTCTATCGAGACAACAAACATCCGACCTCTAATGATTTGCCTTGGATTTCCTGGGTGGAAAGCACACAACAGCTGCTGTCGGAACTGACCAAAGAACACGAGACCCTTGTCGATTGATTCTTGTTTTATACTTGCGCAATAAGTCAATCAATCGTTTATGCGGTCATTTGTGATTAAATCCGATCCATTCTCCCTAGAAATCAACGGCGTTGTTGCATAAATCGCTGCACTAGCAGTTGTACGCTTGCAGAATGAGTCTGTCTCGCAAGTCCCGCTACCGCACCACCAACTGGAAACAGTACAACGCTGCCCTGAAGGCTCGCGGCTCTCTGTCAATTTGGCTGGACAAGCGCATGGCCTGGTTTGCCGCTGCCAGCGGCAAACGCGGGAGAAGCCCGAAGTTCTCGGATGCTGCCATTCAGTTTTGCTTGACACTCAAGAACCTGTTCGGCCTAGCGCTCAGGCAAACCACAGGCTTGGTGGAGTCGGTGCTGCAGTTGTGCGGCCTTGCCTGGTCAGCTCCAGACTTCAGCACGCTGTGCAGGCGTCAGCGAGATTTGGATGTCCAGATTCCGTACTCTCGCAGCAAAGCAGGCTTGCACCTGCTGGTTGATTCAACAGGCATCAAGTTTCTGGGTGAAGGTGAGTGGAAGTGCAAAAAGCACGGCGCTGAATATCGCCGCCAGTGGCGCAAGCTGCACATAGGCATTGATGCCGACTCCTTGCAAATTCGAGCCATCTGCGTGACAAGCAATAACGTCAGTGATGCTTCGGTGCTATCAGACTTACTGGCGCAGTTGCCACTAGATGACGCACTCAAGAGTCTTACTGGCGATGGCGCTTACGACACCCAGCCTGCCTACGAAGCGATCGTCAGGCATGGCGCCATTCCGATCATTCCTCCTCGCAAGAATGCTCGAATCCGCAAGGGGGCTGTGTTTGGGTATCGCAATGCAGCCATTGCTGCGTGCAGGCGTCTGGGCCGCAGTATCTGGAAGCGCTGGATTGGCTACCACCGGCGAAGCTTGGTGGAAACCAAGATGAACTGCATCAAGCGGCTGGGTGAGCGAGTGATGTCTCGCACGTTTGAGCGCCAAGTCAACGAGCTACACATCCGAGCAGCCATATTAAACCGATTCACTGAGCTGGGCCGTCCTCAGACGGCAGCCGTGGCATAGCCACGGCTGGGGTTAGGGGGAGATCGCCTCAAACCGAATTTATGCAACAACGCCGCTCATACCTTGAGCCTACGGCCTTTGGCACAGCGATTTATGCAACAACGCCGAAATCAACTCCACGAGTTCCGTCGCAAACAACCATCTCCTCATTTCTATTGAGGAGATCAATTGCCCAGTTTCCATCAGGATAATCATTCGATAAAGCCCATTTTCATTCGACCAAGAAAGAAGTCAATGTCCAATAAAATCTCACTCCTCACAGGAATCACCGGCCAAGACGGCGCCTATCTGGCGCAATCGCTGCTTGACAAGGGCTACAAGGTTTATGGAACCTACCGTCGCACCAGCTCCGTCAATTTCTGGCGCATTGAAGAACTGGGCATCCAGAACCATCCCAACCTGCATCTGGTTGAATACGACCTGACCGATCTGGGCTCCAGCATTGCGCTGGTGCAGAAGGTCCAGCCGGATGAGATCTACAACCTCGCGGCGCAGAGCTTTGTGGGTGTGTCGTTCGATCAGCCCAGCACCACGGCGCAAATCACCGGCATCGGTGCCCTGAACCTGCTGGAGGCCATTCGGCTGGTCAATCCCAAGATCCGCTTCTACCAGGCCAGCACCTCCGAGATGTTCGGCAAGGTGCAGGCCATTCCCCAGGTGGAAGACACCCCGTTCTACCCCCGCAGCCCCTATGGCGTGGCCAAGCTCTACGCGCACTGGATGACGGTGAACTACCGCGAGAGCTACGACATCTTTGGTTGCAGTGGCATCCTGTTCAACCACGAAAGCCCGCTGCGCGGCCGCGAGTTCGTCACCCGCAAGATCACCGACAGCGTGGCCAAGATCAAGCTGGGCCAGCTGGACTGCATGGAACTGGGCAACCTGGACGCCAAGCGCGACTGGGGCTTTGCCAAGGAATACGTGGAAGGCATGTGGCGCATGCTGCAGGTGGAGACGCCCGAAACCTATGTGCTGGCCACCAACCGCACCGAGACCGTTCGGGACTTTGTCCGCATGGCCTTCAAGGGCGCCGGCATTGCCGTGGATTTCAAAGGCCAGGCCGAGAACGAGACGGCGGTGGACACCGCCACCGGCAAGACAGTGATGCGCATCAACCCCAAGTTCTACCGGCCGGCCGAGGTGGAGCTGCTGATCGGCAACCCGGCCAAGGCCAAAGAGAAGTTGGGCTGGGAACCCACCACCACGTTGGAACAGCTTTGCCAGATGATGGTGGAGGCCGACCTGCGCCGTAACCAGGCCGGGTTCTCGTTCTGATGAAGATCCTGCTGACCGGCGCCTCGGGATTCACGGGCCAGTACTTCGAGCGGGCAGCGGCAGCGGCTGGCCACGAGGTCGTGGCTTTGCACGCCAACCTGTCCGATTCGACAAGCCTGAACGCCGAGGTGGCGAAGCTCGCACCGCAGGCTGCGGTGCACCTGGGAGCCATCAGCTTTGTGGGTCTTGCGGATGACGGCGCTTTCTACGCAGTCAACACGGTAGGCACCACGAACCTGTTGCAAGCCCTGGCCCGGCTGCCTGAGCAGCCTCACAAGGTACTGCTCGCCAGCAGCGCCAATGTGTACGGCAACTGCGACATGTCGCCCATCAGCGAGGTAAAAGCCCCCGCTCCGGTGAATCACTACGCCATGAGCAAGTTGGCCATGGAGCACATGGCCCGCACGTTCGCCGACCGGCTTCCCATCGTGATCACCCGCCCGTTCAATTACACCGGGCCTGGGCAGGCGTTGAACTTCGTCATTCCCAAGCTGGTGAGTCACTACGCCCGCCGTGCTGCCACGGTGGAACTGGGCAACATCCATGTGGAACGCGAGTTCAACGATGTGCGCATGGTGTGCGATGCCTACCTGACCTTGTTGGCGCATGGCCAGGCCGGTGAGGTGTTCAATGTGTGCAGCGGCCAGCCCTACACCCTGCAGACGGTGATGGACACGCTGGCCGATCTGACCGGGCACGCGCTGCAGGCACAGGTCAATCCGGCCTTTGTGCGGGCCAACGAGGTCCAGCGCTTGTGTGGCGACCCGAGCAAGTTGCACACGCTGTGCCAACAGGCCGGGGTGCAACTCCAGCAGCCCAGCCTGCGCGACATGCTGGGCTGGATGCTGTCAGAGGCCATTCCGTGAAGGTTGTCCTGTCGGTCGATCCGGTCAAGTTCCCGCTGACGGGCATTGGCCGCTACACCTACGAGCTGGGCAGGAGCTTGCGTGCAGAGCTGGGTGATGGGCTGCGGTTCCTACGCGGCTACCGCATCACCACCGAACTGCCCCAGGCCTCCGACGACCGCCCGATGGCCGGCACACCCGCCTGGAAACGCATGGCCCAGCGGAACGCCCTGGTGGTGGGGGCTTTCAGGCGCCTCAATCCATGGCTGAAGGCCAGGGCCCTCAAGGGTCTGGAAGACCACATCTTCCACGGCCCCAACTACTACCTGCCCCCGTTCGGTGGCCGCAGTGTGGTCACCATCCACGACCTTTCCCACTATGTGTGGACGCAAGGCCACCCGCCCGAACGGATGCGCTACATGCAGGCCGAGATGGAGCTGTCGTTGACCCGGGCGTCGGCGCTGATCACCGACACCGAATACACCCGCCAGGAAGTGGCCCGCTACTTTGGCTGGCCGCTGGACAAGATCCATGCGGTGCACCTGGCCAGCGGGCCCGAGTTTGTACCCCGGTCTGCCGAAGAATTGGCCCCGCCGCTGGCAGCAAAGGGTCTGGTGCCGGGCGGCTACACACTCTTCACCGGAACGGTGGAGCCACGCAAGAACATCGGCACGCTGCTCGATGCTTACGGCCGGCTGCCTGCCTCCCTGCGCAGCGCCTGCCCGCTGGTCGTCTGCGGCTACCGGGGTTGGCAGAGCGATGCGCTGCACCGGCGCCTGGAACAGGCCCAGGCGCAGGGCTGGGTGAAGTACCTGGGCTTTGTGCCGAACGAGACGTTGCCTCTGCTGATGGCAGGCGCACGGCTGTTCGCCTATCCCTCACATTACGAGGGCTTCGGCCTGCCGGTGTTGGAGGCCATGGCCAGCGGCGTGCCGGTGGTCTGCTCCAACGCCACCACCCTGCCGGAGGTGTCCGGCGGTGCTGCGGCCATGCACGATCCGAACGATGTCGACTTGCTGCTGGGCCATCTGCAACGGGGCCTGGAGGACGACGCCTGGCGACACCAGGCCCGGGAGCAGGGCCTGGTGCAGGCCAGCCGGTTTTCCTGGGAACGGTGTGCACATGAAACCATGGCCGTGTACCAGGCCGTTGCCAACGGTGCATCGGCATGAAGGTTCTGCACGTCTACCGCACCTATTTCCCCGACCCCCCAGGCGGCCTGCAGGAAGCCATCCGGCAGATCTGCGTCAGCACCCAGGCCATGGGGGTCGAGAACACCATCTTCACCCTCTCGCCGCAGCCGGATCCCCCAGTGATCGACCGGCCGGAGGCGCGGGTGGTGCGATGCCGCTCCTGGGCCGCTCCAGCGTCCTGCGATCTGGGCAGCCTGGACGCCTTTCGCACCTTTCGCGAGCTGGCCCGGCAGGCCGATGTGATCCATTACCTGTTCCCCTGGCCATTCGCCGATGTGCTGCGGCTGGCAGCCCCCAGGCACAAGCCCTCGGTGCTGACCTACATCTCCGACATCGTGCGGCAGCGCTGGCTGGGCGCGGTGTACGGGCCGCTGATGTGGCACACCCTGCGCCATATGGACGCCATCGTTTCGAATGCTCCGGCTTATGCAGCAGGCAGCCCGGTGCTTTCTGATCCATCCATAAAAGCACGGGTCCGGCAGATTCCGCTGGGCATAGATGAGTCGTCTTGTGCCGTGGCACCGGACGAAGCGGTGTTTGCAAAGCTGGGCATCAAGCCCGCCGAGCCCTTTGTGCTTTTCGTTGGTGTGTTGCGCTATTACAAAGGGCTGCATGTGCTGCTCAATGCCTGCCGCCATGTGGCTGGTCGTGTTGTGGTGGCCGGTGCAGGGCCAGAGGCTTCGGCCTTGGAAAGCCAGGCTTCAGCGTTGAGCTTGAAGAATGTGGTGTTTGCCGGGCAGGTGACAGACAGCGAAAAAATGGCCCTGTTGAATGCGTGCCGGTGTTTGGTGCTGCCTTCGCACCTGCGTTCAGAGGCCTACGGCATGGTGCTGGTGGAAGCGAGCATGATGGGCAAGCCCACGGTGAGCTGTGAAATTGGCACCGGCACCTCTTTCGTCAACCTGCACGGGGAAACAGGCTTTGTGGTGGCTCCCGAATCACCAGAGGCCCTTGCACACGCCATGAATGCCCTGCTGGGCGACGGGGCGTTGGCAGAAAAATTTGGCCATGCCGCCAGGCGGCGGTACGAAGCGCTGTTTTCTGGCCCCGCACTGGGCAGGGCGTATGCAAAGCTCTACCAGGATGTACTGAATAAAAGACCATGAACGAGTCATTCCTGATTGGGGAGCGTTTCCCCAAAGTGACCTTTGGCACCAGCGGTGTGCGTGCCCTGGTGGCCGACTTGAACACCGAAGCCGTTTTTGCCTATGTGTACGCATTCATGCAACAGATGCGTGTGGTTCACGCTGTGCGCGATGGGGCTGCGGTTGCCGTGGGCATGGATTTGCGCCCGAGCAGCCCCATCATCGCTGCCACGGTGTGTGGCGCGTTGCGGGCACTGGGTTACCGCGCAGAGTTTTTGGGGGCATTGCCTACGCCGGCCCTGGCATTGCGCTGCCTGACTGGTGGCATGCCCGGTGTCATGGTGACGGGCAGTCACATCCCGTTCGACCGTAACGGCATCAAGTTTTACAGCCCGGCAGGCGAAATTCTCAAGGCGGATGAACAAGCGATCGCGTCTTGTCCGATTCCAGCTGATGGGTTTGGGAAATTGCCCGCGATGCCGCTGCTCCCCGCCGTGGACGTGATGGCCGCAGAAGCCTATGTCCGTCGCTACGTCGATCACTTCGGGGCGCAATGCCTGGCCGGTCTGCGGGTTGGGCTGTACGAGCACAGCGCCGTAGGCCGGGATCTCACCAAGTCTGTCCTGGTTCAAATTGGGGCCGAAGTCGTTTCCTTGGGCCGCAGCGACGATTTTGTACCTGTGGATACCGAGGCCGTTGGCGAGGATGATCTGGCTCAAGCCCGTGGCTGGTGCGAGGCACATCGGCTGGATGCGGTGGTGTCCACCGATGGGGATGGAGATCGCCCCCTTTTGTTTGACGAAAACGGTGAGTTTGTGCGGGGTGATTTGCTCGGTTTGATATGCGCGCGTGAGTTGGGCATCCAGACGCTGGCTGTGCCAGTGAGCTGTAATACGGCCATCGAGCAATGTGGCGCGTTTGTAAAGGTGTTGCGCACCCGGATTGGCTCGCCGTTCGTAATTGCGGCAATGAACGAACTGACTGCCCAGGGCAAAGGGCCGGTGGCAGGTTTTGAGGCCAATGGCGGCTTTTTGTTGGGTTCTGCTGTGCAGGGGTTGGCTGCGCTGCCCACCCGCGATGCGTTGCTGCCCATGGTTTCGTTATTGGCTGACGCTGTGGCGCGGCAAACACGAGTGTCTTTGCTGGTTGCGGCATTGCCGCAGCGCTTCACCCATAGCGACCGTTTGCAGGCATTTGCCGCCGAGCGTTCGCGTGAACTGTTGGCGCGGTTGACAGTAGAGCATGGCTTACAGTCGCGCATCGCTGGCAAGCACACCCCTCCAAAAGCTGTCGACACCACCGATGGGGTGCGTATGACCTTTGCCGATGGGGATATCGTGCATTTGCGTGCCTCGGGCAACGCGCCGGAGCTGCGTTGCTATGCCGAGTCGGCAACCTTGGACAAAGCAAAAGACCTTTGCCAACGGGCGTTGAGTCAGGTGCAATGACTGCATGCCAATTGACGTGGCAAACCCTGGGAGCGCAAGTGCTGCGGGTCAACACAGGTGGTACGGAACTGCTGTACCTTTCGCCCTGGTTCGACCCAAAAGCCCAACGAGCAGCCAGAGGGGGCGTGCCGGTGCTTTTCCCGCAGTTTGCCGACCGTGGGCCCTTCAAAAAACACGGCTGGGCCAGAGATGTTGAATGGGTGCTGACCCAGATTGCCTCAGGGGCAGATTCGCATGTATTGGAGTGGGAATGGGTGTGTGGCGGTACGAACCAGCCACTTTGGCCACATCAGGCGCATCTGCGCTTGCGTGCCCAGGCCACAGCCAGCGGGCTAAAGATACAGCTGGATGTGTGCAACACAGGCACATCGACCTTTGAATGGACGGGCGGTTTGCACCCGTATTGGGCAGTGGGTAACTTGTTGGAAAGCCAATTGAAAGGCCTGCAGGGCGTAAGTGTGAGCGACCGCTACAACGCCTCCAGAATCATCGAAGCCCGGGAGGCTGTTCAGTGGTCTGGGCAGGCATACGAGTCTCTCTACGATATGCCGGACCCTGTGTCTTTGGAGTTGCCCAGCCACACTCTCAAGCTCAGCATGACTGGGTTTGACCAATGGATGGTATGGAACCCGGCCGCTGATGAGGCCAAAAACCTGAACGATATGCCTGCTGCCGATTGGCAGCGTTTTGTGTGCATTGAGCCCGTGCGCGTGAGCAGGCCATGTCGCTTGCAACCCGGCGACTCTTTTACTGGCAAGTTGAAAGCCGAGTGGTGGCCGAATAGCGATGGGATGGGTCGACGGTGAGAGTACTTGTCACCGGTGCAAATGGTCTGGTTGGCAGAGCCTTGTGCTCTGTGCTTGATCAAACTGAGCATCAAGTCGTTCGAGCTGTTCGCACATCAACCACGCCTTGGGAAGTTCCGGTTGGCGATTTGAATAAAAGTACCGATTGGAGCGAAGTCCTGGGCCAGAACACCGATGTGGTCGTTCACCTAGCCGGTCAAGTGCCTTTGACGGACGGAGCAGTTGGGCCTCCAGGCGATCGGTACGCCGAAGTCAACACATTGGGCACGGCCAACTTGGCGCGGCAGTGTGCCCAGAATGGGGTCAAGCGCTTCATTTTTGTCAGCACGGTCAAGGTGTTGGGTGAAGGCAAGAGCGAACCCTACCGGGATACGGATTTGGCCGTGCCAGCCGATGCGTATGCCATTTCGAAGTGGGAGGCCGAGCAGGCGTTGTGGCAAGTTGCCGCAGAAACGGGCATGGAGGTTGTGGTACCAAGACCCCCTCTGGTGTATGGCCCAGGCGTCAAAGGCAACTTCCTGCGTCTAATGCAGGCCATTGACAAACGGCGCCCTTTGCCGCTTGGCGCCATTCATAACCAGCGCAGCTTGATCTATCTGGGCAACTTGGTTGATGCCATTCACCGGTGTGTCACTCACCCAAAAGCTGCCGGTAAAGCCTTTCTGGTCAGTGATGGGGATGATGTATCTACCCCCGAGTTGGTTCGCCGGATTGCAGCTTCGTTGGGGCGTCGGCCGTTCCTGTTGCCGGTTCCTGCCTCGTGGATGCAGTGGGCTGGGCGGGTGCTTGGTAAACAGGCCGCTGTTGATCGGCTGCTGGGCTCTCTGTGCGTGGACATCTCACCGCTGCGGGAAGAACTGGATTGGACGCCTCCGTACTCTATGCAGGCGGGGCTCGAAGCCACGGCGCAGTGGTACCGCAAAACCAAGGAAGTCGCGTGATGCTTCGCGTTCTGGATATGGCGCTCGCAGGCCTTGGGCTTTTGGTTTCCTTGCCCTTGATGGCGGTTCTGTTTCTGATCGGTCTGTTTGACACTGGCGCACCCCTGTTCAGGCAGACACGCGTGGGGCGGCACCAAAAGCCATTCACTTTGGTGAAGTTCCGCACCATGCGGCCCGATACCCAATCGGTCGCCACCCACCTGGCCAACCCGGCAGCGGTGACGCCCTTAGGTGCATTTTTGCGCCGTACCAAGCTCGACGAGTTGCCGCAACTGTGGAACGTGCTCAAGGGCGAGATGAGCTTGGTGGGCCCAAGGCCCTGCTTGTTCAATCAGACGGAATTGATTGAAGAACGATCTGCACGTGGCGTTTTTGCCGCTCGCCCTGGCATCACAGGCTTGGCCCAGATCAACGGAATAGACATGTCTACCCCGCGGCTACTTGCCGAGACGGATGCGCGGATGTTGCAGGGCTTGGGACTGTCCGCATACTTCATCTACATTATCAAGACAGTCACCGGCGCAGGCCGGGGTGATCGCATCCGGCAGGACTGACGATGAAAAAGCCGCTGTCCAAGTTGGCCGTTCCGGTGCTGGCACTGCCAAGATCGGCGAAGCGCTTCGTAGCGCTGATGGTCGATCTCAGTTTGTGCGTGTTGACGGTCTGGCTCGCTTACTACCTGCGCCTAGGGGAGTTCATCAGCTTTGCTGGGTCAAGCGAGTGGGCTCAAGGGGCCGTTTGGGCTGGTGTGGCGTCCGTGGGCATTGCGCTGCCCATCTTTGTCGTTTCCGGCCTGTACCGCGCCATCTTTCGCTACAGCGGCTGGCCCGCGCTACTTGCGGTGGCTCGTGCAGTAGGCATCTATGGCTTGCTCTATGCCTCTGTCTTCACCGCCATTGGCGTGGCCGGGGTACCCCGCACCGTGGGCATCATTCAGCCAATGCTGTTGCTGCTGTTCGTGGGCGCATCCCGCGCACTGGCACGGGTTTGGCTGGGTGACCAGTATCTGAGCATCCTCAAGCGTGCTTCACGCCCCAAGGTGCTGATCTATGGCGCAGGCACCACTGGCCGCCAGTTGGCCGCTGCCATGGCCAACAGCCACGAAATGCAGGTGGTGGGTTTCCTGGACGACGACGACCGCCTGCACGGCCATGTGCTCAATGGCCAGCCCATCTACAACCCAGCCGACCTGGACAGCCTGGCTACCAGGCTCAACATCAGCGACGTGCTGCTGGCCATGCCCAGCCTGAGCCGCAAGCGCCGCAACGAGATCCTGAGCCAGATCCGAAGTGCTCATGTGGCCGTGCGCACCCTGCCCAGCGTGACCGACCTGGCCCAGGGCAAGGTCAGCATCTCGGATTTGCGCGAGCTGGACATCGACGACCTGCTGGGCCGCGAACCGGTAACGCCCAATCACATCCTGCTAGCCAAGAACATCGTGGGCAAGGTGGTGTTGGTGACCGGCGCCGGCGGATCCATCGGCAGCGAACTTTGCCGCCAGATTTTGGCGGTGAATCCCGCCAAGCTGCTGCTGATTGAGCAGAGCGAATTCGCCCTCTATGCGATTCACCAGGAACTGGAAGAGAAACTGGCTGGGCTGGACGTTGCCACGCCACCCGCTCTGGTACCCCTGCTGGCCTCGGTGCAGGACGACGACCGCATGCGCGAGATCATGTCCACCTGGCACCCCGACACGGTCTACCACGCCGCCGCCTACAAGCACGTACCGCTGGTGGAGCACAACCCGGCCGCTGGCATCAAGAACAACGTGCTGGGCACGCTGCGCACTGCCCAGGCCGCCGCAGAAAATGGCGTAAGCGACTTCGTGCTCATCAGCACTGACAAGGCGGTGCGCCCCACCAACGTGATGGGCGCCAGCAAACGCCTGGCCGAAATGGCGCTGCAAGCACTGGCAGCCACCCAGGCGGGCACGGGTGGTACTGTCGGAACAGGCGGCACCAAATTCAGCATGGTTCGCTTTGGCAACGTGTTGGGCTCATCCGGCTCGGTAGTGCCCAAGTTCCGCCAGCAGATCCGCGATGGTGGGCCCATCACCCTCACGCACCCGGAAGTCACGCGCTACTTCATGACCATCCCTGAGGCGGCACAGCTCGTCATCCAGGCCGGTGCCATGGCCAAAGGCGGCGACGTGTTCGTGCTGGACATGGGCCAGCCCGTGAAGATCATGGACTTGGCCCGGCGCATGGTCGAACTCTCGGGCCTGACGGTGAAGGACGAACAGAACCCCGAGGGCGACATCGAAATCGCCGTGACCGGCCTGCGCCCCGGCGAGAAGCTCTACGAAGAACTACTGATCGGCGACAACCCCAAGCCTACCGTGCACCCCCGCATCATGAAGACCCACGAGGAATTCATCCCCTGGGCCGAATTCGAGGCCCAGCTCACCGCCCTGGAAATGGCGCTGAACGTGAACGACGTGGGCGTGATCCGCCTGATGATGCAGCAACTGGTGGCGGGTTACATACCCAGCGATGACATTGTGGATTGGGTGTACCTGGAGCAAGAGGCTGAGGCGCAGGCATTGGGAGTGGCCGGTTGAGTCAGGCATGGTCAGCGTTGACTGCCGGCAAACACAGGGCGAAAGCCAGTGTGTCGAGGACCGGTGCGCAACCAGATGGTGACAGGCCGTGTCGGTCTGGGTGGTGGCTGCGTGAGCCGAGGAAGTGTCCGATGGCTTGCTCCGCTTGCGACACCCTGATCGAGTTCCGCATCGGACTTGGTCGACCCGCGCAGCGCGGCTTTCTCAAACGCTTCGACATCCTGCAACCTGTAGCGCACCTGGTTGCCCAGCTTGAGGAACAGCGGACCGCCCGATTCGGTGCGCCAGCGTTCCAAGGTCGCCTCACTCAGCCGCCAGCGCTCAGCCAGCTCGGTCTGGGTCATGCATCGTTCGGTCTTCATGTGCGTCCTTCCGCAGGTTTTGTCAGGGCTGCTATGAAGGCGCTGTTTGCCGGAAAAGCCAAGTGGGGAGTTGATCCGGTCCGAAACCGGGACTGAATGATGCGTCGGCGAGGCGAGGGCAGAACGGCCAAACACCCGAATCCTTCCTCACCAACCCTAAGCGTTACTCAGGTGTCTGGAGAGTAGGTTCGAAACTAGTCGCCTCTGCACCGATGGTTTTGGCGATCGCCCGCATGAACCGGCTCTAACCAGCTGCAACTGCTTCCGACCAGCAATGGCTACCGAGCTGTATTTCAATCATCCAGGTAGCTGTAACAACGATTGAGAAACCCTGCGGAAACTTTGGCATTTGTCCGCGTGCCTCCCATCCCGCAGGATGGGGCAATCAAGCGAATTTCGAAATAGAAGGCGACTCCACCGTCAATTACTGCCAGCTACTACACACTACTTTCGATTACTGAGCGTTGCGGGAAGTCAGATGCCAGATGCCAGATGTTGATGGCCATTCCCTTTCAAGGCATCCAGAGGCTCGATTCCAGCCTCAGCTTCATAAGCCAAGATGGCATCCATGGGGTAGCGAACGGCTCGACCGTGGATCTTGATGTACTTGGGTCCGGTCTTTCTGTATCGCCAAAATTGCAATGTGCGGATGCTCATCTTCCAACGTTCGCTCAGTTCGGTTTCGGTGAGCACGGTGGGTGTGCCCTCAATGGGGGAGTTCGGTTTTTCCTCACGCATGTTTGTTCCTCGGTTGACTTGATATCGAATTGGCCAGCAGCCGGTCGTCGCTGGAAGTATTTGACGTGAATGGCGTCAATTTCCGTAGCAGGTATTTGAGGGCGCTTGCAGGCTGCTGAGTGCTTTCGCGAAAACGTCAGCGTTTTGCTGCTGTTTTTTCTCCAGGGGAGACTGCTGGGGAAGGACTGAGATGTGTGAAGTGCGTGACGGGCGTGCGGGGGTTGTCAGGCCCGCTGCCTCGAAGGCTTCAACGTCAGACAAGCGGTAGCGCACCTGGGACACCAGCTTCAAGTAAGGTGGTCCGGCCCCGATGGAACGCCAGCGTTCCAAAGTGGCCTCCGCAACGCACCAGCGCTCGGCCAGCTCTTTCTGGTTCATCAGCTTCATACTTGGCTCCTTTCAGGGTGTGTCAGCCGGGCCCTGATTTAGGCGCTGAACGCACAGAAAGCCAAGCGCTAGATTGCTGACCCACTTGCCGAGAATCAGTGGCAAGAGCTGCAAAATGCTGCGGGCACTTTTGGCAAAAACCCGCGCTTCTCCAAACCTGCATGCACCTTCTACGGAGCCTAGTTTGGAAAAAGGCTAGACTGCACCACCATCTGCTTTCTTCATCGAATTGCGCCCTGTCCCTAGCATCATAACCGTGCCGCTTCGGAACGGTTATGCCGCCAAATAACAGCGGCACGTTTA
>JAJZPY010000061.1 GCA_021811005.1 Pseudomonadota bacterium
ACACCGTCACGCCGGCCACGGTCGCGGTCAACACCAGCGGCCTGACCAGTTCCAGCGGTCACCTCACGGCCGGCACTCATAACAGCATCGAATCGGTGAGCGGCACCCTCTCGGGCACCGACTCCGGCAACTACAGCTTTGCCGGCGCCACCGGCAACTACACCGTCTCGCCGCTCACGATCACCGGCTCCATCGGCACCGGCAGTTCGGTCTATGGCGCCGCGCTTGATCCCGGCAGCGTGGCCCTCAGCGGCGTCATTTCCGGCGACACCGTCACGCCGGCCACGGTCGCGGTCAACACCAGCGGCCTGACCAGTTCCAGCGGTCACCTCACGGCCGGCACTCATAACAGCATCGAATCGGTGAGCGGCACCCTCTCGGGCACCGACTCCGGAAACTACAGCTTTGCCGGCGCCACCGGCAACTACACCGTCACCCCCCTGGGCATCACCGTCACCGCCACTGGCAGCGACAAGATCTATAACGGCAGCAGCGCCGCCAGCGTCGTGCTGGCCAGCAGCGGCGTTATCAGCGGCGACAACGTCAGCTTCACCGACACGGCCGCCACCTTTGCCGACAAGAATGTGGGCCACAACAAGACCATCAACGTGGCCGGAATCGCAGCTTCCGGCCACGATTCCGGCAATTACAGCCTCAACAACACCAGCGCCACCTCCAGCGCCAACATCACGCCGGCGACACTGACGGCCACGCTGACGGGAACCCTCACCAAAACCTATGACGGCAACGCCAACGTGACCACGGCGCTCACGGACGCCAACTATCACATCACGGGATTCGCTCCGGACGAATACGCAAAGATCAATCAGACCACCGCCTCCTACAACAGCAAGGACGTGGCCACTGCAAGCACCGTCACAGCCAGCCTTTCCTCTGCCAACTTCGTTGATGGCACGGGCGGTTTCCTGGTGTCCAACTACACGCTGCCCACTTCGGCCAGTGGCAGCGGCAACATCACGGCCAAAGCGCTCACCGTCTCGAACACGACAGTTGCCAACAAGACCTATGACGGCACCACGGCAGCCACCCTGAGCCGTGGCACCCTGTCGGGCGTCGTGAGCGGCGAAACGGTCACCCTGACTCAGGCCGGCAGCTTTGCCAGCAAGAACGTGGGCCCCACCATCGCGGTCACGGCAGCCGACACCCTGGGCGGTACGGACGCCGGAAACTACACCTTGACCCAGCCCACGGGCCTGACGGCCAATATCACGCCGGCCACGCTGACCGCCGCCATCACCCGCACCATCACCAAAACCTATGACGGCACCACCGCTGCCACACTCAATGACGACAGCTACTCGCTCTCGGGCCTGGCCTCCGGCGAAAGCATCCGCGTCACCCAGACCTCCGGCACTTACAACAGCAAGGATGTGGCCAGCGCCACTACCGTCACGGCCAGCTTCGGCTCTTCCGACTTCGTGGCCCTCGGTACCACGCTGATTTCCAACTACACCCTGCCCACTTCGGCCAGCGGCAGCGGCAGCATCACAGCCAAAGCACTCACAGTCACGGGCACGGTCGCAGCCAACAAAGTCTATGACGGCAGCACGGCAGCGACCCTCTCCGGCGGCACCCTGTCAGGCGTCGCGAGCGGCGACACCGTCACCCTCACCCAGGCCGGAAACTTTGCCGACAAGAACATGGGCACCGCCATCGCGGTCACGGCAGCCGACACCCTGGGCGGTGCGAATGCCGGCAACTACACCCTTTCCGCCCAGCCCACGGGGCTCTCCGCCAACATCACGGCCAAGCCCATCACCGTCACCGCCACCGGCATCGACAAGACCTATGACGGCACCACCACGGCCAGCGTCTCTCTCGCCAGCAGCGGCATCGTGGGCGGCGACAGCGTCAGCTTCACGGAAACGTCAGCCAATTTCTCCGACAAGAACGTGGGCACCAACAAGACCGTGACCGTGCTCGGCATTGCCACCAGCGGCACCGATGCCACCAACTACACCCTCAACAACACCAGCGCCACCACCACCGCCAGCATCCTGCAAGCGGCCTTGTCCGTGCTGTCAGTGACCGGCACCACCGTGGCCAGCAAGACCTACGACGGCACCAACACGGCCACCCTGAGCAACGGCGTGCTGGTGGGGGTACAGAGCGGGGATGCGGTGAGCCTGAACCAGTCGGGCCACTTCACCAGCATCCACGCCGGCACCAACATTCCGGTGGTGGCCACGGACACCCTGGGCGGCCTGGACGCCGGCAACTACACCCTGACCCAGCCCACCGGACTTTCCGGCGACATCCTGGCCAAGCCGCTCTCCATCACGGGCACGGTCGTGGCCAGCAAGGTCTATGACGGCACCACGGCCGCCACCGTGAGCGGCGGCAGCCTGGCGGGCATCATCGGCTCCGATGCCGTCACCCTCAACCAGTCCGGGGCTTTTGCTTCCAGGAACGTGGGCAATGGCATCGCCGTCACCGCCAGCGACACCCTGAGCGGCGCCAATGCCGGCGACTACACGCTGTCTGCCCAGCCTGCCGGTCTTTCCGGAAACATCACACCCGCCACGCTGACGGTGGCGCTGACGGGAACGCTCGCCAAGATCTACGACGGCAATGCCAATGTGACCACGTCGCTCACCGATTACAACTATCAAGTCACGGGTTTTGCCGGGAGCGAATACGCCAGAATCACCCAGACCACCGCCACCTACAACAGCCAGGACGTGGCCACCGCCACCACGGTGACGGCCAGCCTCTCGTCGTCCAACCTCGTCAACCCTTCCGGCGGTTTCCTGGCGTCCAACTACACGCTGCCCGCTTCGGCCAGCGGCCTCGGCACCATTACGCCAGCACCGCTCACGGTCACGGGCACGGTCGTGGCCAACAAGGTCTATGACGGCACCACGGCAGCCACCCTTTCCGGCGGCACCCTGTCGGGCCTGGTGAGCGGTGACCCCGTCACCCTCAACCAGTCCGGGGCTTTTGCTTCCAGGAACGCGGGCAACGGCATCGCCGTCACCGCCTCCGACACCCTGGTGGGCACTGCCGCCGGCAACTACACCCTCACGCAGCCCACCGGACTGTCCGCCAACATCACCCCGGCCACGCTGACGGCCGCCATCACCGGCACCATCACCAAAACCTATGACGGCACCGCCGCCGCCACGCTCCATGACGACAACTACGTGCTTTCAGGCCTGGTCTCCGGCGAGAACATCAGCATCACCCAGACGTCCGGCACCTACAACAGCAAGGATGTGGCCACCGCCACCACCGTCACGGTCAAGCTGGCGTCCACGGACTTCACGCCCGTCGGCGCCACGCTGCTGTCCAACTACACGTTGCCCACCTCGGCCAGCGGCAGCGGCGCCATCACGGCCGGCATCGCATCGCTCCCGCTCTCACCGCTGTCCATCATCACGAACGGCAGCAGCAATGCCGGCGTGAACGCGGAGGCCTACATCAGCGCGCTCCCCACGTTCCAGACCAGTGCCGGACTCACCGGCACGTCGGCATCGGCCCCCACCCTGCCCGCGCCACCCCCGGCAACCGTGCAAAGCATCCCGGCAACGAGCGGCACGATAGCGGTCGGCCCCGCCTCCCTGGTGGTGCTCGTCGGGCCCGGAGGCAATCCGCTGCTGTCGGTTTTCAATGGGGGCCAGCGATTGCCGGAAAGGAATTAGGCGGCGCGCTTCACGCCGCCCAGAGATGGAAAGCCACCAGCGCCCGCCACGGTGAAAAGGCCGCCAGCCAGTCGCGCGCCTGGGCGGCGCTGACGGGTTCGGGGGAACCCAGCACGCGCTGCAGCTGGCGGCGCATGGCCACGTCGCCGTGCAGCGATCCATCCAGCCAGCCAAACCCGCGCATGAGCGCGTAATCCACGGTCCAGGGGCCTATGCCGCGGCGGGACAGCAACGCGCTGCGGATTTCTTCCACCGGCAAGGTTTCGCTCCAGCGTTCCAGCGGCAGTTCGCCGCGGCTTACGCTGTGCGCCAGCGCCGCCAGCGCTTCCGCCTTGCCTTGCGTGAAACCTGCGGCGCGCAGCTCGGCCGGGGCAAGCCGGGCCACCCCTTGCGCATCGGGATAACACAGCAGGCCGCCGGAATGGGCCTTGCCCGCGGCCCGCACCAGCTTGCGCCGCGCTGCCACCGCTGCGCGCACGCTGATCTGCTGGCTGATAATGGCCCAGCTCAAGGCTTCGAAGGGCGTGGCCACGAGCGGCACGCGCAGGCCGGCATGGCGGGCGATGAGCGGCCCCAGGGCCGGATGGTGACGGTATTTTCTTTCGAAGGCGGCCACGGGCTGGGTCAGTCCCAGCATGCGCCGCACCAGGCGTTCAAAGCGTTCCGCATCGCCGGCGCGGGGCGGGCCGTCCACCGCCAGTTCCGCCATGGCGCGCCGGGACGCGAAGCGCACCGTAAGGCAAGCCGGAATGCCACGCCACACCAGACCTTTTTGCAGCACCGTGCCATCCACCCGCTCCGACACCTGTTCCGTGTCGCGCTGGTGAAACTCGAGCGTGTCCGCCACCCGGTAGTTGCGCGGCAGGGACAGCTGGACGGACTGGCGGGAGGTGCGGCGCGGCATGTTCAGGCAGCGCGCTGCGTCACAGGCCGTTGCCCAGCACGCCAAATTCCACTGCGGTTTTTACGTAGAACAGGTGCACCCCTTCTTCCTTGAGCCGTGCAAACAGGCGCCCGGCCTCTTCCTCGGTCACGGCCAGCATGACTTCCTGGGGCTGGTCGCCCAGCTCAAAAAAATGCGCCGAATGCAGGCGCCCGTGGCGTCCGAAGCCTTCGCTCGCGGCCTGCCGGGTGGCGCCATGCAGGCCCAGTTCGCGCGCGGTGCGCATGAGCCATTCCGCCACCGGCAGGTGGTGGTGCTGCTGATCCTGCTGGGTGAAAAACGTGATCTGGTAGCCTTTCATGGAAGCCTCCTCAGGCGGATTTCAGCAAATGCCAGGTGGCGATGCCCGCCAGCGTCATGGCGAGCGAACCGGCGACATGGGTGGCGATGCCGGTCATGGCCCAGGCGAGCCTTCCTTCCTGCAGCAGGGACATGACTTCCGCCGAAAAGGTGGAAAAGGTGGTGAGGCCGCCGCAAAACCCGGTGATGATGAAAAGCCGCCATTCCGGTGAAAGCTCCGGCGCTTCGGCAAAATAAGCTACCGCGAACCCGATGATGTAGCCGCCGATCAGGTTCGCCATGAGCGTGCCGGGCGGCAGGTTGGGCAGCAGGCTGTTGAGCTTGGCTCCAAGCTGCCAGCGCAGCAGGGCGCCCAGGGCAGCGCCGATTGAAATTGCAAGTATGGGTTTCCACATGGTCCTGTCCGTTTGCAGTTGATCGTTTGGACAGGCAGCACCCACGCGACCCGTCCGGGTTCAAGCGTAGGCATCATCGGCCCCGGCCGGGGCGGTTTTGAACCGGGCGGTTCAGGGAGGCATGCCATCTCCACTGGCGCGATTATTGCATAAAACGCGCAACCCGGGGGTGGGGCAAACCGGCTATCATCAAGCACTTGATGACGGCGACAGAAACCCGAACTGAAGCAGCTTCCATGCAGAACCTCAAACTGTGCGAACTGATCGGCGCCCTGAGCCACGCGCTGGACATGACTGAAGGCCAGCCCAAAGGGCACTGCGTGCGCTGCGCCTGGATCGGCATGGCCGTGGCGCGCGAGCTGGGACTGGACAGCCCGTCCTGCTGGGAACTCTATTACACCCTGCTGCTCAAGGACCTGGGCTGCAGCAGCAACGCGGCCCGCATCTGCGAGCTCTATCTCACCGACGACCTGAGCTTCAAGCGCGACTTCAAGCTGGTGGGCAGCTCCCTGCCCCAGGTGGTGCGTTTCGTGCTCACCCACACCGGCCTCAAGGCCGGCCTGGCCGACCGTTTCCGTGCCACCCTGGAAATTTTCCAGCGCGGCGAGGACATTGCGCACGACCTGATCCAGACACGCTGCCAGCGCGGCGCCGACATCGCGCGCCAGCTTCGCTTTCCGGAAGCCGTGGCAGCCGGCATTCACGCCCTGGACGAACACTGGGACGGCAACGGCAAGCCCGACGGCCTCGCGGCCGACGCGATTCCGCTGTATGCCCGGGTGGCGCTGCTGGCGCAGGTGGTGGACGTGTTTCACACCACGGGAGGCCCCGCGGCCGCCCTGGAAGAACTGCGGCTGCGCCGCGGCCAGTGGTTCGACCCGGCACTGGTGGACGCCTTCCTGAAGGCCGCGACGGCAGACTTCTGGTCGCAGCTTGCTGCCGCCGACCTGCCGTCAAAAGTGCAGGCCCTGGAACCCGCGCAGCACACGGTGCCGCTCGACGACGACTACATGGACGAGATCGCCCAGGCCTTCGGCCAGATCATCGACGCCAAAAGCCCCTACACGGCCGGCCACAGCGCGCGCGTGGCGCTCTACACCGACCTCATTTCCGAAACGCTGGGCATCGACCCCGAACGGCGACGCTGGCTGCGGCGCGCCGCGCTGCTGCACGACATGGGCAAGCTGGGCGTGAGCAATTCGGTGCTGGACAAGCCAGACCAGCTCAATGCCGAAGAATGGGCGGCGGTGCGCATGCACGCGGCGTTCACCGAATCCATCCTGGGCGAAATCGCCCCCTTTGCCGAACTGGCGCGCATTGCCGGCGCCCATCACGAAAAGCTGGACGGCACGGGCTACCCGCGCGGCCTGTCGGCTCCCGACATCGCCCTTGAAACGCGCATCATCACCACCGCCGACATTTTCGATGCGCTGTCCGCCGAACGACCCTACCGTCCGGCCATTCCCGTGGACCGGACGCTCCACATGATGCAGAAAATCGTTGGCACCGCCCTCGACCCGCGCTGCATGGACGCCCTGCGCACCGCCGTGCAGACGGTGGAGCGCGAGTTCGCCACGGCCCACCCCGACTTTGCCTGACACCAAACCACCCATGGCCGATACCTCTCCTGCCGCGCCGGAACAGCACACGCCCATGATGCGCCAGTACCTGGCGCTCAAGGCCGAGCACCCCGGCCATCTGCTGTTCTACCGCATGGGGGATTTCTACGAGCTGTTCTACGAGGACGCCGTGCACGCGGCCGGCCTGCTCGACATCACGCTCACCCAGCGCGGACAGTCGGCCGGACAACCCATTCCCATGGCCGGCGTGCCGCACCATGCGGCGGAACAGTATCTGGCACGCCTGGTGCGCCTGGGCGAATCGGTCGCCATTTGCGAACAGGTGGGCGACCCCAACGCCAAGGGTCCGGTGGAACGCCAGGTGGTGCGCATCGTCACGCCCGGCACCCTCACCGATGCCGCCCTCATGGAAGAAGCGCGCGACACGCTGCTGGCTGCCCTCGTGCCTGCGGGTCCGCTCCTGGGCATCGCCACGCTCGACCTCAGCAGCGGCCGCATGACACTGTGCGAAGTGCCGCCCGCCGAACTGGACGCCGAGCTGGAACGCATCCGTCCCGCGGAAATCCTGGTACCCGAAACCCTGGACGCACCGGCCGCGCTGGAACGCCTGCCGCTGCAGCGCCTGGCCCCCTGGCAATTCGATACCGACAAATCCCGCGCGCTGCTGTGCGAACAGTTTGCCGTGCACGACCTCAGCGGACTGGGCTGCGCCGACCTGCCGGCCGGCATTGCCGCTGCCGGCGCCCTGCTGCGCTACGCGCGCCACACCCAGCGCAGCAACCTGCCGCACATCCAGTCGTTGCAGGTGGTGCGCCGCGACGAATGGGTGCGCATGGACAGCGCCACCCGACGCAACCTGGAAATTTCCGAAACGCTGCGCGGCGAACGGGCGCCCACCCTGCTGTCCGTGCTCGACACCTGCGTCAACCCCATGGGGCGGCGACTGCTGCACCGCTGGCTGCATCACCCCGTGCGTGACCGCCAGGTGCTGGAAGGCCGCATCGGCGCCATCGGCGCCCTGGTGGGCGACGGGCTGGCCGCCCGGGCCACGGCACTGCAGGCCCTCCTGCGCCGCAGCGGCGACGTGGAGCGCATCGTCGGCCGCATCGCCCTGCGCACGGCCCGTCCGCGCGACCTCGCGGCCCTGCGTGCCACGCTCGCCCTGCTGCCCGACTGCGCAGCGTCCTTGCGCGATCTGCCCGCACCGCGCCTGGCGGCATTGGCGCAAACCCTGGCGGCCACGCCGCCCGAAATCCAGGACCTGCTGCAACGGGCCATTGCCGCCGAGCCGGCCGCCCAGGTGCGCGACGGCGGCGTCATCGCACCGGGTTACGACGGCGCACTCGACGAGCTGCGCAGCCTGCAGGACCATTGCGGCGATTTCCTGCTGGAACTGGAACAACGGGAACGGGCCCGCACCGGCATCGCCACGCTCAAGGTGGAATACAACCGCGTGCACGGCTTCTACATCGAAGTGAGTCACGCCCAGTCCGGGCGCGTGCCGGACGACTACCGCCGGCGCCAGACCCTCAAGAACGCCGAACGCTACATCACGCCGGAACTGAAAACCTTCGAGGAAAAAGCGCTCTCGGCCAACGAACGCGCACTCATGCGCGAAAAGCTGCTGTACGACCAGGTGCTCGAAGTGCTGGGCGGCCATCTGGCGCCGCTGCAGGCCGCGGCGGCCGCCCTCGCGGAAACCGACGTGCTGGCCTGCCTGGCCGAACGCGCGGTGGCACTGGACCTGACCGCGCCCGAATTCTGCGACGAGCCCCTGCTGTCCATCCGCGGCGGACGCCACCTGGTGGTGGAACAGCAGGTGTCGCAATTCATTCCCAACGACACCGAACTGCATCCCGAACGACGCCTGCTGCTCATCACGGGCCCCAACATGGGCGGCAAGTCCACCTACATGCGCCAGACGGCGCTCATTGCGCTGCTCGCCCACGCCGGCTGCCATGTGCCGGCGCGGCGCGCCGTGCTGGGACCGCTCGACCAGATCTTCACGCGCATCGGCGCCGGCGACGATCTCGCTTCGGGACGCTCCACTTTCCTGGTGGAGATGTCCGAAGCCGCCCACATCCTCAACACCGCCACGGAACGGAGCCTGGTGCTGGTGGACGAGATCGGACGCGGCACGTCCACCTTCGACGGTCTTGCCCTGGCCTACGCCATCGCGCGCCACCTGGCAGAAAAAAATCGCAGCCACTCGCTCTTCGCCACCCACTACTTCGAACTCACCCAGCTCGCGCTCGACCTGCCGGGCGTGGTCAACGTCCATCTCGATGCCGTGGAGCACCAGGACCGCATCGTGTTCCTGCACGCACTCGAGGAAGGCCCTGCCAGCCAGAGCTACGGCCTGCAGGTGGCGGCGCTCGCGGGCGTGCCGCGCAGCGTGGTGCGCGAAGCACGGCGCTACCTGGCCCAGCTGGAAGCCCATGCTGCCGCCCAGCGGCCGCAGGCCGACCTGTTTGCACCGCCACCGGCCCCTCCTGCCGCCGAACCGGCACCCCCGCACCCTGCCCTCGACGCCTTGCGGGACATCGATCCCGATGCCCTGACCCCGCGCGATGCCCTGCAGCGGCTCTACGAACTCGTGCGGCAAGCACGGGAAGATTGACCCGCGTCAACCGCCTGAAACCGTTCCCGGGACTTTCTCGCGAACCCTGCGCCATAATGCGGCAGGGTCGCGGCACGACCCTCATGTTTTTGCTGCGCATGCCGATAAGACATCACAGACGTCACTAAAAAGGGACGGCCGGCAGCTGCCGTTCCGCATTATCTTGAGGAGCCGGTATGAAAAAGTTCTTGTTGTCCGCAGTTGTCGCAACATCGCTCGTGGCCCTGCCCGCCCTGGCAGAAAACTACGCCACCCCCAAGGAAGCTGAAGCCATGGTGGCCAAGGCCGCCAAGGCCTTGCAGGCCAACCGGGACCAGACCCTGAAGGAAATCACGGCCAAGGACAAGAAGTGGGTGGACCGTGACCTGTATCCGGTGGTCTATGACATGAACGGCAAGTGCCTGGCGCACGGCCAGAATGCCAAGTCCGTCGGCAAGGACCTGATCGACATGGCCGATGCCGATGGCAAGGAATTCGTGAAGGAACGCGTCGAACTGGCCAAAAGCAAAGGCAAGTTCTGGCAGGACTACAAGTTCACCGACCCGGTCTCGAAAAAAGTGCTGCCCAAGTCCGCCTACTGTGAAAAAGTGGGCGATGACATCGTCTGCGCCGGCGTTTACAAACACTGAGCCCGGCGATTTCGCCTGCTTGAACGGTCTCGGGAATCCATCGTGAACATCAAGAAGAAAATCCTGTTGTCTCCCCTGCTGAGCGTGGTCCTCATGCTGGTGCTGGGGCTTGTGAGTTTCATGGGGATGCGTTCACTGCAAAACGCCCTCGAGACCATCACTTCCAGAAGCATGCAGCACGTCCTTCTGCTCAACGAAAGCCGTGACGACCTTCTGGAAGCCAATATCGGCGTGTACCGCCTGTTTTCCACCATCGGCAATTTCGATGACGCGCGCATCCAGGCGGAAACGGCAAAAATCGTCGGCCATGCCGACGACGCCATCAAGATCCTGAAAAGCCTGGAAGCCCGCAACGACCTGGGCGAAGAGGAACGCAAGTCGCTCGCCGCGCTCGATCCCCTGCTGGCCAAGTACCGCAAAAGCGTGGCGCAGTCCATCGACATGGCGCAATCCGATTTGGCCAGCGGCACCGGCATGATGCAGGCAGCCGACAAGCGCTTTCAGGAAGCGGCCGCCCAGATGGACACGCTGCTCGTCAATCTCAAGCAGAAAGGTCAGGAAGCCGTTGAATCCGCCAGCAGCAGCGCACGCCGTTCCCTGACCCTGTCCATGGTGATTTTCGTGGCGGCCGTGGTGGCCACGCTGGCCGTGGCGATGGTGCTGTCCAACCGCATCGTGGCGCCCTTGCTGGCCGCCATCCGCACCGCCACCTCCATCGCTTCCGGCAACCTCACCAACGTGGTGCCCAAGGGCGAAAAGGATGAGACGGGCGACCTGCTGCGCGCCCTGTCAGCCATGCAGGAAAACCTGCGCCACCTGATTGAAACCATTGCCGGCAATGCCCGGCACGCCCTTTCCACCAGCAAGTCCATGTCCCAGACCCTGGCGGACATCAATCGCGCAGTGGAAGGCCAGAACGACGCCACCAGCACGGTGGCTGCCGCCATCGAGCAGATGAGCGTGAGCATCGGCAACATTCACGACAATGCCACCCAGGCCCTGCACGCCAATCGCGACTCGTCGGGCGCCGCCAAGGAAGGCGGCGAAGTGATCCAGAGCGCCTTCGACGAAATGAACCGCATGTCCGGCACCATCCGCGAAGCCGCCACCGTGGTGGAACAGGTGGGCCAGCAGTCCAACGACATTTCCGCCATCGTCCAGGTGATCCGTGAAGTGGCCGACCAGACCAACCTGCTCGCGCTCAATGCCGCCATCGAAGCGGCCCGTGCCGGCGAACAGGGGCGGGGTTTTGCCGTGGTGGCGGACGAAGTGCGCAAGCTCGCGGAAAAAACCACCGCTTCCGCCCAGGAAATCGCCGACATGATCGTGGCCATCCAGCAAAGCGCCAACCGCGCCGTGTCGGACATTCGCCACGTGGTGGAACAGGTGTCCACCACGGCGGCCTATGCCGACCAGGCGCGCCAGTCCATCGAACGAATTCGTAACAGTGCCGGCCAGAGCGAAGGGTTTGCCGGTGAAATCACCAGTGCCCTGGGTGAACAGAACAAGGCCAGCGAACTGATTGCCCAGAAAGTGGAAGGCATCACCCAGACCAGCGAAGCCAATGCCCAAGGCGTGGCCCAGGTGAACCAGTCCATGCGCGAGCTGGCGGAACGTTCCCGCCAGCTCGAAGAAGCGGTGACCCGATTTACCGTTTAGTGATGGTGTCCATGGTCACCGTGCACGTGACCATGTTGCAGTTCGTCCGAGGTGGCCGGGCGCACGCCCAGCACCGTGCAGGCAAACACCAGGCGCTTGCCCACGAGCGGATGGTTGCCATCCACCACCACGTTCTCGTCCGTCACTTCCGTCACGGTATAGAGCACGGTCTCATCCCGTGAAGCCCCTTCGGGCTGCCCTTCAAACTGCATGCCCACCTTGACCTGGGCCGGGAACAGATGGCGCGGCTCGACGCGCATCAGGCTCGCGTCGTATTCGCCGAACGCATCTTCCGGCTCCATGGTGATGGTGCAGTTGTATCCTTCTTCCTGGCCTTCCAGCGCCTCTTCCACCATCGGGAAAATCCCGTCATAGCCGCCATGCAGGTAGCTGATGGCGGGGTCGCTCTCTTCCAGAAGCTTGCCTTCGCCATCCGTGAGCCGGTAGCTCAGGGTGACCACTGAATTTTTTCCGATGACCATCGTTACATCTCCTTCACCAATTTCAACACTTCGACCACATGGTCACGGCTGTTTTGCACTGGCACGACATGCCGCACCACACCGTCGCGATCGATGACGTAGGTCACGCGATCCACACAGGTGCGCACATGCCCACCCATTTCTTTTTCGTGAAGCACGCCGTAACGGCGGCACACTTCACCTTCCACGTCAGAGAGCAGGCGCGAGTTGAGGCCGTGGGCTTCGCAAAAATCCGCGTGACAAAGGATGTCATCCTGCGACACTCCCAGCACCACGGCGCCGTGATGAAGAAAATCCTCTTCGCGGTCGCTGAAGTTGATGGCTTCTTCCCGGCATTGCGGCATGCTGTCTTTCGGATAGAAAAACAGCACCACCTTGTTCTTGCCCTTGAATCCGGACAGGCTCACCATCTCCATGCCGGAATCCGGCAATTCAAAACCGGGTGCCCGTTGTCCCACTTTCAGCATGACGGTTCTCCAACGCTCTGGCGCAGATTCTATCCCATCCCTGCAGAATGTGTTGTGAACGACAAGCTGCAAGGCATTGCACACCTGGATTACAATCTTCTTTTTTCCCGGTTCCGCCATGCATTCCACCCTGTTGGGCGGTCAGACCCCCCGCACCTTTCTTGAACGCCACAGA
>JAJZPY010000062.1 GCA_021811005.1 Pseudomonadota bacterium
CGATGCACCGAAGGAGCAAGTGGCCAGCGGGTGCTGGGCATGAATCTCTCAGGTATCAAGGACAGGGGGAGCGGCAACCGTCGTTGAATGGTTGCTTTTCTGCTTCCGATTCAACACGGGCTATGCTCTGGAGATTTCAGCATGAGCCTCGAACACGATCAACCCGCACACGTCCTGATCCTGGGCGCCTCGTACGGTTCCCTTTTCGCAACCAAGCTCGCCCTGGCAGGGCACTCGGCCCAGATGGTATGCCTGCCGGAAGAAGCCGCCCTGATCAATCAGGAAGGCACCCTCGTTCGCCTGCCCGTCAAAGGACATGAGGGGCTGGTGGAAATCCGCTCCAAGCAGCTGCCGGGAAAAGTCAGCGCATCAGTGCCTTCCAAGGTCAACCTGGCAGAGTTTGATCTCGTGGTATTGGCCATGCAGGAACCGCAGTACCGCGCGCCGGAGGTTCGCGGGCTGCTCAGGCAGGTTGCGGCCAGCCGCCTGCCCACGGTATCGATCATGAACATGCCCCCCCTGCCCTATCTGTCCCGCATTCCCGGCCTGAATCCGGCCGATCTGGCCGAATGCTATACGGACGCCAGCGTTTGGGAAGGCTTTGACCCTGACCTGATGACGCTCTGCAGTCCGGACCCGCAAGCCTTTCGCCCGGCCGACGAAGGACTGAACGTGCTGCAGGTTCGCCTGCCCACTAATTTCAAGGCAGCCGCTTTCGGGCAGGAAGCGCCGACCCAACTGTTGCAGCGCCTGGCCGCCGACATCGAAGCGGTCCGTTGGCCCCTGAACGGCCAGATGGTGGAATTGCCGGTCAAACTCAAGGTGCACGAATCCATTTTTGTCCCCATGGCCAAATGGAGCATGCTGATCGCGGGAAATTACCGCTGCGTGACCGCTGGCGGCATTCGCCCCATCAAGGATGCGGTGCATTCCGACCTGACACTGTCCCGCACCATTTACAACTGGGTCAGCGCGCTTTGCCAGTCCCTGGGCGCATCCCCTGCCGACCTCGTCCCCTTCGAAAAATATGCTGCCGCGGCCAACAACCTGGCAAGCCCGTCCTCCGTGGCGCGCGCCTTGTTTGGAGGAGCCACCCATATCGAGCGGGTGGACCTGCTGGTCCAGGCCATCGCCAAGTCCAAGGGCCTTCAGCTCCCGGAACTGGATGCTGTGGTCGCGCTGGTGAACGGCAAGCTGGAGTCAAACCGGACCGCGCACCAGAGGCCCCAGGCCGCCTGACGTTTTTTCGATCGAAAAAGCCGGATCCACCGATTGGCCTGCCCCGTGCAGGCCAATCGCTTTTTGATGCACCACAATGGCAATCCGGCCTGATATAAAACGCACCTTGTTGCACCCCCTGTGCACCCGTCCACCGTGCAGAATGCCCCCCACGCCCGGAGACATCGCTGTAACACATTGAATCAAATAAGTTTATTCAACACGAAATGTTTGTAACCAAAAGTTGGCACGGTTATCGCTAGATATCCAGTGAAGGCGGCGATCTCACGGTCTCGCGAAAGCTGAAACCGGGACAGGAGCGCCGGGCAGTCGGGGATGAAGGGTTCAAAGCAAGGGGGCAAATCATGGCAAAAGTGAACGTTGTGATCCTGGTTTTGGCTATCTTTTTCGCCAGCGTGTTGACTGGCGTCGCGTACGGAAAGCACAGCAGGAACCTGAAGCTGGCCCGATCCGGGCTGCCGGGCCAGCCCGCTTCCGTTGTTCAGGCGTGCGTTTCCGTGCCCGACGACGAATCGGCGGAAGAATCAAGCTGTCCTGCGGTTGCTTCCGTCTTCGATCCATGAGCGAAAGGCCGTCGGCCTGACACGTTCCGTGCGGTTTCAACGACCGTACGGCTGACAGACTCTGCACACTTGATGAACCATGAATATTGAACGTTTTCCGGTACGCATTGACGTTGCCAGCTGTGCAGAAAAAATCAAGGTTGCCGCCGCGGCGTTTCCAATGGGCGTGATGGCGCACATCAACAGCCAGGCGAACTGCGCAAATATGGGGTATGCAGCCGCGCCGGACCAGATTCTGGAAATATTCCGGCCGGACTATGCCGTAAAAATCTGGTCTGTGGAAAAACAGGCCGGCCTGGATATCCCGATCCGCATTCACCTCAGCGAGTACGAAGGAAAAACCTGGGTGGCCTATCGGCTACCCACTTCCGTGTTCAGACCCTGGAACAATCGCGACCTTCATTCCATTGGCGTGGAACTGGATTTCATTTTTTTGCGCCTGCTGTCCGCACTCGATGACGTGAGGGTGTAGCACCGCGCCGCAAGCCGCATGCCCGGCCCTTCTGCGGCTATAATTCCACCCTTGATGATCGAACGCCTTGCCAACCCTTATCTTATCCTGACGCTTACGGCGCTGTTCTGGTCCAGCAACATGGTGGTCGGCCGGGCTTTCAGCACGGAAGTCCCTCCATTCGCCTTTGCCTTCGGACGCTGGACCGTTGCCGCCCTGTTTGTCCTTCCCCTGGCACGACCCTACCTGAAGGAACAGTGGCCACAGTTGCGCCGGGGTTGGCCCGTCCTGCTGATCCTGGGACTGCTGGGCATCGGAGGCTACAACACGCTGGCCTATCTGGGCTTGCAATACACCACAGCCACCAATGCCGCTCTCCTCAATTCTTTCATTCCCATCGCCACCATCGCGCTTTCCTGGGCGTTTTTCGGAAAACGCCTGAACCTCATGGAAAGCCTGGGGGTCCTGATTTCGCTTGCGGGAGTCATGACCATCGTGGGACGAGGCAGCCTGACCGTGCTTGCGGGGCTGCATCTCAATATCGGAGACCTGTGGCTGCTGCTTGCCGTGCTGGATTGGGCGCTCTATACGATCGCGCTCAGCTGGAGACCGGCAGGCGTTCACCCCATGCTGATGTTGGCGGCCATGATCCTGATCGGCCTTGCAGCCCTGGCCCCTGCCACCCTCTGGGAAATGGAACGCGGCCGTCATGCCGTCTTCACACCAGGCTCCATGGCTGCCATTGCCTACGTGGGGATATTTCCCGGCTTCCTGAGCTATGTGTTCTACAACCGCGGAGTAGCCGCCATCGGCGCCAGCAAGGCCAGCCTGTTCATTCACCTCATGCCGGTCTTTGGCACGCTGCTGGCAGCGCTCTTTCTGTCTGAAACGCCCCGGAGTTATCACTTCCTCGGCATCGCCCTCATCTTCGCAGGCATCGGCCTGACGATGACGCAACGCAACCGGTAACCCCCCACCCCGTCACAGCGCCGCCGGCGTGTAGGGTTTTCCCAACGCTTCGGCCACGGCACGGCAGGTGATCTGTCCCTGATGGACATTGAGTCCGGCAAACAGATGCGAGTCATCGCGACAGGCTTGCCGCCAGCCTTTGTCCGCCAGGGCCAGAACGAACGGCAGCGTGGCGTGATTGAGGGCAAAGGCCGACGTGCGCGGCACGGCCCCCGGCATGTTGGCCACCGCATAATGGATGATGCCGTCCACCTCAAATACCGGATCCTGGTGGGTGGTGGGACGCGATGTTTCGAAACATCCCCCTTGGTCGATGGCGATATCCACCAGCACGACGCCGTGCTGCAAGGACGCCAGATGCTCGCGCCGCACCAGTTTTGGCGTGGTGGCGCCGGGGATGAGGACCGCGCCGATGACCAGATCGGCTCGCGCAATCGCCTCTTCGATGGCATCCGCCGTGGAATACACCGTGCGCAAGCGGCTGCCGTAAAGATCGTCCAGGCGTCGCAGTTTGCTCAGCGAGCGGTCGAACACGGTCACCTGTGCGCCCAGTCCTGCTGCCGTGCGGGCTGCCTGGGTGCCCGCAGTCCCTGCACCCAGCACCACCACGCGCGCTGAAGCGGCACCGGGAACCCCGGACAGCAAAATGCCCCGGCGCCCCCAGGGTTTTTGCAAATAGGTCGCTCCCACCTGAATCGACATGCGCCCGGCCACTTCGCTCATGGGGGCAAGCAACGGCAACCCCCCACCGGCATCGGTGACCGTTTCATAGGCGATAGCCGTGACGCCTGATGCCTGCAGCAGCTCTGTCTGCCGGGGATCAGGCGCCAGGTGCAGGTACGTGAACAGCACCTGGCCTTCGCGCAGCAGGGCGCATTCCCGGGGTTGAGGCTCCTTCACTTTCACCACCAGTTCGGCGAATTCAAAAACGGAGGCCGCGTCGGGAACGATGTGTCCACCCGCTTTCCGGTAGTCCACATCTTCACAGCCAATCCCCATCCCGGCGCCTGTTTCCACAGCCACCTCGTGGCCGCGCATCACCGCTTCGCGCACCGCGTCCGGCGTCATCCCGACCCGGTATTCGTGAACCTTGATCTCCCTGGGAACGCCGATACGCATGATTGCCGAACCTCCTGGAAAAACGATACACGCATAAAGAGTCCTTTGCAGAAAGCCGTCTGTTGCTATACTTGAAAGCTTGAACAGGCCGCACTTGGAAACAACAGCAACAAAAACCCTTCCTTTTGTAAGGCAACTGTCATGTCCAATGAGTCACCCCGTCGCTTCAATGCGCTGGGACTTTTTTGGCCAGTCACCTTCAAGCCCGCTCCCGGCAACGACCAGGACCAGGCTCTGGTCCGCTTTTGCCTGACCGCCGCCTTCACACTTGCTGTCATCGTGCTGCAGTGGAAAGGGGAAACCATCTACAAAATCTGGTGGGCAATACTGGCCTACGGACTTTTTTCCTATGCCTGGATCTGGATTACCGGTTGTAACTTGCTGCCTTTTGCCCGGCGCCTGCATATCGGGCTGGTACTGGACAACCTGCTGCTTGGCCTGGCCTTCTATCTGGGCGGCAGCTTTTTCAGCCTGGCCAGTTGGGCCCCGACCGCAGCCGCCATTGGGTATGGCCTGCGTTTCGGCTCCCGCTACACGTTTTACTCGGTCGCCCTGGGCATCGTGTGTACCGGCTGTGCTTTGATCTGGTCCCCCTACTGGAGTCAGCAGCCCCTGTTTTCCACCAGCATCCTGATCACGCTGTTCGTCGTACCCGGTTATGCCGTTCGCCTTTCCAAACAAATGGCCATCACCCAGCACGAACTGGAACGCAAAGCCGCCGTTCTGGAAACTGCCAGCCGCACCGACTCCCTCACGGGGCTCATCAATCGCCGTGGCCTGCTTGAAATACTGACCGACCACCTGCAGGCTTTGCCCCATGCCGCCCACCCCAGCGCGCTGCTTTTTATCGACCTCGACGATTTCAAGGCCATCAACGATGCGGTCGGTCACATCGCCGGCGATCTCGCGCTCAAGTCTGCCGCGGAACACCTGGTGAGCTGCCTGCGCCCTGACGATTACATTTCGCGCCTGGGCGGCGACGAATTCGTGGTGCTGATCCCACGCATCGTGACGGAACGCGAAGCCCACAACGTTTCACTGCGCATCCTGGAACAGTTTCACACCATCACAATCCCGGGCTCGCCCGATCCGGGCCTCAATGCCAGCATCGGCATCTGCCAGTTGCCGCATCCCAATGCCCTGGATGCCGAATCCGCATTGCACATGGCAGACCGCCTGATGTATGAAGCCAAACGCTCGGGAAAAAACCAGATCGTGTTCCTGGATCCCGCAAAGCAGGCCGCTCCCGAGAGCTCGAGCGGCGCATTCGAGTTTCTGCCGGAAAATTGAGCCGCGGCGGCGGATGCCCATGCCTGTGCACAATGCCGACATCGCTGCCGCCTTCGAGAACATTGCCGACCTGCTGGAAATCCAGGGTGCCAACCCCTTCCGCATCCGGGCGTACCGCAACGCGGCCCGCACCTTTTCCGAACTGTCGCATGAGGCCCGCGAACTGCTCGCTGCCGGCGCAGACCTGACCCGCCTGCCGGGCATCGGTGACGATCTGGCCGGAAAAGTGCGCGAGCTCGTGGACACCGGTCACTGCGGCGTGCTGGACCGGCTGCGCAAGGAACTCCCGCCCGCCGTCACCGAACTGCTCCGTATTCCGGGCCTGGGGCCGAAGCGCGTGAAGACGCTTTGGCATGACCTCGGAGTGCAGACGGTGGAACAGCTCGCCCACGCCGCGGCGGCCGGCCGCATTCGCCTGCTTCATGGCTTCGGCGAAAAAACGGAGCGCAGCATCCTGGAGGCCGTGCGCGCACAAGCCGACCAGCAGCGTCGCATCCTGCGCAGCGTGGCCGCACAATATGCCGGGTCCCTGCAAGCCGCGCTGGCGGCTGTTCCCGGCGTGCAGCAAGTCACGATGGCCGGCAGTTTCCGCCGCTGCTGCGAAACCGTAGGCGACCTCGACCTGCTGGTATCCGCATCGGATACTGCCGCAGTCATGCGCCGCTTCACGACGTACGATGAAGTGGCGGACGTGCTTTCCGCTGGCGACACGCGAGGCAGCATCCTGCTCAAAAGCGGTCTTCAAGTGGATTTGCGCGTGGTGACCGCAGAAAGCTACGGCGCCGCGCTGCATTACTTCACGGGGTCCAAAGCCCACAACATCGCGATACGCCGCCTGGGACAGAAGCAAGGGCTCAAGATCAATGAGTACGGCGTATTCCGTGGCCGCTCCCGCATTGCCGGCACCACCGAAGCCTCCGTGTACGAAGCGCTGGGACTTCCCTACATTCCTCCCGAACTGCGCGAAAACCGCGGCGAAATCGAACAGGCCCAGTCCGGCCATCTGCCACAGCTCGTGGCACGCGCCGACCTGCGAGGCGACCTGCATGCCCACACCCGTGACTCCGACGGTCGCGACACGCTTGAAGCCATGGCGAAAGCGGCGCAGGCGCAAGGACTCTCCTATCTGGCCATCACCGACCATTCAGCGCACCTCGGCGTGACCCACGGACTGGATGCAGCTCGCCTGCGCAGCCAGGGTGAAGCCATTGACCGCCTGAATGGCACGTTTTCCGGGTTCACACTCCTCAAAGGCGTGGAAGTGGACATCCTGGAGGACGGACGTCTGGCGCTTTCCGACACCGTGCTGTCACGGCTGGACGTGGTGATCGCCTCGGTGCACAGCCATTTTGATCTGCCCAGGACACGCCAGACCGAACGCCTGCTGCGTGCCCTGGATCATCCGCACGTCACCCTTCTGGGTCATCCCAGCGGGCGGCTTCTGGGCAAACGTGCCCCTTACGATGTGGACATGGAACGCGTCATTCGCAAGGCCGGCGAGCGTGGCTGTTTTCTGGAACTCAACAGTCAGCCGCTGCGGCTTGACCTGAACGACCTGCACTGCCGGATGGCCCGGGATGCCGGCGCCCTGGTGAGCATCAATTCCGACGCGCACAGCACGTTTGATCTGGCCAATCTGGAATCGGGCGTCGGTCAGGCGCGCCGCGGCTGGCTGGAAAAACGTCACGTGCTCAATACCCGGCCGCTCGGCGCATTGCGCGACATGCTGGGAATCAACCCTTGACGCATCAGCGTTTGGGCGCTCCCCGCTTGGCTGCAGTCCGGCTGCGCGTCCCGCGCGCTTCTCCTGCCGATGTGCCGTAGGCCTTGCGCATGAGCGAGAGCTGGAGCAGTTGCGCCGCCACGAGATAATTGACCGACCCTTCTGGCACCACCCCCAGCGCGTCCGGCTTTCCGGCCGGAACCCCGGTCAGCAGTTCGATCGCCTCGTCCACGTCCTGCACCGCATGAATGTGGAACTGGCCCGCGGCCACCGCATCCCGCACATCCTGGCGCAACATCAGGTGGCGCACGTTCGAGACCGGCACCAGAACGCCTTGCTTGCCGGTAAGACCGCGCTCCCGGCAAACGTCGAAGAAACCTTCGATTTTTTCATTGACGGCGCCGATCGCCTGGACCTGCCCGATCTGGTTGACGGAACCCGTGATGGCAAATCCCTGGTGCACCGGCAAACCCGACAAGGCCGACAGCAGGGCACACAATTCGGCCAGCGATGCGCTGTCCCCTTCCACCCCACCGTAAGACTGCTCGAACACCAGGCTCGCATTCAACGAAAGCGGGGTGCTGTGCGAATAACGTGCCGCAAGAAACGAGGACAGAATCAGCACGCCTTTGGAATGGATGGCTCCCCCCAACTCCACCTCGCGTTCAATGTCGATCACGCTCCCTTCCCCCAGCCTCGTGGTGGCCGTAATCCGTACCGGATGCGCAAACTGGTAACCGCCCAGGCTCACCACGGCCAGGCCATTGACCTGGCCGGCCTGGTTGCCGGCCGTGTCGATCAGGAACGTGCCTTCCAGGATCCGCTCCAGATGCCTTTGACGCAGCCGGTCGGCCCGGTGGATTTGCGCATCGATGGCCTGCTGCACGTCATCGCGTCCCACCACGCCTCGCTGCGACGCCTGGGCAAAATGAGCCGCCTCCACCAGCAGGTCGTTAAGACTGCGGGCATGGGTCAGCAACTTTCCGGAGTCGCCGGCCAGACGCGACGCATGTTCGATGAGCCGCCCCACGGCGGATGCATCGAAGGGGCGCAATCCCTGGCGCCGCACCAGGGTGGCAATGAGCCGGGCATAGAGTTGCGTGTTTTCCGGATTGCGCGCCATGTCTTCCTCGAAATCCGCGGCCACCTTGAACAGGTCGGTAAAATCGGGGTCGAGCTGGCAGAGCAGGTAATAGAACAGACGCTCGCCAAACAGCACCAGCTTCACCTGAAGCGGAATGGGCTGGGGCTGCAGCGACAACGTGTTGGCAAAACCGAAAATTTCACCCAGGGACTCGATGCGGATTTCGTGGGATTGCAACGCCCGTTTCAAACCTTCCCAGGCGTAAGGCTGCACCAGCAGCTTGCCGGCATCGAGAATCAGATAACCTCCGTTGGCCCGGTGCAAGGCACCGGGTTTGATCAGGCTGAAATTGGTGACGAGCGTGCCCATGTGGGCAATGTGTTCGATGCGCCCGATCAGGTTCTGATAGGTGGGATGGTTTTCGAATATCACCGGCGCCCCGGCTTCAGTCACGGCATCCACCAGCAGGTTGGCCTGGTAGCGCTGAAGGGGATTGAGCGTGGCAACGCCCGTGAGCGCTTCGGCGGCACCCGGTTCGCGCAACTCCCCCGCGTTTTCGATGATGTCCGCCAGGGTGGCGTCAAGGAATGAGCGCACCTTGGGCAAATCGGCATAGTGCTGGCGCAACTCGTCGATCAGATGCCCCACGGCCAGGCCGATGGTTTCACGGTTGAACTCGCGCAGCCGCGTCTGGTGCTCGCGCCGCCAGCGGGGAAACTGATGCACCACCTGGTGCAGCTCTTCGTCGAAACGCTGGATCAAATCATTCAGCCGTTGCTGCTCTTCGGCGGGCAGGTGTTCAAAATCGTCCGGAGTGACGACCGCACCTTCCTTGACGGGAGCCAGCGCAAACCCGGTGGGCGTCTGGATCAGGGCAATGCCGTGTTCCTGCGCCGTCTTGCCAAACGCCTCCAGGGCCTGCTCCTGGCGCTGCTTGAACTCCTCGTTGATGGCCTCCACGCGGCTGTGGTACTCGGGACTGTCGAAAGCGGCAGGCACCACGCTGCCCAGCTCTTCCGCAAACTGGCGCATGTGACGCTGCAACTGTTCTCCGCGCCCGGTGGGCAGGCTGATGGCTTCCGGCTTGTGCGGCTGTTCGAAATTGTTGACGTAGCACCAGTCCAGCGCGGCAGGCTCACGCGCAGCCACATCCTGCAATTCCTTCAACGCCAGGGAATAACGCCCGGAACCGGCCGGCCCCAGAATGAAAATGTTGTACCCGGGGTGACGCACCGAGACCCCGAAGCGCAAGGCTTCCACGGCCCGCAGTTGCCCGATGGTTTCAGTCAGGTCGGTCAGTTCGGCCGTGGTTTTGAAAGGCAGCAGGGCGGGATCGCAAATCTGGTACAGCTGATCCGGATCGAGGGATCTGGCCCCATGAGTTGCTTTTTTTCTTGACGGCCTGGCCATGTGAGGGGACACGCTTCATGAAAAATCGCGCTGCAGCAGACAGCTTATCACAGCCGCCTGCCCAGACTTTGAGGACCATCAAGGTTAGTCTATCGTTGGTATAAATTAATAAAGTTATACTTCCTGCCACTGCATGACGGCATCTGGAATAAAATTCGTTCACAGACTTTCTGGGATCATTTATGAACGCATTGTTCCGATATCACAAACTGGCAGAGGCGGTGGAAGCTCAGCCCGCCTTCAGGGGACTGGATCCCGTTCAGATCGAAATTCTGATGGCCATTGGTTCCAGCCGGCAGAACGAAGAGATGCTCACCGTCAGCAACGTGCTGGAAATGACCCACCTGGCGTCGCCTGCCACCTTGCATGGCCGGCTGAAAGAGCTGCGCACCCGGGGCTTCATTGAAATCGTTCCAGGCCAGGACAACCGCTACAAGTTTCTCAAGCCGTCCCTGCTGGCCAACGAATATTTCAACGCACTGGACAAGTGCATCCGCAAATCGGTGCTGGCTGCCTGATCAGCGCGCCGCTTCCAGCACTTCCATCACGCTGCCCACCGTCACGAAGGAACCGAACACCACGATCCGGTCTTCAAGGTGGGCGTCGGCGCGCGCCGCGCGAAACGCATCCTGCAGCGAACCATAACCCCGCACGACCCCGGCCACGCCTGAAAGAAACGCGCGCATCTCGTCGAGCGACGCTCCGCGTTTTTCCGTAATGCCCGCCACGCACCAGATGTCCACGAGTGGATCGAGCAAACCGATCACGCCCGGAATGTCCTTGTCATGGAGCATGCCGAATACGGCCCAGGTCTGCCCGCCGCAGGGCTGGGCGCGCAGGTTGCGTGCCAGCTCGGCGGCCGCATGGGGATTGTGCGCCACGTCCAGGATCACGCGCGGGTACTGCGCGGCCTGCTGGAAGCGGCCATCCACCGCGGCACTTCCAAGGCCCTGGCGCAGCGCATCCGGCGTCACGGGCAGCAGGTCTTCAATGCTCGCCAGCACCGCCAGCGCCGCCGCTGCGTTGCGATACTGGAATTCGCCCTGCAGCTTGAGGGACGGAAGGTCCGTCCAGCGACGCTGTCCCAGGGTAAACGTCCAGCCATCGTGCGCGTGTTCCACGGAAAAATCGCGCCCGATCTGCAGTAGCCGCGCCTCTTTTTCCGCTGCCACCCGGGCAATGGATTCCGGCGGATCGGGTTCGGCGCAAATGGCCGGCTTGCCGGAGCGGAACACGCCGGCTTTCTCGAAGCCGATGGCTTCGCGGGTATGACCGAGCCAGGCTTCGTGATCCAGCGCAATGCTGGTGACCACTGAGCAGGCCGGTTCAAAAATGTTCACTGCATCCAGCCGCCCACCCAACCCCACTTCCAGCACGGCCACATCCACGCGGGCATTGATGAATACCTGCATGGCCGCCAGCGTGCCGAATTCAAATGGTGTCAGCGGCTCTTCGCCGCGGGCAGCTTCCACCAGGGCAAAAGCTTCGCACAAGGCCTGGTCGCTCGCACACTGGTCGTTGATGCGCACGCGTTCGTTGTAGCGCACGAGATGGGGGGACGTGTAGACCCCCACGCGATAGCCGGCGGCGCCCAGGCAACTGGACAGCAAGGCGCAGGTGGAGCCTTTGCCGTTGGTTCCGGCTACGATGATGAGAGGGAATTCGGGCTGCATGCCCATGGCGTCCCGAACCCGGGACACCCGCTCCAATCCCATGTCAATGGTGAGCGCATGCAGACGTTCGGTATGTGCCAGCCAGTCCGCAAGTGTTTTCGGACCTGCGGACGGCGGCAGGGAAGAAGGGCGGGCCTCGCTCACGTTCAGTCTTGCTGCAAGCGGGCCCGCATCGGTTTAGAACAACCCGATGATGTTGCCGTCAGCGTCAATGTCCACTTTCTCGGACGAAGGCACTTTGGGCAGACCCGGCATGGTCATCATGTCGCCGCAGATGGCAACCACGAAGCCGGCGCCATTGGCCAGACGCACTTCACGCACATTGAGGGTGTGTCCGACAGGCGCGCCCTTGGCGCTCGGGTCGGCCGTGAAGGACATCTGGGTTTTGGCCATGCACACCGGGAAGTGACCGTAATCCTTGTTCCACTCGTCCAGCTGCTTGCGAGCGTTGTCGCTGAATGTGACCTGGCCGGCGCGGTAGATCTTGGTGGCGATGGCTGTGATCTTTTCCTGCAGGGTGACGTTGTCGGGGTAGACGTAGGTGTGCTTCTGGGTGGATTTTTCAACCAGGTCCACCACCGTACGCGCCACTTCCTCGGCACCCTTGCCACCTTCCGCCCAGTGGCGGGCCAGCACAAACTTGCCGCCCATGGCTTCGATGCGGCTCTTGAGCAGGTCGATTTCAGCCTGGGTGTCAAAAGTGAAGTGATTGACGGAAACCACGCACGGCAGGTTGTAGTTGTCGCGGATGTTTTCCAGGTGGCGCTCGATGTTGATCATGCCTTTTTCCAGCGCGGCCAGGTTTTCCTTGTTAAGTTCTTCCTTCTTCACGCCGCCGTGGAACTTGAGGGCGCGGATGGTGGCCACCAGCACCACGGCCGACGGATTGAGTCCGGCCATGCGGCTCTTGATGTCGATGAACTTCTCGGCGCCCAGGTCGGCGCCGAAGCCCGCTTCCGTCACCACGTAGTCGGCAAGTTTCAGGCCGGCCTTGGTGGCGATCACGGAGTTGCAGCCGTGCGCGATGTTGGCGAAGGGGCCGCCGTGAATGATGGCGGGATTGTTTTCCAGGGTCTGGACCAGGTTGGGCTTGATGGCGTCCTTGAGCAGGGTGGCCATGGCGCCGTGAGCCTTGAGGTCGGATGCGTAGACCGGCTTGCGGTCGCCCTGGGTGTACCCGATGACGATGCGTCCCAGCCGTTCCTTCAGGTCCATGAGCGAGCTGGACAGGCAGAGGATGGCCATCACTTCGGAAGCCACCACGATGTCGTAGCCGTCTTCACGCACGAAGCCGTTGGCGGTGCCGCCCAGGCCCACCACGATCTTGCCCAGGGCACGGTCGTTCAT
>JAJZPY010000063.1 GCA_021811005.1 Pseudomonadota bacterium
TTCCGATCTGGCCTGCATGCCGGGACCTGCAATCCCTTCAAACTCGGCATCGGGAAAACGCATCCGGATCGCTTCGATCAGGGTAACCCCCAATGCGTCGCCCGATGCCTCGCCCGCCACGACGCCGACGCGCATGATCAGCGCACGATGCCCCGGGTGGAACGGTCCAGAAAATCCACCATCGGCTGTACGCACGAAGATTCCCGCGCCAGAAGCACGAGTTCCTCCCGGGCCTGTTCCAGACTCAGGCCGGAACGGTACAGCTTGCGGTAGGCGCGCTTGATGGCAGTCACGTCCTCCGCACTGAAACCGCGGCGACGCAATCCTTCGCTGTTGATGCCATGGGGTGCCGCGGGGTGGCCGGCCAACATGACATAAGGCGGCACGTCCTGCGTAACCACTGCCGATATGCCGAGAAAGCTGTGGGCTCCGACCTGGACGAACTGATGAACCCCGACGAATCCCCCCAGAATCACCCAGTCATCCACCCGCACATGTCCTGCCAACGTTGCGTTGTTGGCAAAGGTTGTGTGGTTTCCCACCTGGCAGTCGTGGGCAAGATGCACATAGGCCATGATCCAGTTGTGGTCGCCCAGACGGGTCACTCCCACATCGTCGGTGGTCCCGATATTGAAGGTGCAGAACTCGCGGATCGTATTGTCGTTGCCGATTTCAAGCGCCGTGTTTTCCCCATGGTATTTCTTGTCCTGGGGGATGCCACCGAGGGAACAGAAACCGTGGATGTGGTTTCTTGCACCGATGGTTGTCCTGCCTGAAATGGTGACATGGTCACCAATGACCGTACCGGGACCGACGCGGACCTGCTCTCCGATGATGGAATAGGCGCCGACCGTCACATCGCTTGCAAGTTCAGCTTTTGGGTGGACGAGAGCCGTTTGATGAATCATGCTTCAAGCATCTTCTCGGTGCACATCAGCTCGGCTTCAGCAGCCACTTGTCCGTTGACCGTGGCCTGGACGGCAAACTTCCACACGCGGTAGGTGTGCCGAAGCAGCTTCGCCTGCAGCAAGAGCTGGTCCCCGGGAAACACCGGGCTGCGAAATCGCGCCTTGTCGATTCCGACAAAATAAGTGACCCGATGACCGTCCGGCTTGACGTTTTCCGTCTTGAAACTCAGCACGGCAGCGGCCTGAGCCAGAGCTTCGATGATCAGCACGCCCGGCATGACGGGATGCCCGGGGAAATGCCCCTTGAAAAACTCTTCGTTGATGCTGACGTTCTTGATCGCCGTGATGCTTTCACCCGGAACGATTTCCGTCACCCGATCGATCAGCAGGAATGGGTACCGATGCGGCAGGTATTCCATGATTTCATTGATGTCCATGCCTGCCATGACTACTCCTCCTTCGTATTTTTTTCCAGCTTCTGTTCAAGCGTTTTCAATTTCTGTGTCCACTGGGGCAAAGCCCGCAAATTGGCCAGGGTTTCCATCCACTGTCGATGGGGCTGGCTGGGGATTGAAGACGTGTAAACCCCCGGTTGGGTGATGGATTTGGTGATCAGGGAAAAGCCTGAAACGGTCACGCCATCGCAAATGTCCAGGTGCCCTACCATGCCCACGCCCCCCCCTATGCGGCAGTTGCGGCCGATGCGCGTACTTCCTGAAATGCCGGTGCATCCTGCAATCACCGTATGCGCCCCCACGCGGCAGTTATGGGCGATCTGTATCTGGTTGTCGAGCTTGACGCCCTCTTCGATCACGGTGTCTTCGATGGCACCCCGGTCCACCGTGGTATTGGCGCCAATTTCCACGTCCGCCCCGATGATGACCCGCCCCACCTGCGGAATTTTGATCCACCCCTCGGCATCGCGCGCCATGCCGAATCCATCCGCACCAATCACCACGCCGGCGTGCAGGATCGAGCGCGGCCCGATCCTGCAGTCCGGGTACACGACCACTCGCGGATAAAGACGAACATCATTCTCCAGTACCACCCGTTCGCCCACCACACATCCCGGGCCGACAACGACTCCAGAACCGATGACCGCCCCCGCACCCACTGTGGCGTGAGGTCCGATGGTGGCAGCGGGCGAAACCTGGGCTGAAGGATCGATAACCGCACTGGAATGAACACCGGGAACCGCTTCGGGCAGCGGAAAAAGCCGCTGCGCCACCCGGGCATAACAGGCATAGGGATTCGCTGAAACGATGCGGGGCAACGTCGTGGCATTGCGGTCTTCGGGGCCAAGGATCACTGCGGAGGCCCGCGTGCCCAGGAGTTGATCCCGGTACAGGCTGTTGGTCAGGAAAGTCAGCTCTCCGGGCACCGCGTGCTCCAGGGTGCCAACCCCCTGAATGCGGGTGTGAGCATCCCCCACCACTTCGCCACCACAAGCTTCGGCAAGTTCCTGCAGGGAATAAGACCGGGTCGCTTCCAATGATGACCAGAAACTTATTTGTCGGCCAGCGCCTTCAAGACCTTGTCCGTGATGTCGATCTTGGGGCTGGCGTAGATCACATCCGTCAGGATGAGATCGTATTTTTCAGATTCCGCGATTTCGCGGATCACCTTGTTGGCGCGCTCCTGGATGCTGGCGAACTCCTCGTTGCGGCGCATGTTCAAATCTTCCCGGAACTCGCGCTGCATGCGCTGAAAATCACGATTGAGGTTTGCAAGCTCCCGCTCTTTCTGGCTGCGGTCCGATTCACTCATCGTCATCCCTTCCTTGTCGAGCTGCGTTTGCAGGTCGCTCATCTGCTTTCCAATCTTCTGGATATCGGCCTGACGCTTGTCGAATTCCTTTTCCAGTTTTTTGGTCGCCTTCTGGGCCGGGCCGGCTTCCCTGAAAATGCGCTCGATATTGATCCAGCCGACTTTGAGATCCGCGCCAAATACCGGAGTGAGGGACAGCAATCCCAGCACGAGAACGAAAACTTTGAAGGGTTTCATGTCAGTACTCGCTTAAAAGGTGGAACCGAGTTGAAACTGCAACCTTTCGATATTATCAAATGGCTGGGCTCGAATGGGAACGGCATAGCTGAACTTGAGCGGCCCCATGGGTGAATACCAGGACAGGGCAACACCGCTGGAATAGCGCAGCTGGCCAAACGAAACCGGCTCTCCTCCACCGAATACATTACCGGCATCAACAAAAGTACTCAAGCGGAAGGAATGGTCGTTTCTCATCCCTGGCATGGGAAACAGGTATTCTGCACTGCCGGTGATCAGCTTGTTACCCCCCAGGTTGAGGGTATTTCCCACGATATCAAAGGTGTGCGGCCCAAGGCTGCCGGTGAAATAACCGCGCACGGAATCCACACCGCCGGCAAAGAAGTTCTTGAAGAAGGGCAGCGGCATGCCGTTGTAGCCGTTTCCGTAACCGAACTGCCCGGAAAGGGATACCGTCGTGTCATTGCTGACCGGGGTCAGCAACTGTTCGTTCACCGTCGCACGGTAATACTTGAGATCGGCCCCTGGCAAGCCCATTTCCAGGCTGTAGCGCTGGTTCATGCCTTTCATGGGGAAAATGACGCTGTCGCGGCTATCCTTGGAGAAGCCCACATCCGCCTTGATGGTTTTGGCCGTATCCCCGAACTGGTTGACGAAGTCCAGGTACTGGATGGGACTGTTGCTCACCACGGATATGGCTGTCGACTCGAAACCCAACCCCACGCTGTAGGCGTTGGTTTCGCTGAGCGGCACGGCCAGATGCATCCCGCCCCCCAGTGTCCGGGTCATGTAGGGACTCACGCCGGTCAGGAAGGTCGTGTTCATGGTCGTGTCATAAAGAGTCCATGAACGGCCGATGCCTTCATCGGTCCAGTAGGGGTTGGTATAGCTGAGCGAGTAGGTGCGCGTGATGGCGCCCGAATTCACGTTCAGGCTGATCGAGTTGCCGCTGCCAAACAGGTTGTTCTGGGTGATGCCTGCGCTCAACACGACCTTTTCCGCCGAGGAGTAGCCCGCCCCCACCTGGACCGAGCCGGTCTGGCGTTCCACCACCGTGAAGTTGACGTCCACCTGGTCCGTGGTCCCGGGTACTGGCGGGCTGTCCACAGTCACTTCCGAAAAGAAACCCAGCCTGTCGATACGCTCCTTGGAGCGGTTCACTTTCTGGATCGAATACCATCCGCCTTCCAGCTGGCGGACTTCCCGCCGGACCACTTCATCGCGGGTGGTGGTGTTTCCGAAAATGTTGACATGGCGGACGTAAACCCGGCGCCCCGGATCGATCACGAAGGTAAAGGCAGCGGTACGGTTTTCCTTGTTGATTTCAGGGGTCGCGTTGATGTTGGCGAAGGAATAGCCGTCGTTGGCCAACCGGTCGGAAATCGCCTTGCTGGACGTTGTCACCTTTTCACGGGAAAAGATGTCGCCCGGCTTGAGGGTCACCAGTTTTCGCAATTCCTCTTCCGGCACCACGAACTGCCCCGCAAGCTTGACTTCGGAAACCTTGTACTGCTGTCCTTCGGTGATGTTGATGGTGATGTAGATGTCCTGCTTGTCAGGGGAAATGGAAACCTGGGTGGAATCCACCGCAAACTCCAGGTATCCCCGGTCCTGATAGTAGGAACGCAGGGTTTCAAGATCGCCGGACAGCTTTTGCTTCGAATACTGGTCGTTTTTGGTGTACCAGGAAAACCAGTCGGGGGTATTGAGCTGCAATTGATCCTGCAGCACCTTTTCCGGGAAAGCTTTGGCGCCCACGATGGTGATTTCGCGGATATGAGCCACCTCCCCTTCCACGATGTTGAAGGTCAGCGACACCCGGTTGCGCGTCATCGGAGTCACCGTCGTGGTCACCTGGGCCGAATATTTGCCCTTGCTCAGGTACTGGCGCTTGAGCTCTTTTTCCGCCTTGTCGAGCAGCGATTTGTCATAAATCCGCGATTCGGCGATGCCGATCGACTTCAGGGCATCCCTGAGCTGGTCCTTGTTGAAGGATTTGGCACCGTTGATGTCGACGTGGTAAATGGACGGCCGTTCCAGCACCACCACCACCAGCACGTCGCCATCCTGCTCCAGCTTGACGTCGGCGAAGAAACCCGTGTCATACAGCGACTTGATGGCTGCAGCGGATTTTTCAGGGGTGACGGAGTCGCCCACCTTGAGAGGCAGATAGCTGAAAATGGTGCCCGCCTCAATGCGCTGGGCACCTTCAACCCGAATGTCCTTTATGGTGAAGGGAGCAACAGCCCATGCAGTTGCACTCAAAAACATGCAGCACAAGACAATGAAAGTGCGAAATGTCATGGACCCGATCAGTTGGTTAGCAGACGTTGTATGTCGTTATAAAGTGCAAAAGCCATCAGGGCAGTCAGCAGCAGCACCCCCACCCGTTGCGTCAGCGCCAGCACACGATCGGAAACGGGACTTCCCTTGAGCAACTCGACAGCATAATACATCAAATGCCCCCCATCCAATAAGGGGACGGGCAGCAGGTTGATGGCCCCCAGGCTGATGCTGATCAGGGCAAGGAAAGTCAGGTAGGGGATGAGTCCCATGCGCGCCGTCTGGCCCGCATAGTCGGCAATCTGGATCGGACCGCCGATATTTTTCAGGGATGCCTGGCCCAGCAGCATGGCCCCGAACGTCTTGAACGTCAACCGCGTCACTTCCCAGGTTTTTTGAGCCGCATGGGCCATGGCAGGCAACGGCGCATCCCGCACGGTCGTCCAGAAATGGTCCGTCAGGCTGCGGGGCACGCTGGGGGACACCCCGATCTTGCCGACCGCATTTCCCCGGTCATCCCGGTCGGTACGCGGGACGAGGGTCACGGACTCCTGCCGCCCCTGGCGTTCCAGCGTAAATGTCAGCGACTTGCCGGGGCTGGCGCGCACCAGGGCCACCAGCGACTGCCACGATGCCAGCGGGGTCCCCTGCACGGCGACAATACGGTCGCCAGGCCGGAGGCCGGCCCGCCCGGCCGCACCATCCTGGATCACACGGCCCGCTACGGCAGGAATCGGGAAATCCCAGGGTTTGAGCCCGATTCGATCCAGCACTTCCGCATCCCGCTCAGCCGCATCGAGCCGTGAAAGATCCAGCCGATGCGTCGCCAGATGGCCGGCATCGTCTTCCGTTTCCACAGTGACCGCGCTCCGCTCGAGTGCGCCGTCGATGAGCAGCAGTTGCGCCTCGTTCCAGGTACGAACGTCTTTCTGCCCAACCCGGGTAATGCGCTCTCCGGCCGAAAACCCGGCTTGCGCGGCCAGCGATGCCGGCGGCGGGGTGTCCACGTAGGGCTTGAGCCCGGGGACCCCCACCAGAAAAAGCCCCCAGTAGATCAGAAACGCCAGCAGGAAATTGGCCAAAGGGCCGGCCAGCACAATCGCCACGCGACGCCCCAGGGTTTGCCGGTTGAAGGCCCTGTGGGCTTCTTCGGGAGCCACGGGCCCTTCCCGCTCATCCAGCATGCGGACATAACCACCCAGCGGAAGGGCTCCGATGACCCATTCGGTCTGGTCCGGTCCGCGACGAACCTGCCAGAGCGACTTTCCAAATCCGATGGAAAACCGCAACACCTTGACGCCGGCAAGACGCGCCACGAAGTAATGCCCCCACTCGTGGAACAGGATCAGCAGCACCAGCGCCGCAAGAAAAGCGAATACCGTGGTGATTCCGGCCTGTATCACGGAAGCTTGCCCTCGTAGCCGGGTCGCAGCAGCTTGCCGGCAACATCGCGCGCCGCCGCATCCGCAGACAAAACTGCGGCAAGGGTGGCGGCTGGCTGCGAAGGAACGGCATTCAGCACCTGCTCGATAAAGGCCGGGATGCGGTCGAAGCGGAGCCGGGCCCCAAGAAAGGCTTCCACCGCCACCTCGTTGGCCGCGTTGAGTATGGCCGGGCATGTCCCGCCGGCCCTGATTGCCCGGTAAGCCAAGGCCACTGCCGGAAAACGCTCCAGGTCCAGCGCCTGGAAACGCAACGCCCCGACCTGGGCCAGGCTCAGTTGCGACGCTCCCGAAGCCATGCGTTCAGGGTAAGCCAGTGCATGCGCAATCGGCACCCGCATGTCCGGACATCCCAGTTGGGCGATCACCGAACCGTCCACATAGGATACGAGGGAGTGCACGATGCTTTCCGGATGGATCACGATGTCCACCTGCTCCGGTTGCGCATCAAACAGCCAGCAGGCTTCAATAAGCTCAAGCCCCTTGTTCATCATGGTGGCTGAATCCACCGAGATTTTTCGCCCCATGATCCAGTTGGGGTGTCGACAGGCTTCGTCCGGAGTGACCTCAGCCAACTCCGAAAGCGGACGGTTCAAAAAAGGGCCGCCGGAGGCCGTCAACGTGATGCGGCTCACGCCGCAAGCGCCCAGCCCCTGGCCCGCAGACCTCGGCAAGGACTGAAAGACCGCATTGTGTTCGCTGTCCACGGGAAGAAGCAGGGCTCCGCTCGCGCGGACGGCGTCCATCAGCAAGGCACCGGACATCACCAGCGCTTCCTTGTTGGCAAGCAGTACCCGCTTGCCCGCCTGCGCGGCCGCAAGCGTCGGCTCAAGGCCGGCCGCGCCCACAATGGCGGCCATCACGATGTCCGTATCCGCGCTCGCCGCAATCTGGCACAGCGCCTTGGGGCCGGAGAGGACTTCCGTAACCCCGGCACACTCCGTGCCTTTCAGCATCCCCGACAGGCGCGCTGCATCTTCGGCGTGGCTGACCACCGCTAGGCGGGGCAAAAACCGCAGACATTGCTGGGCCAGCTTTTCCACATTGCGGTGGGCTGACAGCGCATGGATGCGGTAACGCTGCGGATGCAGGGCCGCCACTTCGAGCGTGTTGCAGCCGATGCTTCCGGTCGCGCCCAGAATGGTCAATGCACGCTGTACCATCCGCCTTTCTCCATCACAATCCAGGCTGCCAGAGGCAAAGCCGCAGTCAACGCATCGATCCTGTCGAGAATGCCGCCATGTCCCGGCAGCAGGCGGCCGCTGTCCTTGACCCCGGCACAGCGCTTGATCCAGGACTCGAACAGGTCCCCCAAAATACCCAGCACGGCCAGCATCAGGCTCAGCGGAATCCAAGTCAGCCCCAGGTTTCGCAGAATGGCGTCGCTTCGCCCGTCCGTGACGCCGGAGAACCCCAGAATCGCTGCATAGACCAGCACGGCTGCCAGCCCCCCGCCAACCCCTTCCCAGGTTTTTCCGGGGCTGATGGCGGGGGCCAGTTTGCGGCGTCCCCAGGCGCGCCCGACAAAATAAGCGGCCGAATCGGAAAGCCATATAACGGCCATGAACATCAGCAGCACCCAGGGTCCGGCCCGATGCAGGGTCACCAGCGCAAAACCGGTGGGCAGGATAAGCAGCCAGCCCGTGGCGGCCAGCAGCGCGGGACTGTCCACTTTCCACTGCCGTGCGATCCAGAACGGCGCAATGCCAACCCAGAAAACCACGGACAACAGGTAGAGGGCCCCCAGCAGTCCTGATGTAACGTCTCGCGCCTGAACCCGGTCGCAAGCCCAGATCAGCAAGGCGGTCAACCCGACATACAGCCCCCGCGACAGCGTGGGCAGACGGATCAGTCCACCCCATTCCCAACTGGCCAGGAGCGCGGCCACCAGGACCGCGGCCTTCCAGTAAGCGGCCGGGGCCGCGAACAGGAGCGCCCCGATTACGGCCAGCAACAAAACGGCGGTCAGGACTCTGGCGCGCAGCATTGTTCGCTTGTCCGCCCGAAGCGTCTTTCACGCTGCTGGAAAGACTGTATGGCCGCATCCAGGCTGGCAGCGTCAAAGTCCGGCCAGAGCGTTTCCGTGAAATACAGTTCCGTATAGGCCAGCTGCCATAGCAGGAAATTGCTGATGCGCTGTTCGCCGCCGGTGCGTATGAACAGGTCGGGTTCGGGTGCATCGCCCATGGAAAGAAAAGGGACGAGGTCCGTTTCGGTGACGGCCCCCGCCTTCTCGGGATGGGCTCGCAACAGGGCGTTGAACGCCTGCAGGATATCCCAGCGCCCACCGTAGTTTGCGGCAATGGTCAGGGTGAGGCGCGTGTTGTTTTGGGTGAGTTCGTGAGCCTGTGAAATCAGGGTCTCCAGGCGCGGTCCGAGACGGCCCAGGTCACCGATGATGCGCACCCGGATATTGGCCCGATGAAGGCGGGAGATTTCGTTCTCGAGGTTGCTGATGAACAGCTGCATCAGCATGGAAACCTCTTCGGCCGGGCGGCGCCAGTTTTCGCTGCTGAACGCAAACAGGGTCACATATTCGATGCCCAGGCGAGCGGCATTTTCCACCAGGGTACGCACTGCCTCGCTGCCGCGCCGGTGCCCGGCGATGCGGGGCAACAGGCGTTGTCGCGCCCACCGTCCATTGCCATCCATGATGATGGCAACATGCCTCGGGACTTTTCCCGATAGCGGAATGCCAAGCGTGGAGCTCTGGGGTTGGGCCATGGCGATCTTCCCTGCAAATCTGCCGGGGAAATCAGACGGCCATCAGTTCCGATTCTTTCGTTGCAAGCTGCTTGTCAATCTCGCCCACGAAGCGATCGGTCAACTTCTGAATCTCTTCCTGCGCGCGCCGTTCCTCGTCCTCTGAAATGGACTTGGACTTCTGCAGCTCTTTCAGCTGTGCCAATGCGTCACGCCGCACATTGCGCACGGCCACACGGGCATTTTCGGCTTCAGCCTTGACCACCTTGGTCAGGTCGCGGCGGCGTTCTTCGGTCAGAGCCGGCATGGGGACCCGAATCAGGTCGCCCTGCGAGGAAGGGTTCAATCCGAGATCGGATTCACGGATGGCCTTTTCGATGGCGGCCGCCATTTTCTTCTCGTAGGGAGAAACGCCAATGGTGCGCGCATCCAGCAGATTGACGCCCGCCACCTGGTTGATCGGCGTCGGGGTGCCGTAGTAGTCCACTTTGACATGGTCGAGCAGGCCGGCATGGGCACGCCCGGTACGCACCTTCCCCAGATCCGCTTTCAGCGTTTCAAGGGATTTCTGCATCTTCTGTTCGGCAGATTTTTTGACATCGGCAATCATGGTGTTCTCCAGGCTGCTTAATTCGTCACAAACGTGCCTTCAGCCTGCCCCATGACCACACGCTTGAGCGCGCCGGGCTTGAAGATGCTGAACACGCAGATGGGAAGGTTCTGGTCTCTGCAAAGGGTCAATGCCGTGGCATCCATGACCTTGAGGTTGTTGATGATGGCTTCCTCAAACGTCAGACGTTCGTAGCGCCGGGCCGTTGCGTCCTTGAGCGGATCTGCCGTATAGATGCCGTCCACCTTGGTGCCTTTCAGCACCACCTGGGCGCTCATTTCCACTCCACGCAGGGCGGCAGCGGTATCCGTCGTAAAAAAAGGATTCCCCGTTCCGGCGGCAAAAATGACCACGCGGCCTTCTTCCAGATAACGCAGGGCTTTCCCCCGGATATAAGGCTCGGCGACTTGCTCGAGATTGAGCGCCGACTGCACGCGGCTCACCACATCAACCCGCCGCATGGCGTCCTGAAGGGCGAGGGCATTCATGACCGTGGCCAGCATGCCCATGTAGTCGGCCGTTGCCCGATCCATCCCCTCGGCACCCAGCGCAACGCCCCGGAATATGTTTCCACCTCCGATGACGATGCCGACCTGGACGCCGATGCGCGTCACTTCCGCCACTTCGGCCACGATCCGGTCGATGGTGGCACGATTGATGCCGTAGGCATCATCGCCCATCAAAGCCTCACCGGAAAGCTTGAGCAGAATGCGCTGATAGACGGGCTTCATGTGCGCGCTCAGGCCCCGACAGCTCCGGCCGCCGCAGCGACTTCCGCCGCGAAGTTTTCGCTTTTCTTCTCGATGCCTTCGCCCACCACGAACATGCTGAAACGGTTGACCCGCGCCCCACGCGATTTCAGCAGCTGTTCCACGGTCTGATCCGGGTTTTTGACAAACGGCTGGCCAAGAAGGGTCACTTCGGCAAGATACTTGGTGATCCGCCCTTCCACCATGCGGGCCACGATGTCGGCAGGCTTTCCGGACTCCGCAGCCTGTGCCGTGTAAATTTCACGTTCCCGGACCAGCAAGTCTGCCGGCACTTCGTCCCTCGATACGCAGAGGGGCTTGCTGGCTGCAATGTGCATGGCAATATCGCGTCCCAGCGCTTCGTCGCCGCCTTCAAGATCCACCATCACGCCAATGCGCGAGCCATGGAGGTACTGGGCCAGCACGCCGGCCGTATTGAACCGCACGAAACGGCGCACCGTCGTGTTTTCGCCCAGCTTCATGACGAGGGACTTGCGCACGTCTTCCAGCGATCCGCCCTGCGGCAGGGAAGCCTGCACCAGCGCGTCCACGTCGGCAGGGTTGGCACGCGCCACCTGTTCGGCCACCTGGCGCGAAAAAGCCACGAAATCATCGTTTTTGGCCACAAAATCCGTTTCACAGTTGATTTCTGCCAAGGCACCCGTTTTGCCATCGGCTGACACAAAGGAGGCCACCATGCCTTCCGCGGCGATCCGGCCGGCCGCCTTGCTGGCCTTGGCACCGCTGCGAATGCGCAGCAGGTCTTCGGCGGCCTTCATGTCGCCTTGCGCTTCGGCAAGCGCCTTTTTGCATTCCATCATGCCCAGCCCGGTCAGTTCCCGCAATTCCTTGACCATTGCTGCGGTAATTTCCGCCATTTCTCATTACTCCCAGAGTGTTCTGCAGCCCTGCTGCATCATTCGCAAAATTATTCCGAGGCCTTGTCTTCTTCCACTTCGACGAATTCTTCCGTCGCCGTGATTTCACTGATGGACTGTGAACGGCCTTCAAGGATCGCGTCGGCAACACCGCGCGCATAAAGGCGGATGGCTCGCGTGGAATCGTCGTTGCCCGGAATGACGTAGTCGATGCCTTCGATGGAGTTGTTGGTGTCAACCACGCCAATGATGGGAATACCCAGCTTGCGCGCTTCGACGATGGCGTTCTTCTGGTAGCCCACATCGATCACGAACATGGCATCAGGAACGCCATTCATTTCCTTGATGCCGCCCAGGCTGCGCTCGAGCTTTTCCAGCTCGCGCTGATAATTCAAGGCTTCCTTCTTGGCAAGCCGCTCCATGGATCCGTCCGTCATCATGAGGGAAAGGTCGTTGAGGCGCTTGATCGACTGCTTGACCGTCTTGAAGTTGGTCAGCATGCCGCCCAGCCAGCGATGATCGACAAAGGGGGAGCCGGCCCGCAGCGCCTCTTCGCGCACGATTTCACGTGCCTGGCGCTTGGTGCCCACGAACAGGACCGTGCCCTTGTTGGCAGCCAGCTGGCGCACGAATTTCATGGCCTCCTGGTACATGGGCAACGTTTTTTCGAGGTTGATGATGTGAATCTTGTTGCGATGGCCGAAAATAAAGGGGGCCATCTTGGGGTTCCAGTAACGGGTCTGGTGGCCGAAGTGCACTCCAGCTTCAAGCATTTGCCGCATGGTGACGGACATGATGTACTCCTTAGAACTAGGGTTGAGCCTCCACCGGCCGATTACCCGCTGCATGCGGGCACCCTGTTGATGCCGGTGTGCGAATTTGGCGACGTGTCCGCCGCCCCGAACTGGGCCGTGGTTTAGCGGCCCGATATAAAGCCCGTTATTCTAGCATTTCAGG
>JAJZPY010000064.1 GCA_021811005.1 Pseudomonadota bacterium
AGACTTTTTGGAATTTTTTCAAGATTATCCTGGCTGTCGCCCTGGTCGGATTCGTCATATCGAAAACGAATCTGGCCGAAGTGATTGCCCTGCTCAAGACCCGGGGGTATACCATTCTGCTGGTGGAACAGAATTTCCATTTCGCCGCGTCCCTGGCCGACCGCATGATCGTGGTGGAACATGGCCGGGCCGGCCTGCAACTCACACAAAGCGAACTGGCCGATAGAAAAGAAGCCTTGCAAGAACTGTTGGGTGTCTGACCCTTATAACCTGCTGGAGGAGGAAACCGATGAAAACCAAAAAGACTGTCGTCCCCTTTGCCTTGCGCTCCACGGTTGCGGCCCTGGCCCTGACCCTGGGCCTGGGCGCCGCAATCCCTGCCCAGGCGCAAGTTTCCGATGGCGTGGTTCGCATCGGCGTCCTCACCGACATGTCGGGAGCCTATTCCGATCTGGCAGGTCCCGGCGCAGTCATTGCGGCCAACATGGCCGTGGAGGATTTCATCGCCAGGCAAAAACCGGGCTTCAAAGTCGAAATCGTGTCCGCCGACCACCAGAACAAGGGCGACATTGCCTCGAACAAGGCCCGCGAATGGTTTGACCGGGGACAAGTGGACGCGGTCACGGAACTGGTTTCCAGCACCACCGCGCTCGCCGTCATGAAAGTGGCCAAGGAAAAGAACAAGATCGCGCTCATCACCGGCGCAGGCTCCTCGCGCATCACCAACGAAGACTGCAATGACGTCAGCGTGCACTGGGTGTACGACACCTACGCCACCGGCAACGGCACGGGCAAGGCGGTGGTGAAGCAGGGTGGAAAGACCTGGTATTTCCTGACCGCGGACTATGCCTTTGGCCAATCGCTGGAAAGGGACACCACGGCCGTCATCGAAGCCAGCGGCGGCAAGGTGCTGGGTTCGGTACGCCACCCCTTCCCCAGCACCGACCTCTCGTCCTACCTGCTCAAGGCACAGGCGTCAGGCGCCCAGGTGATCGGCCTGGCCAATGCGGGCGCGGACACCATCAACTCCATCAAGCAGGCCTCGGAATTCGGCATCACGCCCAAGCAGACCCTGGCCGGACTGCTGATGTTCATCACCGACATCAACAGCCTGGGCCTCAAGGCCACCCAGGGGATGTACCTGACCGAAGCGTTCTACTGGGACATGAATCCCGAAACCCGCGCCTGGTCCAAGCGCTTCTTCGCACGTCACAAGAAAATGCCGACCATGGTTCAGGCCGGTCTCTATTCGGCCATCACCCACTATCTGGAAGCCGTGAAGGCGGTCAATTCCGACGACACGCAGAAAGTCATGGCGCAAATGAAAAAAGCGCCGATCAATGACTTCTTCGCCAGAAACGGCAAAATCCGGGACGATGGCCTGATGCTGCATGACATGTACCTGATGCAGGTGAAAAAGCCCGCCGATTCCCATTACCCCTGGGATTACTACAATGTGCGGGCCACCATCCCGGCCGCGGATGCTTTCCAGCCGCTCAGCCAGTCGCGCTGCCCGCTCGTCCATAAATGACCGAAATCTTCGGCATCCCCCTGCTGGCCCTCGCAGGCCAGCTGCTGCTGGGGTTAGTCAACGGCTCGTTTTATGCCTTGCTGAGCCTGGGCCTGGCCGTCATTTTCGGCATGCTCAACATCATCAATTTCGCGCACGGCGCGTTTTACATGATGGGCGCGTTTGCTGCCTGGATGCTGCTGGACAACTTCGGCATCGGGTATTTTGGCGCGCTGGTGCTCGCCCCCATCCTGGTGGGCTCGGTGGGCGTCGTGGTGGAGCGGCTGCTGCTCAAGCGGCTCTACCGTCTCGACCACCTTTATGGACTGCTGCTCACGTTCGGCCTCGCGCTGATACTGGAAGGCCTGTTCCGCAACCAGTTCGGCGTGAGCGGGGAAACCTACGACGTGCCTGAAGTGCTGGAAGGCGCCCTCAACCTGGGATTCATGGCCCTGCCCAAGTACCGGGTGTGGGTCGTGGGATTTTCCACCCTGGTCTGCTTCTCCACCTGGCTCATCATTGAAAAAACCCGCCTGGGAGCCTACCTGCGGGCGGCCACGGAAAACCCCCAGCTCACCCAGGCCTTTGGCGTGAACGTTCCGCTCATGGTCATGATGACCTACGGATTCGGGGTGGGCCTGGCCGCGCTGGCCGGCGTCATGGCCGCACCCATTTTTCAGGTGAGTCCCCTCATGGGCTCCAACCTCATCATCGTGGTCTTCGCGGTGGTGGTCATCGGCGGCATGGGGTCGATTCTCGGCGCCATTGTCAGCGGACTGGCCCTCGGGGTGGTGGAAGGCCTGGCCAAGGTCTATTACCCCGAAGCTTCCGCCACGGTGGTTTTCGTCATCATGGCCATCGTGCTGATCCTGCGTCCGGCCGGCCTGTTCGGCAGGGAGGCATGATGCGCCGCCTGGGAATGGCGCTGGCGCTGGGGGCTGCCCTCCTGGCCCCGGCCGTGCTGTATCCGGTGCTGCTCATGAAAGTGCTGTGCTTTGCCATCTTTGCCAGTGCCTTCAATCTGCTGCTGGGATATACCGGACTCCTGTCCTTCGGCCATGCCGCCTTTTTCGGCGGGGCAGCCTATGTGGCCGGCTTCACCATACGGGAACTGGCCTGGAGCCCGCTCGCCGCGGTGGCCGCCGGCACCGTGCTGGCCGGTGTGCTGGGATGGATCGTCGGTCGTCTGGCCATCCGGCGCCAGGGCATCTACTTTGCGATGATCACCCTGGCCCTGGCGCAGCTGCTGTATTTCATCTGCATCGAACTGCCGCAGACGGGCGGCGAAGACGGCCTTCAGGGGGTCCCGCGCGGCACGCTGGCAGGACTCGACCTGTCCAACGACCTCACGCTCTACTACGTCATCCTGACCGTTTCCGTGCTGGTGTTTGTGCTGATCCACCGCACCATTCACTCCCCCTTCGGGCAAGTCCTCAAGGCGATCCGGGAAAACGAGGCGCGCGCCGTGTCCCTGGGCTATGACGTGGACCGCTACAAGCTGCTGGCCTTCGTTCTGTCCGCCAGCCTGTCCGGCCTTGCCGGTGCCCTCAAGGTCCTGGTATTCAAGTTCGCCACGCTCACGGACGTGCACTGGCACATGTCCGGCGACGTGGTGCTGATGACGATCCTGGGCGGCATCGGCACGGTGTCGGGCCCCATGGTGGGCGCCTCCCTCATCGTGACCCTGGAAGACCAGCTGGCCGACAAGGTGGGAGCCCTGGTGACCGTCATCATGGGCGGCATTTTCGTGCTGTGCGTCCTGCTCTTCCGGCGCGGCATCGTGGGTGAAGCCTCGGCTTTCTGGCAACGGCTGTTGGGCAACCGCAATTCTTCCGGGATTTGATCTAACGCAAAGAGCACGAAGCGCGCTTCCCCAATACTGGCAGCTTTGCCGGTCCCGGGAATCTCGATCGTGGCTTACGATGACCTGCGCACTTTTCTGCGCGATCTGGAACAACAGGGTGCCCTGTTGCGGGTGGCCCAACCCGTGGACCCCGTTCTGGAAAGCACGGCCCTGTGCCTGAGAAGCCTGCAGCAAAACGGCCCTGCCCTGCTTTTCGAAACTCCCCGCGGCTCCAGCCTGCCCCTGCTGGGCAATCTCTTCGGATCACCGGCCCGCATCCAGGCCGCCCTGCACCATCGCGCCATCCGCTCCTTTCGGGAGCTGGGCGAACTGCTGGCTTCGCTGCAGATGCCGCAGCTTCCCCGGGGGCTGGAGGGATGGCTGCGCGCCTGGCCCGAATACGCCCAACTGGCCAACCTTCGTCCGGAACAGGCCGCCCATGCGCCTTTCGAATCCCAGATACTGGAAGGCAGCGCAGTGGACTTGTCCCTTCTGCCCATCCAGCACTGCTGGCCGGAAGATGCCGGCCGCCTCATCACTTTCGGCCTGGTGGTCACCCGAGGGTTGAGGCAGACCCGGCAGAACGTGGCGGTGTACCGCCAGCAGGTCATCGGACCCAACCGCGTCATCATGCGCTGGCTTCCGCACCGGGGCGGCGCACTGGACTATGCGGACTGGCTCGCGGCCCGGCCGCAGGAACCCTTTCCGGTTGCTGTCGTGATCGGCGCCGACCCCTGCACCCAGCTTGCGGCCGTCAGCCCGATCCCCGACACCCTTTCGGAGTACGAATTCGCGGGGCTATTGCGCGGGCAGCCCACGTTGCTTCGGCACTCCAGCCACACCGGCCTGGATGTGCCCGCAGGTGCTGAAATCGTGCTGGAAGGCCATATCCACCCCGGTGACCGCGCACTCGAAGGCCCCTTTGGCGACCACACCGGCTACTACAACAGCCAGGCGGAATTTCCCGTGCTGACCGTGGAGCGCCTTTGCCTGCGCGCAGGCGCCCTCTACCAGGGCAGCTACATGGGGCGGCCGCCCCTGGACGAGCCTTCGGTATTGGCGCGCGAGCTGAACGACCTTTTCGTGCCGCTGCTGCGCCACACCTTTCCCGAAATCCTGGATTTTTACCTGCCGCCGGAAGCCTGCTCCTACCGCATTGCCGTCGTCAGCCTGCACAAGCAGTACGCCGGACATGCCCGGCGCATCATGATGGGCATCTGGTCCTGGCTGCGCCAGTTCACCTACACCAAATTCGTCATCGTGGTGGATGGCGACATCGACATTCGCAACTGGAGCGAAGTGATCTGGGCCATTTCCACCCGCATGGACCCGGTTCGCGACTGCCTCCTGATCGAAAACACGCCCATCGACTACCTCGACTTTGCCAGCCCTGAAACCGGCCTGGGCGGAAAAATGGGGCTTGATGCCACCAACAAATGGCCTGGTGAAACCCACCGATCCTGGGGGCGGCCCATCCGGCACGATCCCGAGTTCGCCCGCCGCATGGATGCCCTGTGGCAGACCCTTTTTTCGGAACACGCCGCATGAACATGGAACTCGTTTGCCCCGCAGGAAGTCCGGCAGCACTGGAGGCCGCACTGGAACATGGCGCGGATGCCGTGTATGTGGGACTGCGCAACCCCACCAACGCGCGCGCCTTCCCCGGGCTGAATTTCACGCCCGAGGCGCTGGCTGCGGCGGTTTCCACGGCCCATGCCCGGCGCAGAAAACTCTACCTGGCCCTCAACACCTATCCCACGTCCCGGCACATCCACGTCTGGAAAGACAGCATCGATATGGCCGCGGCAGCCGGGGTGGATGCCTTCATCATCGCAGACATGGCGCTGCTGGATTACGCTGCGCGACGCCATGCCGGCATCCCGCGCCACCTGTCGGTCCAGGGTTCGGCCACCACCGCCGTGGCCCTGCGTTTTTTTTACGAACGTTTCGGCATCGCGCGCGCCGTGCTGCCGCGCGTGCTCTCCATCGCCCAGGTGGAGCACCTGTGCGAACAGGCTCCCGTGGCCATTGAAGTGTTCGCCTTTGGCAGCCTGTGCATCATGGTGGAAGGACGTTGCCAGCTTTCCAGCCACGTCACCGGACAATCGCCCAATTGCCACGGCGTTTGTTCTCCGGCCGAACACGTGCGCTGGACCGAACTGCCGGGAAACCGCCGTGAAGTTCGCCTGGGCCAGGTGCTGGTGGACCGGTTCGAACCCGAAGAGCCCGCGAGCTACCCCACCCTGTGCAAAGGGCGCTACCAGCAGGACGGCCAGCCCTTCTACGCGCTCGAGGAGCCCACCAGCCTCAATACCCTGGAGCTTCTGCCGCGCCTGGCCCAGGCCGGCGTGGCCGCACTCAAAGTGGAAGGCCGACAGCGCGGCCCCGCTTACGTGACTCAGGTCACCCGCGTGTGGCGGGGAGCGCTCGATGCCCTCAAGGGGCCGCAGCCGTTCCGCATCCTGCCGGAATGGGAGGCCCAGCTGTCCCACGTTTCCGAGGGGTTGCAGACCACCCTGGGCCCTTACCACCGCCGCTGGCAATGACCCCATGAAACTCTCCCTCGGCCCGCTGCAGTATTTCTGGAAACGCGCTGACGTCCTGGATTTTTACCAGCAGGCGGCAGACTGGCCGGTTGACGTCATCTACCTGGGAGAAACGGTCTGCAGCAAACGGCGCGAACTGCGCCTGCCGGACTGGCTCTCCATCGCCGATAACCTGACCGCCGCCGGACACGACGTGGTGCTCTCGTCCCTGGTGCTGGTGGAAGCTGCGTCGGAACTGTCCACCCTGCGCCGCATGGCGGACAACGGGCGTTTTGGCATGGAAGCCAATGACCTGTCCGCAGTGCAGGTCTGCCTGGAGCGGCAAGTCCCGTTTGTGGGCGGCCCCACCCTCAACATTTACAACCACGAAACCCTGGCCCTGCTGCAGTCCTGCGGCATGACCCGATTTGTGCTGACCATGGACCAAGGCGAAACCGCATTGCGGGCCTTGCGCGAAGCGCAAGCAACCCTGGGCGGCGCATTCCCCGAAGTGGAAGTCATGGCATGGGGCCGCTTGCCGCTGGCCTATTCGGCACGCTGCTTTACGGCGCGCGCCAGCAATCTGGGCAAGGATGAATGCGGTTTCAAATGCCTGGAGCATCCGCAGGGGCTGGCCCTTGCCACCCGCGAAGGGGAATCGTTCATTCGCCTCAACGGCATCCAGGTGCAAAGCGAAGCCCGCTGCGATCTGGCGCCGGACCTGGAAAGCCTGCGTCAATGCGGCGTGGATTACCTGCGCCTCAGTCCGCAACCGGAAGGCATGGCCGAGGTCATCGAACGGTTTCATGACGCGCTGCAAAGCGGATGCCCGCCGGGCCGGGCGGGCGATTGCAACGGCTATTGGCATGGCAGGCCCGGCATGGACTGGGTTGGTGCGGCCCGGGAATTTTCAGGCGACCTTCAGGAGACCACCCGATGACTTTTTCCTGGCTCACTCCCGAGCGGATGCCCCGACCGCTGCTCCGGTTGCTGCCTCCGCCCAAAGGGCTTGCCCGCGGCCTTGCCATCCTGCCTTCCACATGGCCGGCGCGGGCTTTCACGCACCTGCTGCAACGGCATCTGCTTCAGACCCTGCCCGCAGGCAGCCTGGAATTCCTGGAAAAAAGACGGGTGTCGGTGAGCGTGGACGATCTGGGATTTTTCTGGGCCATCACGGCCGAAGGGGGAAAACTCCACACGCTGGCTCCGGGCACTGAAGCCGAAGCCACCATTCGCGGCAAAGCGCTGGACCTGCTCCTGCTCGCCGGCCGCCTTGAAGATGCGGACACCCTGTTTTTTCAGCGGCGCCTGATCATGACCGGAGACACCGCCCTGGGGCTGCAAATCCGCAACCTTCTGGACCAGTGGCCCATGGAACGGCTTTCCCCGGCACTGCAAGTGCTGTTGAACCGCCTGACGCGACTGGCGCTGGCGGCCAAGGCTGCCCGCGCTTAAATCACGCCGGCGATACTGGAAAATTCCGAACTGACGCTGGTGCCCAGCAACGACACGGCCCCAATGATTGCGGCTGCAATCAGGGCGGCAATCAGCGCGTACTCGATGGCGCTCACGCCTTCTTCAGAAGCAACAAAAGCGGTAATGATTTTCTTCATGTCTGCCCCCTTTTCTGGAACGCTTGCCTGTGTACATAATGACAGCAGAGCCGGTGTGCCTGCAACAACCCCGACCCGGCTTGATCTTTTTCATGAGCTTCGCTTAACGTGCGAAGCGACAGGACAGGAAAACCGTGAAACAGAGTTTGTGGGGGCCTTTATTCAAGTTGTCCGCGAAAATGCGCGGACAGGATGCACATGACCTTTCCCTCGAGGTCAGCGAAGCACGCTGGAAGCTCGCCCTGGAAGGCTCCAACATGGGCGTATGGGACTGGCATCTGGACACCGATCTCGTATTTCGCTCAGGTCAGTGGCATGAAATTTATGGCTATGCCGAAGGCGAAGTGGGGCCCACGGCCCAGGATGGCCGCAAACTGATCCACCCGGATGACCTGACGCAAGCCATCCAGGACATTCAAGACCATCTTGCAGGAAAAACCACCCTTTTCGAATCGGAGTTCCGCCTGCGCTGCAAGGACGGCACCTGGAAATGGACCCAAAGCCGGGGCATGATCGTGAGCACCAGCCCCAATGGCCGCCCCCTGCGCCTGATCGGCACCCACACCGACATCAGTGAACGCAAGCATTCCGAGGCGGAAATGCTGCGCCTCGCGCACTACGACGTCATCACGGCGCTGCCCAACCGGGTTTTATTTCTGGACCGCTTTGAGCAGGAAATCAGGAAAGCGCAACGGCACCGCCAGGCCCTGGCGCTGATGTTCATCGACCTCGACCGCTTCAAGGAAATCAACGACACGCTGGGCCACGACACGGGGGACCAGCTGCTTCGCGAAACCGGGCAACGGCTGCAAGGATGCGTGCGCGCCACCGATACGGTCGCCCGCCTGGGAGGAGACGAGTTCACCGTGCTTCTGACCCACCTTGAAGACATGAACCATGTGGACCGCATCGCACAAACCATCCTGGACCACATTGCCAGGCCCTACCAGTTTGGCGACGAAATGGTTTACGTCACGGGCAGCATCGGCATAACCCTCTACCCCCACGATTCCACCGACCTGGAAACACTGGTCAGGAACGCGGATCAGGCCATGTATGCCGCCAAAAGCAGCGGACGCAACGGCTATCATTACTTCACGCCTTCCATGCAGGCCGCTGCATTTTCACGTTTGAAAATCGCCAACGACTTGCGCAAGGCGGTCCAGCTGGAACAAATCCAGGTCCACTACCAGCCCATCGTGGAACTGGCTACCGGGCGGGTAACCAAAGCGGAAGCCCTGGTCCGGTGGCTGCATCCGGAACGGGGACTGGTGTTCCCCGGGGACTTCATTCCCATCGCGGAAGATACCGGACTGATCACCGTCATCGGCGACGAAGTGTTTGCCCAGGCCGCCCGCCAGACGGCCCTGTGGCGCAACGCCCTCCCCAATTTCCAGATGACCGTGAACAAGTCGCCGGCCCAGTTCCGCAACAGCCGCGAACATACCCACTGGATCCAATTGCTCCACGACCTGGGAGTGCCCGGAGAAAGCATGGTGATTGAAATTACCGAAGGCCTGCTCCTGGATGCCCATCCCCCCATCGCCCAGCGTTTGGAGAGTTTTCACGATGCCGGCCTGCGGATCGCGATCGACGACTTCGGCACGGGATACTCTTCCCTGGCCTATCTCAAGAAATTCGAGATCGATTACGTCAAAATCGACCGCTCCTTCACTGCGAACCTGCAGCCCGATTCGGATGACCTGGCGATCTGTGAAGCCATCGTGGTGATGGCCCACAAGCTGGGAATCCAGGTCATCGCGGAAGGGGTGGAAACCGAGACCCAGCGGGATCTGCTGCTCAAGGCGGGTTGCGACTATGCCCAGGGATTCCTGTTTTCACGCCCGCTGCCGGCGGCCCAGTTCGAAGCCCGGTTTTTCCCCGCAGGCTAGTTGCCGTTGTATTTCCGGATCGCCTCCCGTATGCCCTGCACCTGGGAGGCGATTTTGGCCTTGGCCGGATCAGGAGGAGGCGCCTTTGAAACAGGGGCCGGGGCTGGGGTCTTGGCTGGAGCGGGCGCGGACGCAGGTGCGGCAGCCGGAGCGGCCGCAGCAGCGGGCTGGGGATCCGGGCCCGCCGGCACGGGTTCCAGCATTTTCTCGATGGTCGGTGCAATCTTGAGGCGCGCCTGGGCCTGGGCCATGGCGTGGATCATCAGGGCATCGCGCTCTTCATGCCTTTTGTCTTTTTCCTCGTCAACCGCCTTTTCCTGTTTTATGGCCGCCTGATATTTCACGAACGCATCGTTGGCCGCGGTCAGTCGATGGGTCAGGTCATTGACGAGCGCCGAGTCTGCAGCCAGCTTCTCCTGCCACCCATGCACCAGGTACAGGGCCCCGCCGCCCATCAGAACGCCCACCAACCCAAAGACCAGGCCCAGCCAGGGCAGCAGGCCGCCCCGCTTGCGTCGAGCCGGTCCTTCCTCTTTCCCTTTGCGTCCGCGCGACCGCCCTTCTCCTTCAGCTTCGCCTTCTTCATCTAGCCGGCTGTCCGGCCGTTCCTCGCTGTCTCGCCTCATGGCTGTTTCCTCCCGGAGGGACTCTGTCTTTATACTGACCCTTAAAGGGAAATATCGGCTTCCCCGGCAAAATATTGAGCCGGCGCCTTCAAGGGGATTTCAATGGCACAACAGCGCATTCCGCTCGGCAGGATTCTGGGCATACCCATCGCTCTCGATTTTTCCTGGTTTCTGGTCTTTACCCTGCTCACCTGGATCCTGGCGAGCAGCTACTATCCCTCCCAGTTTCCTGACTGGCCCCATGGGCGCTATTGGATCATGGGGGCCGTCACCGCCCTCGCGTTCTTTGCCAGCGTGCTGCTGCACGAGCTGGGCCATTCGGCCGTGGCCTTGCGATACCGGGTCCAGGTCCGCCGCATCACGCTCCACATCTTCGGCGGCATTGCCGAAATTGCCGACGAGTCGCCCAGCCCCACAGCCGAATTCCTGATTGCCCTGGCCGGCCCGGCGGTCAGCCTGGCGCTCGCCCTGGCCTCGCACCTGCTGCAGCAATGGACGGCCGGCATCGAAGCCCTGTCCGGACTGTTCAAATACCTGAGCTACATCAACCTGAGCCTCGCCCTGTTCAATCTACTGCCCGGCTATCCGCTGGATGGCGGCCGCCTTTTTCGCGCCGTGCTGTGGGCCTTCACCGGCAATTTGCGCGGGGCCACGCGCGTTGCCGCCACGGCGGGCCGGGGGTTTGCTTTCCTGCTCATCCTGATCGGCGCCTGGCAGATCCTTTCCGGAAATCTGGGCGGACTGTGGATCGTTTTCATTGGCTGGTTTCTCGACAATGCCGCCAAAGCCCAACTGCAGGAAGGGGTGTTTCGCGATCTCCTGTCGGGGCATCCCGTGGCCCAGGTCATGAACCCTGCCTGCCCCGAAGTGCCCTCCACCCTCCCCCTGCAGCAGCTGGTGGACGACTACATTCTCACGGGGCACCAGCGCTGCTTCCTGGTACGCGAAGGTGACCGAACCACCGGGCTCGTCACCCCCCAGCGCATTCGCGCCGTGCCGCGCCCCGAATGGAACCACCAGACAGCGGGAGGCGTGATGCTGCCGCTGCAGGAAGCGCTTTCCATTGCCCCGGACGCGTCCCTGTGGCAAGCCCTGCAGCGCATGGACCGGGATGGGGTCAACCAGTTGCCCGTCATCCGGCAGGGGCAGGTGGTCGGCATGCTGAGCCGGGAAGACGTCATTTCCTATTTGCGCACCCTGGCCGACTGGAGTTAAGGACCGGGTGTTAACATACCCGCCATGAACCCTTTCAATCGTCGCGATTTTCTCAAAACCAGCGCTGCCGCGGTCGCAGCGCCCCTTTCACTGGCCCAATCCCCATCGGCCCAGGCCCAGACTCCGCAAACAGCAGACCCCCAGCAACCGCCCCATGGCGTGACCCACACGCTGGCGCGCTACGTGGTGCAAGCCCGCTACGAAGACCTGCCCGCGCCGGTTCGGCACGAAGGCGCACGCACCCTGCTCAACTGGGTGGGCGTTGCGGTGGGCGGATCGCATCATGAAACCATCGAATGCGCCGTGTCCGCCCTCGCACCTTTCTCGGGGCCGGGGCAAGCCAGCCTGCTGGGCCGTCACGAACGCTTCGACATCATGAACGCCGCTTTCGTGAACGGCGTCTCAAGCCACGTTTTCGATTACGACGACACCCATCTCAAAACCATCATCCACCCGGCTGGTCCGGTGGTTTCCGCCATTCTGGCCCTTTCCGAATATCACCCCGTTTCCGGCAAGGATTTCCTGAATGCGCTCGTGCTGGGCGTGGAAACCTCCTGCCGCATCGGCAATGCGGTTTACCCCAACCATTACGACGTGGGCTGGCACATCACCGGCACCACCGGCCCCTTCGGCGCAGCTGCCGCGGCCGGCAAGCTGCTGGGCCTGAGCGAACAGCAAATGGTGTGGGCCCTGGGCCTGGCGGCTTCCCAGCCCGTGGGCTTGCGCGAATCCTTCGGTTCCATGACCAAAAGCTTCAATCCCGGCCGGGCGGCCAGCAACGGGCTTTTTGCGGCCCTGCTGGCGGCGAAGAATTTCACCAGTTCCGACGGCATGATCGAAGCGAAGCGCGGCTGGGCCAACACCATCAGCACCAAGCAGGATTACCGCGAAATCACGGAAGGACTGGGCCAGCTCGATGGAGCCG
>JAJZPY010000065.1 GCA_021811005.1 Pseudomonadota bacterium
CAAAGGTCTGCACGTCGCGCCGCCCTTCCAGCGCTTCCGCCGTCACCCGGTCGCCCGCCTTCACGCCCAGGCTTTCCGCCAGCTTCGAAGACAGCACGATGCCTTCGGCCGGCAAGGCCAGGCGCCGGTAATCCAGGTCCACCACGGCGCGCAGGTCCCCTTGCGGCGGCAGACCGGCAATGGCAGTGCGCCGTACGCGATGGCCAAAGCGCAGGCGCACGGGCACCATGCGGAAAGTCTCCACGGTCATGACGCCCGGCAGGTGGGCCAGCGCGTGCTCCATGTCAGATCCGTGGGGCGTTGCAAATTCCAGCAGAACGTCTTCGCGCTGCGCCGCGCGGAACTGCAAATCCACGATCAGGTCGAGCGCATCCACCCCGTATCGGCCGGCCACCAGCAAAGCCACCGCAAGCGACAGGCCCAGCACCGACAGCAAGGCCTTGGCCGGTTTCCGCTCCAGGTTGCGCAGGATCATGCGCACCGTGATGGGCCAGCGCCGCACCAGCCCCAGGCGTTCGGCCAGGGTGGGCGTGAACTGCTCGGGCGGTTCCGGCAGCATTGCAGCTGCCGGAGGCAGATCCATGACGCGCCGCAGGGCAAACAGGGCACCGGCCAGCGCCGTCAGCAGACAGGCGCCGGCAGCCACCAGCAGACCCGAAGGAGACAGTGACCAGGACAAGTGCGGGAAGTGGAAAAAGTCGCGATAGATGCCGGCCAGCATGCCACCCATCCACCAGGCCAGCGGCGTGCCGATGAGCGCGCCTGCAAGCAGCGTGGCCAGGACCAGCTTGAGGTAGTGGCGCGCCACTTCCCAGTCGCCGTAACCGAACGCCTTGAGCACGCCGATGTGATTGCGCTGGGTGGACACCAGCCGGGTCAGGACCATGTTGATGATGAACGCGGCCACCGCCAGAAAAATTCCCGACAGCAGAAATCCGTGCACCCGGTCCTGGTTGATCTCGTCCGAGATCACCTTGTCGGAGAGATGGTCCGAACGGCCGTAAGCGCCCAGGCTGCCGTAGGGATCCAGCAGGCGGTCGAGCGCGTCAATCACGTCCGCTTCTGATGCCCCGGCCGCAAGGCGCAAGGCCACGCTGTTGAAAGCCCCGGCCATGTCGAAAGCGTGCTCCACCGCCGGACGCGCCATCCACAGCACGCCGTAGCGCCGGTCGTCAGGCAACGCGCTGGCAGGCCGCAGCACGTAAATGAATTCCGGGGAAATGGCGATGCCCACCACCTGCAGGCGTTCCCAGCGGCCATTGACCACCGCGCCCAGCGACGATCCCGCAACCAGGCCGTTGGCGCGGGCAAACGCTTCGCTCACCAGGGTTTCGTTTGCCGCATCCGGCAAGGGGGCGCGCCCGCTGCGGATGAAGATCTGGTTGAGCCGCCCCGCTCCCGGCGGCGGCAGGGTGACCAGCTGCGCCGTGGCCGGCTCCGCAAGGCCCGGCACGTCGAGCGTCACTTCCTGCGTGATTCCGGTTTCCACCGCAGTCACGCCGGGCAAGGCCGCCATGCGTGCCGCCAGCGACAAAGGCGCGCGCTTGACGCGCGCAAAGACGTCCGCGAAATGATTCTCCGCGTAATAGGTCAGGCGTTCCTGCACCAGCGCTTCGTACATGCCGCGCATGGTGAGAAAGACGGCAATGCCGCAGGCCACGATGACAGCAACCGCCAGCAACTGGCCGCGCAGGTTCCAGAAATCGCGCATCAGCTTGCGGTCGAGCGCGCTCATGTTCCGTCACTCACCATTGCAGCTCGGAAGGCGAAGCCTTGTGCTCGTTGCGCCGGGTTTCGACGATTTCCCCGCTGCTGATGCGGATCATGCGATCCGCCATGGCGGCAATGGCGGCATTGTGGGTGATCACCACCGTGGTGGTGCCCAGTTCCCGGTTGACGCGTGCCAGCACTTCCAGCACGATTTTCCCGCCCGAATAGTCCAGTGCCCCGGTCGGCTCGTCGCACAACAGCACATCCGGACTTTTGGCCACCGCACGCGCCACGGCCACGCGCTGCTGTTCGCCGCCGGAAAGCTGGGCCGGGAAATGATGGGCACGTCCGGCCAGACCCACCATGTCCAGCGCGGCTACGGGATCCATGGGTCGCGTCGCGATTTCGGTGACCAGTGCCACGTTCTCGAGCGCCGTCAGGCTGGGAATGAGGTTGTAGAACTGGAACACAAAGCCCACATGCTCGCGCCGGTACCGGGTCAAGTCATCAGCTGTGGCTTGCGCCAGGTTGTGGTCGAGGTAATACACTTCGCCCGAAGTGGGCACATCCAGTCCGCCCAGGATGTTGAGCAGGGTGGATTTGCCGCTGCCCGAAGCACCCAGGAGCACGACGAATTCGCCCGGATACAGTTCCAGATCGACCCCGCGCAGGGCATGCACGGCCACTTCGCCCATCTGGTAGGTTTTGCTGAGCCCACGCGTCACGAACACGGGTGAACGTTCTGGCATCGACGAAAATCCCGAATGCGCAGCAAGCGCAATAAATTCACTATACGGCATTTCCGGCGAAGCCCGCATCGCCCCGCTGCCCATGACGTTCGGCCCGTGGCAGGCAAGCGGGGGTGTAAACTGGCATCTTTGCCGTCCCGTTCGGAACCGATGAAAATATCAAAGTACGGCGTGAAACTGGCCCTGATTCTGGCAGTCGTCCTGATTGCCGTGACATTTCTGGCCGTGCAGCTCATTTTCCAGAACATCCGTTTCCTGCAGGCCCATCACTGGGTCACCCACACCCTGGACGTGCAGGTGGCGGCAGACGACCTGCTGGAAACGGCCACGGAAGGTTCCAATGCCCTGCGCGGCTACATCATCACGGGCAAGGAGTCCTTCCTCCCCAACTACGTGCACATGCGCGAAAACCTCATGGAGCAGTACTCAGTTCTTGAAACGCTGATTTCCGACAACCCGGTCCAGCAACGCAACCTGCCGGAACTCAAGGCCCAGCTTCTATTGCAACTCAAGGAAACGCAGGATCAGCTCAACCTGTTCAAGTCTGCGAATGCAGACGCCATGCGCCTTCGCCTCATGCACAGCGACAGCCTGCAGCTCAACGACCGCATCGAGTCGTCGATCCAGAAAGTCATCGATGAGGAAAAACGCCTGCTCTCGACCCGGGAAGACCTGCTGTCCTGGGAAGCGAACAAGCTGTTCATTCTGGACGGCATTGTCATCACGGCCATGTTCGGCATGATTTTCTGGATGGCCTGGTCCATCGTCCAGGAACTGAAACTGCGCGAAAGTCTCTCCCGCGAACGCAAGACGCTGATTGCCGAACTCGAATCGCGCAACACGGAACTGGAAGCCGCCAACGCCGCGCTCCAGAGTTCAGACCAGTACAAGAGCGAATTCCTTTCTTCCATGAGCCACGAATTGCGCACGCCGCTCAATTCCATCATCGGCTTCTCGAACATCATCCGGCAGGGCATCGCCGGACCGCTCAACGACGTCCAGGCCAGGCAGATCGGCTTGGTGGAAGATTCGGCGCTGCACTTGCTGCACCTCATCAATGACCTGCTGGACCTGTCCCGCATCGAAGCCGGAAAGGCCAAGCTGCATAACGAAATGTTCGACCTGTGCGGCCTGGTTGAAGAAACGCTTGCCACCATAAAACCTCTGGCGGACAAGAAGTCGCTCGTACTGCAACAGGACTGCGGCATGACGCCGCTGTTCATTCACGCCGACCGGCGCAAGGTGTACCAGGTGCTGCTCAACCTGGTCAACAACGCCATCAAGTTTTCCGAAAAGGGGTGTGTCTCGGTTCACGGCACCCTTCATGAAAACCAATGCCAGATTACGGTCAGCGACCAGGGCATCGGCATTCCCGCAGACCAGATCCATTTCCTGTTTCAGGCCTTCCACCAGGTGGATGGCTCGAACCGGAGGGTGCACGAAGGCACCGGTCTTGGCCTTTACCTCTGCAAGAAACTTCTGGAAATGATGGGCGGCAGCATCCGCGCCAAAAGCGTGCAGGGCGAAGGCTCCCATTTCACGTTCACCCTGCCGTTGGATCGCGAAAGGGCGGCGACGTGAGCCAGCACCTGCGCCATAACGCTACAACCGGCTCTGCCAGCTGGCCGACCTCGGCATGGCACCCCAGTGGCCCTCCGGCCCGAACATCCAGCGCAGCATGCCAATAAACCGCCAGTACAGGATCATCTGGCGATAGCCGAAATTTTCCAGGACGGCGGCGAGAAACAGGCGTGCCAAGTCGCTGTAGCGGGGATAGAGATGGAAGGACATTTCCTCCAGCACCAGGGCGCTCACCGAAAGCAGCACGCCCAGTGCCACGGAGACGAGCGCAAAGGCAAACAGCGCCTGCCCCGAAACGATTCCCAGCCCAAAGCCGGCAATCATGAACACATAGCCCGCGAGCTCGACAAAAACGCCGAACCATTCAAACAGAAGGGTGAAGGGGAAAGCGCCCCAGCTGATCCAGCCGCCGTTGCCGGAAAACAGCAGCCCCATGTTCATGGACAGGCTTTCGGAAAGCCCGCGCTGCCACCGGACTCGCTGGGCTTTCAAAACCGCCAGGGATTCTGGAGCTTCCGTCCAGCAAATGGGGTTAGGCACGAACACAATCCGGTACGGAATGCGACGCTTGCGATGGTGGCGGTGCAGCCGAACCACCAGTTCCATGTCTTCGCCCACCGTGCCGGTGCGATAGCCCCCCACCTCAATCACACTGGTTTTCCTGAACAGGCCGAATGCGCCGGAAATGACCAGCATGGCATTAAGCGCGGACCAGCCCATCCTTCCAAAAAGGAACGCACGCAGGTACTCCACGATCTGAAGCAACGGCAGCCATTTTTCCGGCAGCCCCACGGAAACAAGGAAACCCTCCTTGACGGTGCAACCGTTCACGATCCGGATGGTCCCTCCGGCCGCAATGGTCCGGCTGTCTTCAATGAACGGCTCGACAATCAACTGCAGGCTGTTGCGTTGCAGGACGGAATCCGCGTCAACGGCGCAAAAGAGGGGATAGCGCGATGCATTGATGCCCGCGTTGAGGGCATCGGCTTTGCCGCCGTTGTCCTTGTCGATGACGCGCAGGTTGGGGTGTATCCGGGAGCGCCAGATCGCTCGCACCGGCTGTGTGGGCAATTTCACCCAGTAGGCTTCAGGAAACGGTTCCAGCTGGAACTCGCGGCGCAACGCTTCCAGGGTGTCGTCTTTCGACCCGTCGTTGATGACGATGACCTCAAACTGGTCATAGGCCAGTTGCAGCAGGGACCGGACCGAGGCCGTGATGGTGGCCTCTTCGTTATAGGCCGGGACCAGAATGCTGATGGGAGGCTTGAACGCGGTATAGGTGCGCGGCAACTCGCTCAGAACCTGGGCATCCATGTAATGCCTGATATTGAAAAAGGACACCACATTCAAAATCAGGTACCCGGTGTTGAGCGCGGCGAAATAAAACAGAAAGCCCCACTGAATGACAATCAGCAGATCAGTTGTCTGCGGACTCATGTCTTACCTCCTTCGACCATGGCCATCGTCAACATGTCCCGGCCCAGACGATCATCAATCTGTTCCCGGATGCGATCAAGGACGGCACCATCGCCCCGTGCCAGGGACACCAGGGCCTGGGCGCTGCGATAGCGCACCCACCAGACCGGGTCGCCCAGAAGCTTCGATAAAACCGGCACATCTTCCAGCGACCCAATCCGGCTTAGGGCCTGGGCCGCCTGCAGGCGGACAGCCCAGGCGGCATGTTCGGTCATGCGGCGCACCTCGGGCAGGTCGGAGGGTTCAATCAGGAACCTCAGGCATTGCGCCAGCACTTCCTCGTCAGTGGCCGATTTCATGATGTGACGGACCACGGGCAGCGCTTTCTGGGGTGGCACCACTTCCAGCAGGTGGAGTGCCCGGCGCAACCGGGCCAGCTCTTCGGGTTCGCTCGCGCTTTCCATCCGTTCAGCCGCATCCATCAGGAACGAAAACGAGCTGTGTTCCCCGGCCTCTTCAATCAGGATGGCAAGCTGCGCCACCGGCCAATCCTCACGTTCGATCATTCGCGGCAGCAATTCGCGCAAAGCTTGGGGCGCGTCGATTTTCAGGAGTGAACCCAGCGCGGCCATGGACAGAATGCTGTCCGGATCCCGGGTCATTTCCACAATCTCGTTCCAGACGGAATGTTCGCCCAGATGCCCCAGCGTGGCCAAACCCAGCAGTTTTGAACGCAACCCTCCCTGCCGCAACAGCCGCTGCGCATGCTCCGCCATGCCGCAGCGCACGGCCACGTCGTTCAGGTATTGGTGTGCTGGTCCGCGCAAGGTATCTTGCAGGTGATTCCACAACTTCAGGAACGGCTCTTCTTCGCCTGATTTAAGCTGCGGCAATGGGGTGCGGATGCCAGACAGCTCTTGCATCAGCAAGGGGCGCCACAATTCCAGAAAATGTTTTTCCTGTTCCGCGCGATCCCGCAGTGCATATCGCAGTCTCGCAACCTGGAACAGCATGAGAACTATCAGGACCAGCATGGCCAGGCCGGTCCAGGCCGCATAACGGATGATCGAGTCAGAAAAGGCGGCGGAGACCAAAGCGAATCCCCTTGCGCGAATAAAGGTTGCTGATGTGTTCGGAAACCGCTTCGTAGCTCACGCCCCAGTCCTGGTTCAGCCAGTACCGTCCCGACAGGCTGGTGCTGCTCGTAACGTTGGCGGTCAGCACACCCAGCCCGGGTCCCAGGCTTTCCACCTGGCGGCCTTGGGCATAGCTCAGCGTGACGTAGTTCCGCTCCCCGAAGTAATAGCTGAATTGACCGTTATGGCTGGGCGCTGTCCCTGCATTCTCCACCTGGGCCAGGAAAAGCGAGTAGGAGGCCCGGAAATTCCCCCAGTAGCGCTCGCCCGTCAAGCGCGTCACGTCCACGGGAGCCAGGGTATAGCGGCTATGGCGAATGGCGGCCTGCACATCCCATCCGTCATCGAAGGATTTCTGCAGCTGGGCTCCAAGGGAATTCTGCGGCAGGACGTTGTGTTCCGGGCTGGCACTGGCCTCGATGGCGCCGCTCCAGGTGCTGCTGAAGGGAAATGCGTACCCCGCCGAAACTTCGCGGTCGTGCAGGTTGAAGCGATCAGTGGCGCGCACTTCGCCGTAGAGCTGGCTGCGGTCATCGAACCGGTGGGACAGGTCCAGATACTGGCTGTCCCAGTATCCGTAGCCTTTGTCCAGGTTTTCGTGGCTGAATCCCAGTTCGGCTTCGTTGCTTCCGGCAGGCGACGCCCTGTCGGCCGCCAGCGCCCCCCACGATGGCAGCACCAGAAGCAGCAACCCCAATCGCCTGTGTGACTTCTTCATTTTCGGCCCATCAGGATCCAGCGGCGGACTCTCGCTTTCAATTCTTCGGGAAGAAAAGGTTTGACGATAAAATCAGAAGCACCGGCATCGAGCGCCCGCACGATGTCCCTTTCCTGGGACTTGGCTGTGAGCATGATGACCGGGGTGGCAAACCAGTCCTGCTTGGCCCGCAAGTAATCCAGCAGCTCAAAACCGTCCGTGTAGGGCAACATGATGTCCAGAATCACCAGTTGCGGTGGGGGAATTTCGTCGATGAGGCGCTTGGCCTCGTTGCCGTCACGGGCCAGATGCACGCCGTAACCTTCCCGTTCCAGCAGAAACTGGAGCAGGTAGGCCACATTGGCGTCATCTTCCACTGCCAGCAGCTGGGGAGCATTGCTTCCCTGCAGATTCGATTGAATTTCCATGACGGGGCACACTCCGCCGATCGGATTTATGAGTGCTTCAATTCCATCATACTGCAATATTTTGAAACACGTTCACCCGCTCATTTCGCCCTGCCCCGGGTACGCACCAACTGGTGCGGCCGCACCAGATAGGCCATCGTGCCAAACCCGCTCCACACATGGACCAGCCTTGAAAATGGGAACAGCAGAAACAGGGTCATCCCGAAAAACAGGTGCACCCTGTAGAGCAACGGAACCGAAGCGATCAGTTCCGCCGCACCGCCACGCAAGGTCACCACATGCTGCGCCCAGGAAGCAAGCTGCAGCATGACGCCACCATCAGGATGGCTCAGGGACACGGCTATCGTGGCCAGCCCCAACCCCAGCGTTGCCAATATCCAGAACAGAATGAAAATGTCCATCGACGTGCTCGTGGCACGAATCCTTGCTTCCGTCAGCCGCCGATGCGCCAGCAGGACCAGCCCCAGAAGGCACAAGGTTCCGAACACACCGCCCGCGATCATGGCGAGCCACTGTTTGGACTCCACCGTCAGCCCCAGCTCGTGATAAACAGCCGGTGGCGTCAGCAGGCCGACGGCATGCCCGAAGAAAAGCAACAGGATGCCCGCATGGAAACAGTTGCTGCCCAGGCGAAGCTGGCCGCGCCGGAGCAACTGGCTGGAATCGCTTTTCCAGGTGTACTGGTCGCGGTCGAAACGGATCAGGCTGCCTAAGATAAAAACGGAGAAGGCGATGTAGGGATAGATGCCGAACAAAAAGTCGTGAATCATGATCCGGCTCCTTTATGAAAGTGAACGACCTGCGTCCGGGCTTCACCCGGAGTGCAGCCGGGACCGAACAACACAGGGGCTTCGGCCCATTCCCGGTCCATCGCTTCAGGGTCCTGGTCCGCCACGGGCAGTTCTCCGGAGGCATCCAGCACGGGTTCCCCGGCCAGTGCCAGCAGGCAATCGAACAGGGCCACATACGGACTTTCGCGCTGTGCCAGGCGTTCGCCGACTGTTCTCAGCAAATGCGTGATTTCGGAAAGGCGATCCTGCGCCTCCTGCACGGGCAGCAGGGACAGGTATTCCAGGTACGCCGGCAGATAGTCCGGAAGCGCCTCTCCGCTGAAGCGAAGACCGACATCGCGGTAACGTTGCACCAGATCCACCATGGCCTGCCCCCGCTCCCGGGAATCGCCATGGACGTGCTCGAACAGACTCAATGAACAACGGGCATTGCGGTCGAAATGTTCCACGTAACTTTCCTGCAGGGAGAGCAGCGGCTCCGCTTCCAGATGTTCAAACAACGGGCGCAGGCATTCCATGGTCTTTCCATGAACCGGTTGTTCGTCCGAAACCAGCGCAGCCATTTCCGGCAACGCGTCCAGCCAATCAAGTTCCGGGTAGCTCAGCAGCAACGACAGGACTTTGAAGGTTTTCATTTACACCGCCTTGATGGGAATGATTTTCGGTTTTTTCCCGAACAGGCTCGTCTCACTCGACATGCCGTCCGAACAACCATTGCCAAAGGAAAATCCACAACTGCCTTTCAGGTCAAAAGCGTTTTCCGCATATTCCCGGTGGGTAGTGGGCACCACAAAGCGGTCTTCGTAATTGGCAATGGCCAGCACTTTGTACATGGCTTCCACTTGCTCCCTGCTCAAGCCCACTTCAGACAGCAGTTCGGGCGCTTCGCGCTGTTCCACGTGACGCGCCCGCATGAAGGCACGCATCGACAGCAACCGCTTGAGCGCGAGCTTGACCGGTGCTTCGTCGCCTGCGGTCAGGAGGTTGGCCAGGTATTTGAGGGGAATGCGCAGCTGCTCCACGTCGGGAATGGCGCCGTTCATGCCCAGCACGCCGCTGTTGGCCGCACTTTGAATGGGGGACAGCGGCGGAACGTACCAGACCATCGGCAGGGTTCGGTATTCGGGGTGCAGCGGGAAAGCGACTTTCCAGTCCATCGCCATCCGGTAAACCGGTGAGGCCTGCGCTGCCTTGATCCAGGCGTCCGGCACGCCGTCACGAGCTGCCTGCACCTGTATTTCCGGATCGTTCGGGTCCAGGAACAGCGACAGCTGAGACTCGTACAGGTCCTTTTCCCCTTCGACGCTGGCCGCGTCGAGAATCCGGTCGGCGTCGTACAACAGCACACCCAGGTAACGGATACGCCCCACGCAGGTTTCGGAACAAACCGTGGGAAGACCCGACTCGATGCGGGGATAGCAGAACGTGCACTTTTCCGCCTTGCCGCTTTGCCAGTTGTAATAGATCTTCTTGTAGGGACAGGCTGAAACGCACATGCGCCAACCGCGACATTTGTCCTGATCCACCAGCACGATCCCGTCTTCTTCGCGTTTGTAGATGGAGCCCGAGGGACAGGCGGCCACGCAGGCCGGATTGAGGCAGTGTTCGCACAGGCGGGGCAGGTACATCATGAAGGAATTCTCGAACTGTCCATAGATTTCCTTCTGGACCGCTTCGAAATTGGCATCCTGGCTGCGCTTCTCGAATTCACCGCCCAGGATTTCTTCCCAGTTTGGCCCCCATTCGATTTTTTCCATGCGCTTGCCGGTGATCAGGGAGCGTGGCCGGGCCGTAGGCGCAGTGGCCGACAGTGGCGCCTTGTGCAGATGCTCATAATCGAAAGTGAAGGGCTCGTAATAATCGTCGATTTCCGGCAGATTCGGATTGGCGAAAATATTTGCCAGGGTTTTCAGGCGCCCACCTGTCTTGAGCTCGATTTTTCCATTTTTCTTCCGAACCCACCCTCCTTTCCATTTCTCCTGGTCTTCCCACTGTTTGGGAAAACCGATGCCAGGTTTCGTTTCCACATTGTTGAACCAGGCGTATTCCATGCCTTCGCGCGAGGTCCACACGTTCTTGCAGGTCACCGAGCAGGTGTGGCAACCGATGCATTTGTCCAGGTTCAGGACCATGCCGATTTGCGCCCTGATTTTCATGATGTCTTCTCCACGGTTTTTTCACCAAGAGCCTGTTCCATCCAATCCACCTGGCTCATCTTGCGCACGATCACGAATTCGTCGCGGTTGGAACCGACTGTTCCGTAGTAATTGAATCCGTAGCTTTGCTGGGCGTAGCCGCCGATCATGTGAGTGGGTTTCGGGCAGGTGCGCGTCACGGAGTTGTGAATGCCGCCCCGTTGCCCCGTGATTTCGGACCCGGGCACATTCACGATTTTTTCCTGGGCGTGATACATCATCACCATCCCTTCCGGAATGCGCTGGCTGACCACAGCCCGCGCCGTCAAGGCGCCATTCAGGTTGAATGCCTCGATCCAGTCGTTGTCGGCAATCCCCGCCCGCCGGGCGTCCACTTCCGAAATCCACACGATGGGGCCGCCACGCGACAGGGTCAGCATGATCAGGTTGTCGGTGTAGGTGCTGTGGATGCCCCATTTCTGGTGAGGCGTAATGAAGTTGAGCACCAGCTCCGGGTTGCCGTTGCCGCGCCGGTTGAGCAGCGGGCTTATGGTTTTCGTATCCACCGGCGGCCGGTAAACGCACAGGGATTCGCCAAACGCGCGCATCCAGGGATGATCCTGGTACAACTGCTGGCGGCCTGTCAGCGTCCGGAAGGGAATCCGTTCGTGAATGTTGGTGTAGCCCGCGTTGTAGCTGACCTGCTCGGACTCGATGCCGCTCCAGGTGGGCGATGAAATGATTTTCCTGGGCTGGGCCTGGATGTCCCGGAACCGGATTTTTTCATCCTCGCGGGCGTGCGCCAGATGCCGGTGATCGCGTCCGGTGATTTCCGACAGCGCCTGCCAGGCTTTCACCGCCACTTCGCCGTTGGTTTCGGGCGCCAGATACAGGATCACTTCCGCCGCATCGATGTCCGTATCGATTTTCGGGAACCCTTGGGATACGCCGGGTTCGGAGACGGCCTGGTTGAGCCGGGACAATCCTTCCACTTCGTGACACGTGTTCCAGGAAATTCCTTTCCCGCCATTCCCCACCTGGCTCATGAGCGGCCCCAGCGCCGTGAATTTCTTGTACGTGGCCGGATAATCGCGTTCGACCACCGTCATGACCGGCAGGGTTTTTCCGGGAACCGGTTCCGTTCCTTCCCGCGCCCAGTCATGCACCCCGAAGGGCTGGGCAAGTTCGCCGGGCGTGTCGTGCAGGGTCGGCGTCAGCACCAGATCCTGTTCCACGCCCAGATGGCCTTCAGCCATCGTGGAGAAAGTCCTGGCAATCCCCTTGTATATTTCCCAATCGCTTTTTGATTGCCAGACGGGATCGACAGCGGCTGACAAGGGATGGATGAAGGGGTGCATGTCGGAGGTAAGAT
>JAJZPY010000066.1 GCA_021811005.1 Pseudomonadota bacterium
GTCAGGGTCGGATCGTCCACGGCAAACCCGCCTCTCAGCCACACGACGATGTCTTCACCGAACCCCGGCGTGGCGCTGAACAGGTTGGTGATCACTGTGGCGCCCCAGTAGGACATCTGCCCCCACGGCAACAGGTAACCCATGAAAGCAGTGGCCATCATCAGCAGTAGCAGAAGTTGTCCGGTCCACCAGAGCAGTTCCCGTGGCCGTCGATAGGACCCGTAGTAAAGGGTTCTGGCCATATGGGTATAAATCACGATGAAAAATGCGGAGGCCCCTGTGGAGTGAAGGTAGCGGATGAGCCAGCCGTAATTGACTTCGCGCATGATGTGCTGGATCGAATCGAAAGCCAGGTTGGAATCCGCTTTGTAATGCATGGCCAGAAACACACCGGTAACGAGCTGGATCAACAGCACAAAGCCCGCAAGGAACCCGAAGCCCCACCAGTAACTCAGGTTCCTCGGGGTCGGGTAATCCGTCAGCTCATGTTTTACAAAGGCGCTTAACGGGAATCTCTGGTCAATCCAGGCGACAATTTTTTTGCTCATCACGCTTTCCCAATGACAATTTTTTCATCAGACACGAAGTGATAGGGCGGCAGGATCAGGTTTTTGGGTGCAGGGCCGGTGATGATCCGACCGCTGTTGTCATAGACGCTGCCGTGGCAGGGGCAAAACCACCCGGTGGTTGTTTTGTTGGGAACGCAACCCAGGTGCGTGCAGATGCCAACCACGATCAGCCATTCGGGATGCTGGATGCGTTTGCTGTCCGGTTCGGGATCTTTGCCGCCTTTCGAAGACTTCATTTCAGAAATCATCTCGGGTGTTCGGTGCAGGATGAAAACTGGCTTCCCCTGCCAGGCCACGGTTTTTTCCTGGCCTGTGCCGATTTTTGATATGTCGATTTCGACAGTGGCCTTGTCGAGAACGTCTGACGACGGGCTCATGCTTTTGACAAAGGGCACGCAGGCCGCTATTGCTCCGGCTCCGGCAACGCTGGCGGTCAAAGCCCCCAGGAAGTCGCGCCTTGATTCATCAGGGATTTCAGTCGTGTTTTGGCACATGGCAACTCGGTCTGTCATCAAAAAAGATTGTCTTTATTCACAGAGTCAAGATGTTCTCTGTGCGTTGCAGCATGATATCGGGCGGCAAAATCCTGCTTATTTGATAAATATCAAACTGCGCCAATGTAAAAGGAAAAAAGATGTACAAATGTATTACGGAAGCCACAGGGGGCCCGTTTGATAAAAAGGCCGGACAGCGTCTGCCGTTCGGCCTTCAAGGTCCTGGGGGAGGGGTGGCCGGCTCGCCTTGCAGGGGCCGGCTGAGGGTTGCCTTCAGACCAGATCGAAGCGGTCGGCGTTCATGACCTTGGTCCAGGTGGCCACGAAATCCTTCGCGCAGGTTTTTATGGCATGTTCACGTTATCGATGTGCCCGAACGAATCAGGTAATCGAAGGCGGACAGGCTGGCTTTGGACCCTTCACCCATGGCAATGATGATTTGCTTGTAGGGGACTGTCGTGCAGTCACCGGCGGCGAAGACGCCGGGCACTGAAGTTTCCCCCCGGGCGTTCACTTCGATTTCGCCAAAACGGGACAGGTTTATCGTGCCCCTGAGCCAGTCCGTGTTGGGCAGCAGGCCGATCTGGATGAATACGCCTTCCAGTGCCAGGGTTTTGGGCTGGCCGGTTGCGCGGTCGGTGTAGGTCAGGCCGCTGACCTTTCCTTCGGCCCCGTTTACTTCGGTGGTCTGGGCGCTCGTGATGACCGTGACGTTGGGGAGACTGTGCAGTTTTTTCTGCAGCACGGCGTCCGCACGCAGGGCATCGGCGAACTCCAGCAGGGTGACATGACCCACGATGCCGGCCAGATCAATGGCGGCTTCCACGCCGGAGTTGCCACCGCCCACCACGGCCACGCGTTTGCCTTTGAACAGCGGCCCGTCGCAGTGTGGACAGTAGGCCACGCCTTTGCCCCGGTATTCCTGTTCGCCCGGCACGTTGAGTTCGCGCCAGCGGGCTCCCGTGGAAATGATGACGGTCTTTGACTTGAGCGTGGCCCCGTTCTTCAGACGAATCTCATGGTCATTTCCGCCATGGCCCGGAACCAGTGCCTCGGCTTGCTGCAGGTTCATGATGTCCACGTCATATTCCTTGACGTGCTCCTCAAGGGCGCGCCCGAGCTTGGGTCCGTCGGTGTGGGGCACCGAGATGAGGTTTTCGATGGCCAGGGTATCCATCACCTGGCCGCCAAAGCGTTCGGCCAGCAGGCCGGTACGGATGCCCTTGCGCGCGGCATAAACGGCTGCTGCAGCCCCGGCCGGGCCGCCGCCCACCACCAGCACGTCGAAAGAGACTTTGCCGGAAAGCTTGCCGGCCTCGCGTTCGGCCGCCCCGGTGTCCACTTTGGCCAGGATTGCTTCCAGCGTCATGCGGCCGTCATCGAACGGTTCACCGTTCAGCCACACGCTGGGAACCGCCATGATCTGTCGTGCCTCGACTTCTGCCTGGTTGAGGGCGCCGTCGATCATCACATGGCGGACATTGGGGTTTAAGGCCGCCATGGTGTTGAGTGCCTGCACCACGTCCGGACAATTGTGGCAGGTCAGCGAGACGTAAGTTTCGAAGCGGTATTCGCCGGCCAGTGACTTGATCTGCCCGATCTGCGCTTCGCTGATCTTAGGTGCATAACCGCTGGCTTGCAGCAAGGCCAGGATCAGGGAGGTGAATTCGTGCCCCATGGGCAGGCCGGCAAAGGCGATGCGGGCAGGCTCGCCCTTTTTCCCGATGGTGAAAGACGGACGCCGGCTGTCGGCCCCTTGCTCTGAGAGGGAGACCTTGCCGGAGAGGCTGGCGATGTCTTCCAGCAGGGCACGCATTTCGCCCGATTTTGCCCCGTCATCGAGCGAAGCGACCAGCTCGATGGGGTCCACCAGCTTTTCCAGGTACGTCTTGAGTTGGGCTTTGATGCCGGCATCGAGCATGGGGCTTCTCCTTGCTTGGGGGCACCCGGGGCGAGCCCCGGGTGTGCGACTTCAGATCTTGCCGACCAGGTCGAGCGACGGGGTCAACGTGGATTCGCCTTCCTTCCACTTGGCCGGACACACTTCGTTCGGATGGGAGGCCACGTACTGGGCCGCTTTCAGCTTGCGCAGGGTCTCTTTCACATCCCGGGCGATGGCGTTGTCATGCACTTCGAGGGTCTTGATGACGCCTTCCGGATTGATGATGAAGGTGCCGCGCAGCGCCAGCCCTTCCTCGGGGATGTGAACGCCGAACGCGTTGGTCAGCGCGTGGGTGGGGTCGCCCACCAGGGGGAACTTGGCCTTGCCCACGGCGGCGGAAGTTTCGTGCCACACCTTGTGGGAAAAGTGGGTGTCGGTGGTCACGATATACACTTCGGCACCGGCTTTCTGGAACTCGGCATAGTGGTCGGCAGCATCTTCCACTTCCGTCGGGCAATTGAAGGTGAAGGCGGCCGGCATGAAAATCAGGACCGACCATTTGCCATGCAGGTCTTTCTCGGTCACTTCAATGAATTTGCCGTTGTGGAAAGCCTGGGACTTGAACGGTTGAACTGCGGTGTTGATGAGGGATTGCATCGAATTTTCTCCTGGGTTGATGGCTGGAATCGGGGTTGAAAAGTCATGCCATGGCTGAACTATAGGCAGTCCTTTTTGATACGTCCAATTGATTGATTTGATATGTTCGATATTTTTTAACTATCAAAGAGGTTCGGGCCGGCGTCCCGGGATTTCGTTTTCATACCGCCAGTGAAGGGGGGGCAGCGAAGAGCGGAGCGTTCTAGAGTCCTATTTTTCGAAGCTGCTCCGGATTGAGCAGGGTGATGTTGCGTCCCTGCACTTCGATCAGGCCGCTTTCGGAGAGGTCGTGCAGCATCCGGGAAAAGGTTTCCGCGGAAATGTTGAGTCTTGAAGCGATCACCGCTTTGCCGGCAGGCAGCCGGATAGTGGCCTGGCTCTTTTCGTTTTCGTGCAGGTCCTGCGAAAGCAGGAAACCGATCAGCCGCTGGGTGGCCGTGTCGAGAGAGTAGGCCGCCACGTCATGGATGAGGCCGTGCAGCCGGATACTCAGGCCCGCGAGCATTTTGAGCGCAAAAGACCTGTTGTGGGTGATCTCTTCGAACACAGCCGACTTGGAAACGTGCAGCAGCAGGCTGTCCACCAGGGTCTGGGCATAAACGGGATAGGGCCGTTCCAGAAACATCACGGCTTCGCCGAAAGTTTGCCCCGCGGCAATGATTTCCACGATTTTCTCGGCACCCGTGTGGGACAGGAACGTGAGCTTGAGCTGGCCCTGCACCACCAGATAGAAGCCGTTGGCGGGGTCGCCCTTCTGGAAAAGGATGGTGCCTTTGGGGGCATGGATTTCCCTGCAGGCACGGGCCATCCGCTCGATTTCGTCCGCGGACAGTTCGCGGAACATGGGCGAGCGTGCCAGGATGTCGCGCATCCTTGAAGGAGGTGGGTTGCCGTTCACATGCGAAGACTAATGGGCCTCGCGAATTCTGGCAACCCGGCGTACTTTCAGGAAAATGCGTGCCGCCTGCAGTACGTTGATTTCCAGCCAGAGCGCATGCGCCATCCACAACAGTCCGGCCACCCGGGAGAGCGCCGGAAGCCAGCAGGAGACCGCGAGCGCGGCGAGCGCGACGGCCAGGAGCGCAAGCTGCCGGTCGGCATGGAAGCGGGCGTGGATGTCGCGCACGTTGGGGACGATGCCCAGACCGGGGTAGGCGCTTTGCAGATGAAACCAGGTCAGAAACGGCACGATTTTGTAGAGCATGCCCTGGATCACGCACAGGATGAATCCTGGCAGGGCAAGCACTCCCAGCATCAGCAGCCAGGGCTCAGGCAGGCCATCTCCCATCACTTCCGCCAGCAGGGCGATGCCGACGGAAAGCATGAGCAGGCCGAGCCCCAGGCGCCAGAACTGCAGCGTGGTGTCAGGCACTTTGCGCCGCCGCCGGGACAGCAACTGCCAGGTGACGGTTGCAAACCAAAGGTAGCCCGCGTCCAGGCCCAGGCTGGCCGCCAGCGACAGCGCTTTTCCGGTGGAACCGGGAAGAAACTCCCCCAGCGTTTTTCCGGCAAGCAGCAGAAGCAGAGTGGGAATGAGCCGGGATGTCATGCGCGCCGGGTAGGGGGCCGTGAGCTGGAACATGGGAATGAGCTGGTAGGCCAGCCCCGCGATCAGCAGGGTCGTCCAGCCGCCCAGTCCCCACAGCGGATGCAGGGAGGAGAGCGGCACGTAGGGAATGGTCAAACCGCTGCTGCGCGCAGCAGCCAGCACCAGGCCCAATGACACGGTCACGATCAGGGCCGCGAGTGCTGCCCGCATGCCCTGGATGGAAGCGCCGCCACCCCGGATTTTCCGCAAGGTGCTGGCGAGCCACAGGCCGAAACAGCCGAAGGCCGTGCCCAGGAAAATGAGCGCGAGGTGGAAAAACAGCGCTTGTCCGCTCAGGAAAGCGAGCGCCAGGCCGAGGGTTCCGGCCACGAGGGGGGCATGCACCAGCCAGGCCATCCGTCCCGGATGCGAGAGCGGAACGCCGCCCAACACTGGCAGCAGCTGCAGCAGGGCGCCGCACATCACCATGGAGGAAAAACCCAGCGTGAGCAGGTGGGCGGCCGCCAGCGCTGCGGCGCTGTGACGATGGACCATCAGATCCGGGCCTTCCACCAGCAGCAGCGTTGCGGCGGCCAACAGGAAGAGCGGAGCCGTGAGGAAAAACCGGAACGGCACCGAGATCGGGGGCGCTTGCTGAAAGGAGAGTCCGATGGGGAGCATGGTGGGCGCGCCGCCGCTTCAATTGTCCGGAGAGGAACGCCAGATCAGGATTTCGAAAGCCCCTTCGTCCGTGAAATGCGTTTCGTAGCGGAAGCCTTCGCGTTGCAGGATCGGGTAGAGCGGATGGGGTTCGCGGTGGTGGATCATGCGGATGCGTTGCCCGTTCTCCAGCACGCAAAGCGCTTCCAGCACCTTTTCGAGCGGTTCGGGCGGTTCCAGTTCCCGCACGTCCAGAAGGATATCCATGACCATCAGGCCGATGCTTCCAGTGCCTGCATTTTCTCGAGGAGGCGATCGGCCTGGTCCGCCAAAGCTTGCCCAGCCAGGCGATAGAGCACGTTTTCCTCTTTCAGGTTATGTTGTTGCATCAGCGTCAGGAGTGTTTCGGCCTCCCCCAGGAACTGCTCGGCGTTGTGGGATGCGAGCGCGTGCTCCAGGCGCGACAGCAAGCGTCTCATCTGGCTGTGTTCGCTGCGCATGACTTCGGTCGGTCCTCCCACAAGCCCCGTCGCTTGCTCGAATGCCGGAAACAGCACCTCTTCCTCACGCTTGAAATGCTGCTCTGTTTCAGTTCGGAACTCGCCATACAAAGGGGCTGCCTGTTCCCACCGGGCTTCGGCGACGGCGCATTCCGCTTCTGCAAACAAGTTGTCGCACTGGTAATGCTCTGCTGAAAGGTATTGGCTGATGCGGCTCATGGAAGCAATCCTCCGGAGAACGTATTCGCTTTCATTCTGAAAGCGATGGCATTCCGGAAAATTGAGGCGCCTCAAGAAAATCACGGTTTGATACAGGTAGATTTTTCCATGGAAGGTCACTGGAGACAGTGATCGGTGTAAACCAGCCTTGGGAGGAACCTTCATCGTGATATCCGGAAAGTCGGGATCCCTGCTTGTTGCCAGCACGGTGGCCTTCACGGTGTGCTTTGCCGTGTGGATGATGTTTGCCGTGATCGGCATTCCGATCAAGGCCTCCCTGCAGCTCAATGAAACGCAATTCGGCCTGCTGGTGGCGACACCGGTTCTTACCGGTTCCCTGATCCGTCTGCCACTGGGCATGTGGACCGACCGCTTCGGCGGCCGCATCGTGTTTTTTCTGCTGATGCTGTCCACCGTGGTTCCCATTTACCTCATCAGCCGGGCCACCGGGTTCTGGCAATTCCTCGTGCTCGGACTGTTCGTGGGCTTGGCCGGAGGCTCCTTTTCCGTGGGCATCGCGTACGTGGCACGCTGGTTTGACCGGGAGCACCAGGGTTTTGCCATGGGCATTTTCGGAGCTGGAAACTCCGGGGCTGCCGTCACCAAGTTCGTCGCCCCGGCACTGGTGGCGGTCTACGGCTGGACCATGGTTCCCAAGGTCTATGCCGTCGCCATGCTGGTGACGGCCGCGCTGTTCTGGTTGTTCAGCCACACCAATCCATCGCATCGCGTCTCGTTCGAAGTGTCGGTGACAGACCAGCTGCGTGCGCTGAAAGACCCCAAGGTCTGGCGGCTTTGCCAGTACTACTCGATTGTTTTCGGAGGGTACGTGGCGCTGTCGCTGTGGATGACCAAATACTACGTGTCCGAATACGGTTTCGACCTCAGGATGGCCGCGTTGCTGGCAGCCTGCTTTTCCTTGCCTGGCGGCGTGTTGCGTGCCGTGGGCGGATGGTTTTCAGACCGCTTTGGCGCGCACAAGGTCACCTGGTGGGTCCTGTGGATTTCCTGGATCTGCCTGTTCCTGCTGTCCTATCCGCAAACCGACATGACCATCAAAACAGTGAACGGGGCGTTCACCCTGCATGTGGGGCTTGGCCCCTGGGCGTTCACGGCGTTGCTGTTTGCAATGGGTGTGGCGTTCGCATTCGGGAAGGCATCCGTCTTCAAATACATATCGGAAGACTACCCTTCCAACATCGGCGTGATTTCGGGAATTGTGGGCCTGGTCGGCGGCTTGGGAGGGTTCATCCTGCCGATCCTGTTTGGCGCCCTGGTGGATGTCACCGGCATCCGCTCTTCCGCGTTCATGCTGCTCTATGGCGTGGTGTCCGTTTCCCTGGTCTGGATGTACTGGTCGGAAATCCGCACGTCCGAATTCATTGAAAGCAGTCATCCCGGGCGGGGGCTGCATGTTCCGGGATACAGGGGGTGATCATGGCGTCGCGCATGCTGAAAGTCTGGCTACCCGAAGACAAGGCGTTCTGGCAGGAGCAGGGCAAAGCCATCGCCACCCTGAACCTGTGGATTTCAATTCCTGCGCTGTTTCTGGCGTTTGCCGTGTGGCAACTGTGGAGCGTGGTGGCGGTGAGCCTGCCCAGCCTGGGGTTCAAGTTCACCACCAACCAGCTGTTCTGGCTGGCGGCGGCTCCAGCCCTGTCGGGCGCCACGCTGCGAATTTTCTATTCCTTCATGGTGCCCATTTTTGGAGGACGCCTGTGGACCACGTTGAGCACGGCGTCGCTGCTGGTGCCAGCGCTGGGGATCGGTTTCGCGGTCCAGGATCAGGGGACGCCGTATTCCACCTTCCTGCTGCTGGCCTTGCTGTGTGGACTGGGGGGCGGCAACTTTTCTTCCAGCATGTCCAATATCAGCTTTTTCTTCCCGAAGGAGCGCAAGGGCTCGGCGCTGGGGCTGAATGCAGGGTTGGGCAACCTGGGGGTGTCCTCGGTGCAGTTCCTCACGCCGCTTGTGGTGACCATGGGCATTTTCGGCATCCTGGGTGGCGATCCCCAGACCATCGTGAACAAGGCCGGACAAAGCGTGCAGGTCTGGAGCCAGAATGCCGCCTTCATCTGGGTGCCGTTCATCGCGCTGGCGACTTTTGCAGCCTGGATGGGCATGAATGACATCGCCTCGGCCAAAGCCTCCTTTTCGGAACAGTCCGTGATTTTCAGGCGCAAGCACAACTGGCTGATGTGCTGGCTCTATCTGGGCACTTTCGGTTCCTTCATCGGATATGCCGCCGGGTTTCCGCTGTTGATCAAGGCCGAATTTCCCCAGGTGAACGCCCTGCAATATGCCTGGCTGGGTCCCCTGGTGGGTGCCCTGGCCCGGCCCTTTGGGGGCTGGCTTGCCGACAAGGTGGGCGGCGCTGTCGTGACGTTCTGGAATTTCATCGTGATGGCGGCGGCCGTGGGAGGGGTTCTGGCCTTTCTGCCCCACGGGGGCACCGGGAATTTCGCCGGTTTCCTGTCCATGTTCCTGGTGCTGTTCGTGACCACCGGCATCGGAAACGGCTCCACGTTCCGCATGATCCCCGTCATTTTCACCACGGAGCGGCTGCGCGAGGTGGCCGGGAAGGGAGCCGAAGCCGAAGCGCAGGCAGTGCGCGACGGCACCAAGGAAGCGGCTGCGGTGTTGGGGTTTTCAGCGGCGGTGGGCGCTTACGGAGGGTTCTTCATTCCCAAGAGCTACGGCACTTCGATCGCCCTCACGGGTTCGGCCGAAGGCGCGCTGTATCTGTTCATTGCATTTTACGTGACATGCATTCTGGTGACCTGGTGGTTTTATGCCCGCAAGAATGCATCCATGCCGTGCTGATCCATGGTGGTTTGCCGGCTTCATGACCTGAGGGGTTCAAGATGAGTCACTTTCTCGATCGGCTGACGTTCTTCAAGCAACAGGATGAGACTTTTTCGGAAGGGCACGGCCTGACCACCCACGAGGACCGGACCTGGGAAGAGGCTTACCGCCGGCGCTGGCAGCACGACAAGATCGTTCGCTCCACGCATGGCGTGAACTGCACCGGATCCTGCAGCTGGAAAATCCATGTCAAGGGCGGCATCGTCACCTGGGAGACCCAGCAGACCGACTATCCCCGCACCCGGCCGGACATGCCCAACCACGAGCCGCGCGGCTGCGCGCGCGGCGCGAGCTATTCCTGGTACCTGTACAGCGGCAACCGGATCAAGTATCCGATGATTCGGGGACGGCTGGCGGAGCTCTGGCGCGAGGCGAGAAAAACGCGGGGGCCGGTGGAAGCCTGGGCCTCCATCGTGGAGAACGGACAGCAGGCGGCTGACTACAAGAGCGTGCGCGGCAAAGGCGGTTTCGTGCGCGCGAACTGGGAAGAGGCCAACGAAATCGTCGCAGCCGCCAACATCTACACCATCAAGAAATACGGGCCCGACCGGGTCATGGGGTTTTCCCCCATCCCGGCCATGTCTATGGTTTCCTATGCGGCCGGCAGCCGCTATCTGTCGCTGATTGGTGGCGTGTGCATGAGCTTCTACGACTGGTACTGCGACCTGCCGCCGGCGTCACCCATGACGTGGGGCGAGCAGACGGACGTGCCGGAATCCGCCGACTGGTACAACGCCACCTACCTCATCGCCTGGGGTTCGAACGTGCCCCAAACCCGGACCCCGGATGCGCATTTCTTCACCGAAGTCCGCTACAAAGGCGCGAAAACGGTGGCTGTCACGCCGGATTATTCGGAAGTGGCCAAGCTGTGCGATCTCTGGCTCCATCCCAAGCAGGGAACCGATGCAGCGCTGGCCATGGCCATGGGCCATGTGATTCTCAAGGAATTTCACGTGGACCGGCAAAGCGCTTATTTCTCGGAGTACTGCCGCCAGTACACCGACCTGCCGTTTCTGGTCCGGCTCAAGTCCGAAGGCGGGAGGTACGTGCCGGACCGTTTCGTGCGGAGCTCCGAATTTCCAGGGCAACTGGGGGAGGCCAACAATCCGGAATGGAAGCCGGTTGTTTTCGACGAACCCAGCGGTACGGCGGTGGCTCCGCAAGGCACCATCGGCTTTCGCTGGGGCCAGAAAGGGCAGTGGAACCTGGAAGAAAAGGACGGGCAGGGGCGCGCCATCCGTCCGCTGCTGTCGCTGCTGGCATCGCGCGACGATGCCTTGCCGGTGGCGTTTCCCTATTTTGGCGGTCAGGCATCGGAACACTTTACCGCAACGGACCACCAGGACATTCTGGTGCGGCAGGTGCCGGCAAAAAAGCTCAGGCTGGCCGAAGGCGAGGTCTGGGTGGCTTCGGTGTTCGACCTGATGGCAGCCAATTACGGCATCGACCGGGGACTTGGCGGAGAGCACGTGGCGCGTTCCTACGACGATGACGTGCCCTATACCCCTGCCTGGCAGGAACGCATCACCGGCGTCCGGCGCGAGGACGTCATCGCCGTGGCGCGGCAGTTTGCCGACAATGCGGAAAAAACGCAGGGCAAGTCGATGGTGATCATCGGTGCCGGCATGAATCACTGGTACCACATGGACATGAGCTACCGCGCCATCATCAACATGCTGGCCCTGTGCGGTTGCGTGGGCCAGTCGGGCGGCGGATGGGCCCATTACGTAGGGCAGGAAAAACTGCGTCCTCAGACCGGGTGGACGGCGCTGGCCTTTGCGCTGGATTGGCATCGTCCTCCGCGGCAGATGAACAGCACCTCCTTCTTCTATTGCCACACGGGCCAATGGCGCCATGAGAAAGTCAGCGTCAGTGAACTGCTCTCGCCCCTGGCCGACCGAAAAGACTACGAAGGCAGCTTGATCGATTTCAACGTCCGTGCCGAGCGCATGGGGTGGCTTCCATCGGCCCCGCAACTCAACACGAACCCGTTGTTTCTTGCAAAGCGGGCGCGGGAGGCCGGCCTGGACCCCAAGGATTACGTGGTGTCTGAACTCAAGCAGGGCTCGTTGCGGTTTGCCAGCGAGGATCCCGACCATCCTGACAATTTCCCGAGAAACCTTTTTGTGTGGCGGTCCAACCTGCTGGGCTCAAGCGGCAAAGGGCACGAATATTTCCTCAAGTACCTGCTGGGAACCGACCATGGATTGCAAGGTAAGGACCTGGGCGAAACTGGTGGTGAGAAGCCGCAGGAAGTGGAATGGCGGGAGCCGGCACCACAAGGCAAGCTCGACCTCCTGGTCACGCTGGATTTCCGCATGTCCACCACCTGCCTGTACTCGGACGTGGTGTTGCCCACGGCCAGCTGGTACGAGAAAAACGACCTCAATACCTCCGACATGCACCCCTTCATCCATCCCTTGTCAGCCGCTGTCGATCCCGTCTGGCAATCAAAAAGCGATTGGGAAATATACAAGGGGATTGCCAGGACTTTCTCCACGATGGCTGAAGGCCA
>JAJZPY010000067.1 GCA_021811005.1 Pseudomonadota bacterium
ATTTACGGCCGCGTGGTGCGTACTAGGACACCGGAAAAACTGGAAACATTTCTCCCGCATCTTGGCACCTGGCTCGATATAACCATTTACAGCACGGATGGCGAACACTTTACTGCCGTATTTGAAAACATCACCAAGCGCAAGGAAACGGAAGCCCGAATCCGCTACCTGAATCGTGTTTATGCCATGCTGAGCGAGATCAATGCGCTCACCGTGCGATCCCGGGAACAGAGCGAATTGTTCAGGGAGACGTGCCGGATCGCGGTTGAAACTGGCGATTTTCGCATGGCCATGATCGCGGTTTCAGAAAAGGCCACGGGACAATTGAGACTGGCGGCATCTATGGGAAAGGATGACGCACTGATAGCCAGGATTGAAAGCGTTCTTACTTCGGAAGACAAGGCTCGCGTCACCATGGTGATGCGATCCATGAGCGAACAGCGTGCCATGGTTGCGAATGATTCGGTTAACGATCCGAATGTCGTGTTTTCAGAAATGTATGCCGAAGCCGGGGTCAGATCGCTCGCCGTATTGCCCCTGATCGTCGAATCAAAACCGGTTGGGGTGATTGGCCTTTATTCCGGAGAGGCCGAGTTTTTTCATCAGGAGGAAATGCAGCTCCTGACAGATTTGGCTGGGGACATTTCCTTTGCGATCGATCACATCGAAAAACAGGAACGCCTGGTCTACCTGGCCTATTACGACGAACTGACCAGCCTTGCCAATCGCAACCTGTTCCTGGACCGTTTCGAGCAGCTGATCCACGCTGCCCGCCGCAAGGAGGGGCGTGTTGCCATACTGCTGATCGACATCGAGCGGTTCAAGAATGTCAACGACAGTCTGGGCCGTGCGACCGGTGATCTCCTGCTCAAGAAAATCGCCGAATGGCTCGTCACGCAGATCCGTGATGAAAGCCTTCTGGCGCGTGTCGACGGCGACCATTTTGCGATCATGGTTCCTGAAGTCAGGCAGGACGGTAACCTGCCAAAATTGCTGAACAAGATGTCCGATGCCTTGCTGGCCCATAAATTCAAACTGAACAATGTCACCCTGAGAATTTCCGCCAAGGCCGGGATAGCGATGTTCCCTGATGATGGCGGTGATGCCGAAGTGCTCTACCGCAACGCGGAAGCGGCGCTTAAGCGGGCAAAAGAAACGGGCGCCCGATACCTGTTCCATACCAAGGCAATGACAGAGTTCGTGGCACACAAGCTGGAAATGGAAAACCGCCTTCGTTATGCCGTCGACCATCAGGAGTTCGTGCTGCACTATCAGCCCAAGGTCCATCTGGAGAACAGGTCAGTGGTGGGTGCTGAAGCGCTGATTCGCTGGAATGATCCGCAGTCCGGCCTGGTGGCGCCCGGCCAGTTTATCCCGGTGCTGGAGGAGACCGGTCTGATATACGAAGTCGGACGCTGGGCGCTGCGTCAGGCCATTGCGGATTACTTGCGCTGGCGTGCCCTGGGATTCGATGGTATTCGCATTGCCGTTAACGTATCACCGTTGCAGCTGCGCGATCAGGCATTTGTGGAAGGTGTGCGACACATTCTCTCAGTGGACCCGAATGCAGCGCAGGGCCTGGAACTGGAGCTTACCGAGAGCATGGTCATGGAAGACCTGGATCGGAGCATCGCCAGCCTCAAGTCCATTCGTAATCTCGGTGTCAGGGTAGCAATTGACGATTTCGGTACCGGATTTTCATCGCTTGGCTATCTTTCCAGACTTCCAGTGGACACCCTCAAGATCGATCGATCCTTCATCATTGACATGACCGACAGCCCTGAGGGCCTGGCGCTGGTTTCGACGGTCATCAATCTTGCGCATGGCCTCAATCTCACGGTGGTGGCCGAAGGCGTTGAAACCGAGGAACAGCAGCGGCTGCTCAGGCTCCTGAAATGCGACGAAATGCAGGGATTCCTGTTCAGCAAACCGCTGCCTTCGGATATTTTCGAGGAGAAGTATCTCAAGACCTGAGCCGCGGCTAAGCCTGGAAATTTCCCCGTGTGCGATGACGTCCGTCCGCGCGAGGGCTGACGTCGGCGGGTCGACCCCCGCTCGGGCGTGCTTTGGGCCGTGACAAGGCCGGCTTGTTGGCAGCCGCTTTGGGCTGGGGCGCCTTGCCCTGGACCGCCTTGCCCGGCACGGGTTTGCGCGCGGCTGGCCTGGCCTGGCCGCGCTGGTGTCCCGGGCTGCGCAGCTGGATCGGCTCCGGCTTGGCATTGGGGTTGGGCTCGAAGCCGGGGAGGATCTCCTTGGGAATCTGTCGCTTGATCAGGCGCTCGATGCCTCTCAGAAAGTCCAGTTCATCCACGCACACCAGGGAGATGGCTTCGCCATCGGCGCCGGCCCGGCCGGTACGGCCGATGCGGTGCACGTAGTCTTCCGGAACGTTCGGCAGTTCGTAGTTGACCACGTGAGGCAGCTCGCTGATATCGATGCCGCGTGCCGCGATGTCGGTGGCCACCAGCACCTGCAGCTTGCCGCTCTTGAATTCGGCCAATGCACGGGTGCGTGCGCCCTGGCTCTTGTTGCCGTGGATGGCCAGGGCCGGAATGTCATCCTTGCTCAGTTGTTCGGCCAGATTGTTGGCGCCATGCTTGGTGCGGGTGAACACCAGCACCTGGAACCACTGCTGGGTCTTGATCAGGTGGGCCAGCACCTGGCGCTTCTTGTCCCGGTCCACCGAATAGACTTTCTGGGCGATGGTGTCGGCGGTGGCGTTGCGGCGCGCCACCTCGATCAGGGCCGGCTTGTCCAGCAGGCTGTCGGCCAGGGCCTTGATTTCGTCAGAGAAGGTGGCCGAGAAAAGCAGGTTCTGGCGCTGTTTCGGCAGCAGGGCGAGGATTTTTCGAATGTCGCGGATGAAGCCCATGTCCAGCATGCGGTCGGCTTCGTCCAGCACCAGAATCTGGATCTGCGAGAGGTCCAGCGTCTTCTGCCCCACATGATCGAGCAGCCGGCCGGGAGTGGCCACCAGGATGTCTATCCGGCTGCGCAGGCGCTGGATCTGCGGATTGATGCTGACACCGCCAAACAGGGCCATGGAAGTGAGCTTGGTGTGCTTGCCGTAAATCTGCACCGATTCCTCAACCTGCGCCGCCAGCTCGCGTGTGGGGGTGAGAATCAGGGCACGCACCGGCGGCCGGCCCGAGGACGGCCCTTTCATGGACTTGTCAGAAAGCCGGTGCAGGATGGGAAGGACAAAGCCGGCGGTCTTGCCGGTGCCGGTCTGTGCGCCGGCCAAGAGGTCGCCGCCGGAAAGCACGGCGGGGATGGCTTGTGCCTGAATCGGGGTGGGGGTGGTGTAGCCGTGCTCGGTTACGGCACGGACAATTTCCTCGGCCAGGCCGAGATTGGAAAACTCCATGGAAAACTCCAGAAACTACATCGGCCGTCGCCCGGTAACGGGCGCCAGTCCAGGGCGGATGCGGGTGGGTAGCAAGTGCTACAAAAGGCGTGGCCAGGAGACTGGGACAAAGGCCACGGCGCACATGATATCAGAAACTCGTGCCGGAATGCCTGTTGGCTGCGCCCAGGCCATCGGAGGGAGCTACGATCGGTGCCGGCTTGCAATTACGGTTCCTCCGGCCTATAGTGCGGCAGCGATCCTCAAGTGGTGCAGTTGCTGTTCGGTTCTTTCTCCGCCGCGTTTCTGCGGAATTTTCCTTCATCACGCCGCTGTCTTGATGCTTGCCCCTCGAGGGGCGGTTTCCCCTTGCTGTTTCTGAACACGTTTTCTGGAGTGCATATGGCCAAGGAAGAACTTATCGAAATGAATGGGGTGGTGAAAGAAGTGCTGCCTGACTCCCGTTACCGTGTCACGCTGGAAAACGGTCACGAGCTCATTGCCTACAGTGCGGGCAAGATGCGCAAGCACCATATCCGGATCATTGCCGGAGACCGCGTTTCGCTTGAATTGTCCCCCTATGATTTCAGCAAGGGGCGCATCACCTTCCGCCACATCGAGACCCGCCCTCAGGCAGCGCCCGCACCCCGTCGATACTGAAGTCCTGGGCGTTACCGGCAGGTCCTCTTACCGAAGGGGCTCCTGCCTTGCCGCCTCCCAGGCATGGATTGCCTGCTTGCGTATTTCCCCCCAATGGTAGCCTCCCAAATCGCCGTTCTGGCAGATGACCCTGTGGCAGGGAATGGCGAATGCAATCGGGTTGTCTCCCACGGCTCCGCCTACCGCGCGCGACGCACGGGGCCGGCCAATGGCTTTTGCGATTGAGGCATAGCTGGCAACCTGGCCGCTGGGTATCTGCAGGAGCGCTTTCCATACGCTGACCTGAAAATTCGTGCCGGAAACATAAAGGGACAATGGGCGCTCCGGCGTGATGTTGCCGCTGAACAGGGCGCTGGCCAGGGTACGGGTTTGGCTCTGGTTTTCGCGGAACCGGGCATGAGGCCATTTCTTGGCCAGGCGGGTTCGGGCATTTTCGATGCCACCGCCATCCACGAATTCAAGGCCGCAGATGCCTCTCGCCGTGGCCCCAATGAATACGGAGCCGAAAGGCGTTTCATGCAGGCCAAACTCGATGGTCATGCCTTCGCCGGCCGCCTTGAATTCCCCTGGGGTCGCGGCTTCCAGGTGAATGAAATGGTCATGCAGGCGTGATCCGCTGCTGAGGCCCACCGCATCGGTGACATCGAGCAGGGGCCGCGATTCGCGCAACAGCTGTTTGGCCCGCTCCACGGTCAATACCTGCAGATAGCGCTTGGGGGTGACGCCGACCCAGCGGCAAAACAGGCGCTGGAAATGAAAGGGGCTCAGCTGCAAATGCGCCGCAATGTCAGCCAGCGTGGGCTGACTGTGGGCATGGCGCGTCAGGTAGGCAATGGCCTGGGCCATGCGGTCGTAGTCTGACATTTAATCGGGCCCTGTTCCGTCCGGTTGCAGAGTGAGAGCGCCCATTGTGCGGGCCCCACTGCATTCTGGCGACCCGGATCTTGCTATTGCAGGAATCACTGGCTTTGGCGGTAGCTGCGCGCCAGCTCGACAAAGGCCTGCAGGTAATTGATCCCGGCATCGGCTTCGCGATAGCCCACAAAAATCTGCTTGTCCACGCCCCGGCGGCCGAGTTTGACCGGGGCAACGTCAAACTTGGCGCTCTGTTCTTCCACCAGCCAGCGGGGCAGGGCGGCCACGCCGCGTCCGCTGGCCACCATCTGCAGCATGATGTCGGTGGTTTCGATGGTTTTGTGGTGCCTGGGGCTGACGCCGGCCGGAGTGAGAAACCGCGTGTACACGTCGAGTCGGTCGATCTCGACCGGGTAGGTGATCAGGGTTTCATCGGACAGCTGTTTGGGTTGCACGAAGGCGCACTGGCGCAGGGGATGGCCTGGGCCAACCACGAGCACCTGTTCATAGTCGAATACCGGCGTGAAGGTGAGTCCCGCCTTGTAGAGCGGATCGGGCGTTACCAGCAAATCGATTTCGTAATTGAACAGGGCGCCGATGCCCCCGAACTGGAATTTTTGCTTCACATCCACGTCCACCGCGGGCCATGCGGCCAGGTAAGGCGACACGATCTTCAGCAGCCACTGGTAACAGGGGTGGCATTCCATGCCGAATCGCAACACACCGCGTTCGCCGTTGGCAAACTGCCTCAGAAGCGCTTCGGCCTGGTCGAGTTGGGGCAGCAGGCGGTTGGCTACGGACAGAAGATACGCGCCCGCCTGGGTGGGGCGCAGGCTGCGCCCTTCACGATGCCAGATGGCCACGCCCAGCTGGTCCTCCAGCTTGCGTGCCGTATGGCTCAGCGCCGACTGAGTGAGATGCAGCGTCTCGGCGGCGGCGGTCAGGGATCCTTGCTGATCCACGGCGCGGATGATTTCGAGATGAGCGCGTTCCAGGATGGCCATGGCAAATACATACATGAACAAAATTAATCGATAGATGAAATAATACCATTTTTATTCATGCAATGAACGGCTTAGGATGGAACGTCTTTCCATTCAGCAATGGTGTTCATGATGGCGTTCACGCACAACCTCGGTTTCCCGCGCATGGGCAGTCGGCGCGAATTGAAATTTGCCCTGGAGGCGTACTGGAAGGACCGGTCGTCGCGCGACGAACTCAAGGCGCTCGGGGCCGTACTGCGCCATCGCCATTGGGAGGCCCAGAAAACCCTGGACTGGGTTCCGGTTGGTGACTTCTCGTTCTATGACCAGGTGCTGGACATGAGCTTCACGCTGGGCAACCTGCCGCAGCGGGCGCAGGCATTCCACGGGGATGTGCTGGACAATTACTTTCGCGTGGCCCGCGGGCGCTCGGCCCAATCCGCCGAAACCTCATGCTGCGGCGGGGTGGCGGCCGGCGAGATGACCAAGTGGTTTGACACCAATTACCACTACATCGTCCCCGAATTCACTGCCGCCACCGGGTTCACGCTGGATGCTTCCCGCCTGCTGGAGCAGCTGGCGGAGGCCAGGGCGCTCGGCGTCAAGGCCAAGCCCGTGATCATCGGGCCGCTCACCTATCTGGCCCTGGGCAAGGCCAAGGATGGATCGGATAAATTGGCCTTGCTGCAACGCCTGGTGCCCGTCTATGGCCAGCTGCTGGAAGCGCTGGCCGATGCCGGAGCGGAATGGGTGCAGATCGACGAGCCCATCCTCGTAACCGAACTGGATGCCGACTGGCGCCATGCCTTCAATCTCGCCTACCACGACCTCAAGGCGAGCCGCGCCAAAATTCTGCTCGCCACCTATTTCGGCCCGCTTCAGGACAATCTTCATCTGGTTGCGGAACTGCCGGTGGCCGGGGTGCATCTGGATGCGGTCAACGCGCGCGAGGAAGTATTGCCGCTGCTGGGCCTGCTGACCGGGCTCAAGGTCTTGTCTCTGGGGGTCATCAACGGCCGCAACATCTGGAAGACCGATCTCAATGCCGTGCTGGATTGGCTGGAACCCATCGCCGAACGCCTGGGAAACCGCCTGTGGATCGCGCCCTCCTGCTCGCTGCTGCACGTGCCCGTGGACCTGGACAGTGAACAGGGTCTGGATGGCGAGATCAGGTCCTGGTTGTCTTTTGCACGGCAAAAGCTCGAGGAACTGGCCCTTCTGGCCAATGCCCTGAACCACGGCTGCCAGGCAGTCGGTGCTGAACTGGATTCCAACCGTGCCGCCGTTGAGGGCCGCCGCAATTCGCGCCGCATCCATAACCCGGCCGTCAAAACGGCCCTGGCCGGAATCACCGCGCAACACGGCCGGCGCCAGAGTCCCTATGCGGTCCGTGCAGTCCGCCAGGCGGCGCGCCTCAATTTGCCCCGCTTCCCCACCACCACCATCGGTTCCTTTCCGCAAACGGCTGAAATCCGGCAGGCGCGCAACCGTTTCAAGGCAGGAGAAGTCGACGGGAAGGCGTACAAAAAGGCCATGCAGGCCGAAATTGCCCGCAGCGTGCGCGAGCAGGAGTCGCTCGGGCTGGATGTTCTGGTGCACGGCGAGGCCGAACGCAACGACATGGTGGAATATTTCGGCGAACAGCTCGACGGTTACGTGTTCAGCCAGCACGGCTGGGTGCAGTCCTACGGCTCGCGCTGCGTCAAGCCGCCCATCCTGTACGGCGACATCAGTCGCCCCAGGGCCATGACGGTGGACTGGATCGAATACGCCCAGTCCCTGACCGAGCGTCCCATGAAAGGCATGCTCACGGGGCCGGTGACGCTGCTCAACTGGTCTTTCGTGCGCGACGACCAGCCGCGTGCTGCAAGCTGCCTGCAGCTGGCCATGGCCATCCGGCAGGAGGTACTGGACCTGGAAAAAGCGGGAGTGCGCATCATCCAGATCGACGAGGCCGCCCTGCGCGAAGGATTGCCCCTGCGCAAGTCGCAATGGAAATCTTACCTGGACTGGGCGGTCGAGGCATTCCGCATCGCTGCCAACGGCGTGGCGGATGAAACCCAGATCCATACCCACATGTGCTATTCGGAGTTCAACGACATTATTGAAGCCATCGCCGCCATGGATGCCGATGTCATTACCATCGAGACGTCGCGTTCCGGCATGGAGCTGCTGGAAGCGTTCGACCATTTCCGGTATCCGAACGGGATCGGCCCGGGCGTCTATGACATCCATTCGCCCAACATTCCGACCATTCAGCACATGATCGACCTGATGAAAAAGGCGGCCCTGCGCATACCGGCCGAACGTCTGTGGGTCAATCCCGACTGTGGCCTCAAGACCCGCCAGTGGAGCGAGGTGATGCCGGCGCTGACCAACCTGGTGGCGGCGGCCGAGACTTTGCGCAAAACACAATAAGTTGTGTTTTGTGGTTGACATAAACACAGTCTGTTGCGGTATAGTGCATCCCAGATGGTGCCTGACGCGCGCGAGCCGTCAGGATAATAGGGAATCCGGTACGAAAGCTTTTTCCATGCCGGAGCTGCCCCCGCAACTGTAGTCGGCGAGTCTTGCGCTCCTCTTTGCCACCGGTTCAATCCGGGAAGGCTAGCGCAAGATGAAGACCCGAAAGCCAGGAGACCTGCCATCTGATTTTTTTTATTGTCTGAATGGGGCGGGGTGACTCCATGGGCGATGTTGGCAGCCGCTGTGGACAATGCGTCGACCCCAGCCCCCGGAATTCTCATTCCCTGCCAATCCATCATCCGGCTCTCCCTGAACTGCTCAATACTCAAGGAGAACCGTCTTATGCCCACTCTGCAGCGTGCTGCCTCACTGTCTTCCCAGGACGTCGGCCTGGAAGTTATACGACGCAACGGGGCCATCGTCCCGTTTCATGCCGAAAAAATTGCAGCGGCGATGACGAAGGCGTTCCTGGCGGTCTCGGGCCAGCAGGGCGTTGCCTCCGCAAAAACCCGTGACCTGGTCAGGCGCCTCACGGACACGGTGGTGACCGCCCTGACACGGCGTTTGCCGGCGGGAGGAACCGTCCACATCGAAGACATCCAGGACCAGGTGGAGCTGGCGCTCATGCGCTCCGGCGAACACGACGTGGCCCGTGCCTACGTGTTGTACCGGGAGAAGCGGGCGGCAGAACGGGCCAGCGAGGCACAGGTCAGCGAAGGGAGCCCGGGCAGCGCCACGCTTCACATGATGGTTCACGGGAAGCGTTTGCCACTGGACACGGAATGGCTGCAGGCGGCCTGCCATGAAGCCTGCGAGGGGCTGGCGGGCGTGGATTCCGAGGCCATCGTGACGCTTGCCTTGCAGAATCTCTACGATGGAGTCGAAGCGCACGCCGTGCACCAGGCCCTGGTTCTGGCCGCCCGCACCCTCATCGAACAGGATCCGGATTACAGCAAGGCCGCCGCCCGCCTGTTGCTTCGCATCATCCGGACCGAAGTGCTGGGGCAGGACGTTGCGCAGGCCGGCATGGCGGCGCGTTATCCGGAAGCGCTGGCGCTGCTGGTCGCGCAGGGCATCGAAGCCGGGCTTCTGGACCCGCGCCTGCAAGACTACGACCTGGAAAAACTGGGGCAGGCGCTGGTTCCGGAACGGGACACCCAGTTCGATTACCTGGGCCTGCAGACCTTGTATGACCGCTACTTCCTGCACCGTGACGAGCGGCGGATCGAATTGCCCCAGACCTTCTTCATGCGCGTGGCCATGGGGCTTTCGCTCCATGAAATCAACCGGGAAGAGCGGGCCATCGAGTTTTACAACCTGCTCTCGTCCTTCGATTTCATGAGCTCGACCCCCACGCTGTTCAACAGCGGAACGCAGCACCCCCAACTCTCATCCTGCTACCTGACCACGGTCTCGGATGACCTGGACAGCATTTACCAGGGGATCAAGGAAAATGCCCTGCTGCAGAAGTATGCGGGGGGTCTTGGCAACGACTGGACCCCCGTGCGCTCCCTAGGAAGCCGGATCAAGGGCACCAACGGCAAAAGCCAGGGAGTGATTCCGTTCCTCAAGGTGGTCAACGACACGGCCCTCGCTGTCAATCAGGGCGGCAAGCGCAAAGGGGCTGTCTGTGCCTATCTGGAAACCTGGCATCTGGACATCGAGGAGTTCCTCGAGCTCAGAAAGAACACCGGCGATGACCGCCGGCGCACTCATGACATGAATACCGCCCACTGGATCCCGGACCTGTTCATGAAGCGCGTGGCGGAAAATGGCCAATGGACCTTGTTCTCGCCCGTGGATGTTCCCGATTTGCATGACCTTTTCGGTACAGCGTTTGAAACGGCCTACCAGGCCTATGAAGCCAGGGCATTGCAGGGCGGGCTGCCGCTGTCCAGACGCGTTCCCGCCGTTCAACTGTGGCGCAAGATGCTGACCATGCTGTTCGAGACGGGGCACCCCTGGATCACGTTCAAGGATGCCTGCAATCTGCGTTCGCCCCAGCAACACGCAGGGGTCATCCACAGTTCAAACCTGTGCACGGAAATCACCCTCAATACTTCCTCGTCCGAAACCGCCGTTTGCAATTTGGGTTCGGTCAATCTGCTGGCTCATTTGGTGTCTGTGGCAGGGGAATGGCAACTGGACCTGGACAAGCTGGGACGAACCGTTCGCAGCGCCATGCGCCTGCTGGACAACGTGGTGGACATCAATTTTTACCCCACGCTCAAGGCGCGCAATGCCAATGTGCGGCATCGCCCGGTGGGCCTTGGCATCATGGGGTTTTCAAACTGCCTGCAACGCCTGGGCATTCCCTACGCGTCCGATCGGGCGGTGGAGTTTGCCGACCGTTCCATGGAAGCGATTTGCTACCACGCGTACTGGGCTTCCACCGAACTGGCCGAAGAGCGGGGGCGTTATTCCAGTTTTTCAGGCAGCCTGTGGGACCGGGGCATCCTGCCGCATGAATCCGTCGATCTTCTTGAAAAATCGCGAGGCGGATTCCTGGAGATCAACCGCAGCGTCACCATGGACTGGGATTTGCTGAAGGAGCGCATTGCCCGCCACGGGATGCGCAATTCCAATTGCGTCGCCATTGCGCCCACGGCCACGATTTCCAATATCGTGGGTGTGTCCGCATCCATTGAGCCCGAATACCAGAACCTGTACGTGAAATCCAACCTGTCGGGGGAGTTCACCGTCGTGAACGAGGCCTTGGTGCAGGATCTGAAAGCCCTCGGGCTCTGGGACGCCGTGATGCTGTCGGACCTGAAATACTTTGACGGCGCGCTCGCGGCCATCGACCGGATTCCGGACGAGATCAAATCCCGCTATGCCACGGCTTTTGAAATTGACCCGGTTTGGCTCGTGGAGGCTGCGGCGCGGCGCCAGAAGTGGATTGACCAGGCCCAGTCGCTCAATCTGTACGTGGCCGGCGCTTCCGGCAAGCAGCTGGACGAGCTGTACCGGCTGGCGTGGATGCGGGGGCTCAAGACCACCTACTATCTGCGCACCTTGGGCGCCACCGCCATGGAGAAAAGCCTCGCTCCCGCCATGGCCGGGGTTTCCGCTTCCGGCGGGCAGGAACCCATGCCCAAGGCCTGTTCGATTCTTGATCCCGAATGCGAGGCCTGCCAATGAATGCCATCATTCGCTCCCTGGCCCCGGTCAATGTGAACGACAAGCGCATCGTGAATGCGCGCACGGACATCAATCAGCTGGCGCCTTTCAAATACCCGTGGGCGTGGGAATTCTTCCTGAATGCCAACCGCAATCACTGGACGCCGCTTGAAATTTCCATGGCGCAGGACGTCCATGATTACCACCACAAGCTGAGCGCGGCCGAACGGCATGTGTTCGAAAATGTGCTGGCTTACCTGACCACGTCCGACATTCTGGCCATGCG